>CAWVYJ010000049.1:0-14067 GCA_963934365.1 uncultured Dehalococcoidales bacterium | reverse complement strand
CGGTCGTCTAGATCATCACGTCTTGGTGATCGAAATTCTCGTCCACGATCGTCGGTACGTGAACCACGCCAATTATTGCCAGGTTCGCCCCGTGAGTCGTCTCTTCGATCATTGCGACCTGATCCACGTTGTTCGTCATCATCTCCGCCGCGGTCTCTTGGTTTTCCAGGTCGACCACCGTCATTCGGAATCTCGCTACGGTAACGTCCGGTCGGTGACCTTCGATTGCCGAAGTTTGAATCAGCCGAGTCGCCACGATCGACAATTCGGCTCCTCGAAGTTGTAGTGCGATGGTCTGAACGTTCTTCGCTGTCATCATCGTCACTTGATAGACGACGACGTGCCTGAGCCAATTCTTCGAGTCGTTCTAGCCCAACCTCTGTACCCATCGTTCGCCCGATGCCCGTATATCGAGCCGCACCCTGGTTCACAAGCTGAGCCATCTTCGCCCGTGCAGTCGCCGGATCAATGTTCCGGAACCAGCGAGCGATCATGAGATAACACAACTCCAACGGAGTCAGGCTCTCTTCGGTACCAACCAGTACATACAGCACACGGTCGCCAGCGCTCTTCAATTCTCTGAAAGCAGGAGCCGACGGAATCATTCCCGTCAGATCCCAAGCTTCGAGAATCCACTCTTTCTCCTCATCCGACAAACGGTTCCAAGCGCGCAGGCGCTTCGCCTCAAGGTCGAGTGATTGACCGGGCTTATGAGGAACTGAGGTTAAATCTATATTGTGAACAATTTCGGACATAGTTCAATCATGAACGCGATATGCACCCACAACAAGCACGAATTGTTAAAGCGACCAATGCCCCCACAGATCGAGGAAGTTAGAGTGGGGAGACTACGATGTGGAGCCGGATCATCCGATTACGACGAGCGCTACTAACGCAAATGCGACTCATAGCCAAGTCACGCTAGTCACGCCCGGAGCAATAACTCAACTGCTACCATCTCGAGCGTGACCACTTCAAATACCCAGTTCGCACTCGCCGCCGACATTGGTGGAACAAACATCCGGGCCGCCCTCATCGACTCCGAAGGTCGAATGACAGGACGCGGATCGATAAACACAGAACCCAAAAGAGGAATCGATAATGCCAGCGATCGTCTGGCCAAGCTCCTCAAAGCTGCTCTCGCTACTGCACCAACCGGAGCTGAAATCGTCGGCATAGGAGTTTCGACAGCAGGCCCAATTCGCCCCGCCACCGGAACCTATAATCACCCACCTAACCTACCCGGCTGGCACGACAAAACTATGAAACCCCGGTTGGGCGATTCGATGTCTTTACCCGTTTGGGTTGGACACGACGCAACACTCGCAGCCCTCGCTGAAACTCGATTTGGCGATCACGTCGGAGCAGAAAATCTCATTTATGTAACCATCAGCACCGGCGTAGGTGGCGGAATAATCGCCAATAGCGAAATGGTCACCGGATCATCCGGAGGGGCTGGCGAAGTAGGTCATCTCTCAGTTCGTACCGGCGCCTACCAATGCAACGTCGGCTGCGACGGCTGCTTCGAAGGTAACGCCTCAGGACCCGCCATCGCCCGCACCGCCCGAGATCGCTGGACCGGAGAAGGCGCACTTGCTGACCTTGCCGGAGGCGATCCACAAAACATCACTTCAAGAATGGTCTTCGATGCCGCGGACGATGGTGATCCAGTAGCAAAAGAAGTGGTCGATCTAACGATCGAAAACGTCGCTATCGGACTGGGCTCGCTATTGAACGTCTTCAACCCAGAAGCCCTCGTAATCGGTGGAGGTGTAGTTCAAGGACTACAACGCCATTGGGATCGGCTCCAAGAATCAGTCATAGACCATTCGCTACCCGGCTACGGCGGATCCATCCCGCTAACAGCCACTCGCCTCGGCGACGATGTAAGCCTCCTAGGCGCTGCCCAACTGGCCTTCCGCCAAGCAAGACGGCAGTAACAGTTCGCATACGAACTCCCAGCGCCGTAATCCTGTACCTGATTCAGCATCACTAACTGCTAAGAAATACTTACTCCCAACCTCTAAACTGATCAAGGAACTCACTCAAATATGAAAATCATCAACGTCCGAGCCTACGTGGTCGAACCCTTCACCTGGGAATGGGCTGGAATCACCAGACCACTTCGCTGGATGTTCCTGCGAATAGACACCGATGAAGGAATCACTGGCTGGGGCGAGGGCAGTTCGTTCCCACACCACGGCTCCGAAATGGTCGGACTGGGTGCGCTCGCAGCCAAAGAGTTGCTGATCGGTGAAGACCCCACAAACATTGAAGTTATCTGGCAAAAAATGTTCCGACGCCACTCCTCTGTCGGCGCACGAGGTATCACCTCGGCTGTAGTAAGCGCTGTGGATATCGCACTTTGGGACATCACAGGAAAAGCTGCTGGAAAGCCCGTCTACGAATTGCTCGGCGGCAAAATGCGTGATGACGTAGACATGTATGCCAACGGCTGGTTCGATAATTGTGTGACTCCCGAGCAATACGCAGATGCCGCCCGAAACGTAGTCCTACCCGCTGGGCACACCGCCCTAAAGTTCGATCCGTTTCCAGAGCACGAAGATGGTTTTCTCTCGGGCGGATTATCCGAAGAAGGCACCGAAAAAGCCTCCAATATCGTCACCGCAGTGCGGGAAATTGTCGGCCGCAATCATGAAATATTGATCGACGCCCACGGCCGCTTTAACGTGCCTACGGCTGTTCGACTCGGCAATCGATTATTTGAAGAATCCAACATCGGCTGGTTCGAAGAACCAGTACCAGCCGAAAGCAACGTAGCACTAGAACTTGTTCGCCCTCAGCTGAATGCACCAATCAGCGTCGGTGAACGATTATTCACCCGTTTCGACTTCGTAGAAATATTCGAAAAACGACTAACCGACTACGTCATGCCTGATATTTGTTTGGCCGGCGGCATCTCCGAAATGCGCAAGATCGCCAACATGGCCGAGGCATATCACCTGCCGTTTAGCCCACACAACGCTCAGGGAACTTTGCAGATCGTTTCTGGTGCCCAACTCTGCATGACTTTGCCGAACTTCTACCGACTTGAACACGCCATGACTCACATATCTGGCTACAACCGCTTCATAACCGAACCGCTCAATTTTCACGACGGGCTACTGACGTTATCCGACAAACCAGGGCTCGGGGTAGAAATGGACGTCGAAGAAATCGAACGATCATCCATAGAAATCAAGTGGCCCGAAAACCTAAACTAAACCTCCCCTGAATTGGGGAGGTTAGAGCTAACGACCGCGACTAACCCACACGCCCTCTAGAAATTCTCTTCGTGATCCCACGGATCTTCCGGCGGCAAATCGATATCGAACGGGTCACCGCGATCCAGACCCAACTCCTCCGCCTCATCCGTAACACCCGTACCGAAATCATCAACAGCGCTCGGATCAGGTGTATTCGCCCAACCCTCAATTTCAGCAGGCTCGTAACCTTCCGTATCGATTCCCGGCAGCGTATCGGTCGCGCCAAACATCGAACGAGCCATCTCCTGAGTCACAACCTCATCGAGATCCTCTTCATCCTTCATCGTCTGCAAAGCCTGCTGCACAAGCTCAACAACACGCGGCTCGGTGCTAACCAACAACTGCTGAAGTTGCTCCTTCGCCGTATCCCCACCAATGCGCTCGACAGCTGATATTGCAGCCAACTGAACAGTCAAATCTTCATCATCAAGTGCAGCCTGAAGCGCACGTAAATGAGGCTCATCCCCCAGCTCACCGATCGCCATCGTCGCCTCATAACGAATCGAAGCAACGTCGTGTTCCACATCAGGAATTACATGATCGATCCACTTCGGATCAGAAGTCCGGCCCATCGCAAAAAGACTGCTTTGCCGAGAGTCAATATCTCCCGATGACCAAGCAGCTTCGATATGAGCAGCAAGTCGATGATCGGTGAAAACCGACACCGCTTCCAGCGCCTTCAACTTCACATCCTGAATTTCCCGTTCATCATCCAACACACTATATAAATTCTCGATCAACGAATCCTTATACCGAGGGCCAAGCCTGCCTGTCTCAGCCAAAGCCGAAAGATAAGCTAACGGAATCGCCGCTCCTGAACGCACTTCAACCGCCGGATCGTTTTTCAACATATCGACTAGCGGACGAATCAGCGCACGATCGTCGCTCTCTTCGAGTCCCTTTAACGAAGCAACCCTAACAGCTGAATCAAGGTGCCTTAAACCCTGCTTGTAGATAACCTCAAACTCGACGTCCGGCTGCTCTTCGCAAAGTGCAACCATTCGCTCCACGATGTCGAGAACGCGTTCGTCGGTCCATTCAAGCCACAACTCACCAAATTCTTCAGCTTCGGGATTCGTCAGGCGTGACAGCTCAGGCAACGAGGCGTAGTTAATCGGCGCATCGTCATCTTCAGGCAGTTTATTTAGAAATTCGTCGAGACCCATCAGTACTTCTAGCCTTACTCATCTTTCGCAGACACATCGACTCCGAGGCACTGAAGCGCTGGCGATCGCATCGATCCAAATACCCAATCCGAAGTATCGCCAACCTGTTCGACCTGAGAGAGCACTTTGTAAACATTGCCCGAAATCATCGTGTCTTTTACCCGACCAACAATTTCGCCGTTTTCAATCTTGTAGCCCAATGAAACGTTAGCCCGGAAATCGCCGCCAAGCTCATTCCCCTGGCCAGCACCAAGAAGCTCCTCAACAAGCAGTCCTTCTTTCATGCCAGAAATCATGTCCTCAAAGTGAGTGTCGCCCGCGCCAATATCTATAACCGAAGAACTTGGTGAAGGAGTGCTCGCCAAACTACGTCCGGCTGCGCCCGTCGAAGTCATTCCAAGCTGACCTGCCGTTTGCAGATCCAACAGCGGACTACCAGCGATACCATTCTCGATAAGCCCAAGCTTGCGACTCGCAATGCCCTCGTCGTCAAAAGGTCGACTACCGCTTGCACCATTGATTAGCGGATTATCATAGATAGATATTCGCTCGTCGACGATCTTCTCGCCCCATCGATCGCCAAGTGGCGACGAGCCGTTAGCAACGTTCTTGCCACTGAATCCCGACAACAACGGATGAAGCAGAGTCGCCCCAACTCCACGAGGAGTGAAAATAACCGGCAGTTCGCCCGTACTTGACGTAGCAATCGCAGTTTCCTTAGACCACCTCAACGACCGACGAACGGTCTGAAGCAATCGATCAAGCTCAGCCTCGCCAAACAGGTGACTCGACCCATAGCCGGCCCATACGTTCAGCATATCGGTACCACGAATCAACTGAGCACCAAGCGAACAGTAGTAGCTCGTCTGTTCGTACGTCTCGTTGATTCCAGCCGAGTTCATAATCCGGCCGCGCCCGGTCGACCATCCAATTCTGGCATCGCACAGCAAGTCGGGCCATTCGTCCATCAGCTTCGCAATCAAGCCCTCGCCCGTATTAATCATCGATTTTTGCAAAACCTGAGGAACGGCCGGATCGATAATATCGACGCTCGGGTACTCAGAAGGCCCGGGAAAGCTGAAAGAAGCCTCCGATCCGAACGGCGCAAGAGTTGCTGCCCGATCAACTAACTCACTCTCACGTGCAGCGTCTGTAGTCGAAGTAAAACCGATTCTTCCGTCATCTATTACCCGCAAAGCAACACCAGAAGTGTCACGCCGCATGATCTCTTTCAGCTTGCCCGACTCAAATGAAACCGGATGGCTTTCCATTTCGATTCGATAGACCTCGGCCTCATCGAACTTGTCTGCTGCTGCGTTTAATAGCGATTCGCTCAAATTATTTTCTCTTGGAACAAGTAATTACAAATTGTCGACGAAAACGCGCCTACGCCCCGGAAATGAGGCATTTTTGAATTCGAATATGCGGACTGCCGTTAGAAACAGGAAGAGGCGACTGTCCGCCCTTGCCGCAACCACCACCCTGGTTCATATCGAGATCATCTCCAACTCCATCAAGGTTTTCTAAAGTCTCGAATAGGTTGCCGGTGAGCATTACTGGGCGAACTGCCTCTTGAATCTCACCATTACGAATCATGTACGCCTCACCCGATGAGAAAGTGAACATCTCGTGCTGCGTCATACCGCCGTACCAGTTGCGCACGTAAACCCCATCATCAACACCCGCAAGCAAGTCAGCCAAGGTCGCCTCGCCCGGTTCGATGATCGTGTTAGTCATTCGAACGATCGGAGGGAAATTGTAACCAATGGCCCGAGCATTACCCGTTGGCTGCTCACCAAGTTTTGCCGCAGTCTCTCGAGAATGGAGCCGACCTACCAGTTCACCCTCTCGAACAAGTGCTGTACGAGTTGCAGGCGTACCTTCATCGTCGTATTTGAAACTGCCACGAAGTGCAGGAATAGCAGCGCCATCAGTGAAGTTCAGGTGCTTACCACCGAACTTCCGGCCCATATACATAATTTCTTTGAGCTTCTCGTTCTCGTAAACGTTGTCACCCTCAGAAAGATGACCAAACGCCTCGTGAACAAACACTCCAGCAAGAACGGGATCGAGCACGACAGTTCGCTCTCCACCCTCAAGTGACTTCGCATCCAAAAGCGCGACGGCCCTCTTCGCAGCGTCGACCACCTTATCGTCAAGACCACGAATCAATCCGTAATCGCCCTGAGATCCAAGACTAAATCCCGCCTGTTGCACATCACCACCACTTCGAGCCTGTGCGGAAATCCTCGATATGACATGAATCTGCTGCTGCTCGATGTAGGATCCATCCGAGCTACCAAAGAAAGTCTTCCGAGATGTATCGCCATAGATGATATCGGCACTGTTAATCCCGTCGACCGACCACACCAAGTCGTTGTAGTAGTCCATCTGGCGTTTCTTCTCATTAAGAGAAATTTCAGTCGGGTCCTCAACAATGTACGCCGGAACCACATCAACGTGCGGCTCAACCTCGCCAAGCTCAGTCTTCGATCCACCAACAGCCTTCGACTGCGCAACTGCATCGGCAACCTTTTTGGCCAGCTCGTCCAAACTGTTGAAGCTGGCAAAACCCCAGCCACCTTTTGTAACGGCCCGAACGTTTCCGCCAAGGCCACTGGTCTGAGCAATAGTATCGAGTGATTTACCTCGATACGTCAGACGAGAGTTGTCCGTCTCTTCGATTCGTATTTCACAGTAATCGGCACCGTGGCCGTTCAAGGCGTTCTCAATAATGTCGCGGTATTTCACGAATTCGCCGAGCCTCTTCAAGTAGTGGGTATTCGAACTACCAACGCTAAACGTAGTTAAAGTTGTCAGGAATATCAGGTATCAGAACGACAATAATAACAATCGAACTCAAAAAGTCGTACCTCCTCAACGGCGTTCACAATTACATTCCAGCCCATTCGCAGAGATAATCGTTACCGATGTCGAGCAAATCACGCCAATACACCGAATATCAGTCAGCCGTTTCGAAGCTATTATCGCTCGCCGACTTCGAAAGAAAGTCTCGCGCCAACGACCCGCCCGACTTTCATCTCCAACGCATCGAACGCCTGCTTTCGTATTTGGGCAACCCGCATCACGGGCAAAAATACGTCCACGTCGCTGGAAGCAAAGGAAAAGGCAGCACGTCGGCGATGATCGCATGGGCGCTCGCCGCCAACGGATACAAAACCGGACTTTTCACCTCGCCTTCGATTCACAGAATCACCGAACGAATTCGAGTGAACGGTGAACCGATCTCCGAATCCGACTTTACCGACCTCGTAAACGACTTATGGCAAGCCGTAGAAAAAGTTACAGCCGATGGCGATATCGGAGTTGTTTCAGTGTTTGAACTAGAAACAGCCATGGCGTTTTGCCACTTTGCCAACGCAAACGCCTGCATCAGCGTGATCGAAGTCGGGCTCGGTGGACGCCTAGATTCCACCAACATCATTACTCCCTTAATTGCCGTAATAACCCCAATCAGTCTCGATCATGTGGCTGTACTCGGCAACACAATCGAACTGATTGCCGGTGAAAAAGCCGGAATAATCAAACAAGGCATTCCAGTCGTAACAGCTCCTCAATACCCTAATGCTCAAACAGTTATCAGCGCTAAAGCCTCAGATCAACGATCGAATTTAATCGAATCGAACTCCACTGTCACGATCACTAAAGAAGAAAATCTCGGCCTCGAAGGCGTAAAGCTTGAACTCAAAACGCTTAACTCAATGTTCACGCCTCATCTAAAACTTCTGGGCGCTCACCAAATCGACAATGCCAGCACCGCCATTGCCGTTATCTCTGAACTCGAATCTACTGGCATAAAAATCGATCCCGCTAAAACTAGCACAGGTATCGAAAACGTCCAGTGGCCAGCCCGAAACCAACTTGTCACCACCAATCCCACGCCAATTTTTGTCGATGGTGCTCACAACGTCGATTCGGCACGCGCCTTACGGAAATCCGTAGAAACGCTATTCCCACACAGTAAAAAAATATTCGTCATCCTCGGGACTGTCCGTGGACACGATCCGACGGCAGTTGCCCGAGAATTACAACATCTCAACTCGATTTTCATCACTACCGAGTCGAGACATCCTAAATCTCTGACCAATTTGGAACTATCGAAAATGTTGGGTGAGAGTAAAATTGCAGTGCACATATCTGCATCAAATACATCGGATGCGTTGAGTGCGGCAAAAAATCTCGCAAACGAAAACGACCTAATTCTCGGAACCGGATCGCTGTTTATCGCTGCGGAAATAGTTGAGATCGAACACAATATCGAACCTGAACTCTATCCAGACATCAAACTCCCTCCGAAACCTTAGAAACAAAGTTCTGACACGAATATATGACCAGCAATAGCAAAACAAGAGTAGTAGTAACCGGCATGGGCGCAATAACGTGCCTAGGTAACTCTGTCGAACAGTTTTGGACCGGCGTCAAAAACGGTCAATCTGGAATTCGTAAAATCAGCCTCGTAAGCCCTGATGGATTCCCTTGTAGTGTTTCGGGAGAGATTCAGGATTTCGACCCCACCGAACACATGGATCGCAAAGAAGCCCGTCGTATGGCACGCTTTTCTCAGTTCGCAATTGTTGCGGCCGATCAAGCTGTGGAAGACTCTGGTTTAGATTTCGAACAAGAAGACCTAGACCGCGTCGGAGTTTTAATTGGCAGTGGTTCGGGCGGACTTCCCGAGACCGATCAGCAATCAGAAATCCGCGTAAAGCGCGGTGTCGGTCGCATGAGCCCCTACTACATCCCAATGATGTTAGTGAACATGGCAGCAGCGAACATTTCGCACCGATTCAATCTCACCGGATACACAAACACATGTGTCACAGCCTGTGCAGCCAGCACACAAGCAATCGGCGAAGCAGCCGAGGTGATCCGACGCGGTGATGCAGACATTATCGTCACCGGTGGCACCGAAGCTGGAATCTGTGAAATAGGCATGGGTGGATTCAGCACTATGCGAGCTCTTTCAACTTGGTCAGGTGACCCCACACAGGCAAGCCGACCGTTCGACAAAGGTCGAGACGGATTCGCTCCATCGGAAGGCAGCGGAATTCTCATCCTTGAAAGCCTCGAACACGCACAGGCACGTGGCGCATCAATCTACGCCGAAATCGGAGGCTGGGGCGTATCTTCCGATGCCTACCACCTCGTACAACCTCATCCTGAAGGATCAGGCGCCGCCAAAGCGATGAACCGAGCGATAACTAACGCTGGCGTGACGATCAATGATGTCGACTACATCAACGCACACGGAACATCGACTCCAATAAACGATGCCTCGGAAACAAAAGCAATCAAAGCAGTTTTTGGAGAACACGCCTACAACGTGCCGATCAGCTCGACTAAGTCTATGGTTGGTCACTCGCTTGGCGCTTCAGGAGCACTCGAAGCCATAGTTTGCATTAGCAGCATCAACGATGGCGTTCTTCACCCAACGATCAACCAAGATGAGCCAGATCCGGACTGCGATCTCGACTACATTCCAAATGTATCCCGAGAACTAGAGATCAACGTCACTCTCTCGAACAGCTTCGGATTCGGCGGTCAAAACGCCTGCCTGGTAATCAAGAAGTTCGCGTAAAACCATCAGTTCACCCAAAAACAACGCAGGTTCCGTTGGCATTATTTTTCTGAATTAGATTCAGAATCACGCCCATAAGCAAGCACTCAACCTTCTACCACATGGCTATTAGGTTCAGCGAATCATTCCCGCACGGCCTAAACCGGAAATACGATCACTTTGGAATCGCCCCTTGTGTGAACAGTCACCCGGCTGCCATCATCGATCCCATCCGCAGCCCGGCGCCGAACCCTGAGCAACGTCCCTGAATCTAGCCTAATACTGTACTCCGTGAACTCACCCTCGAACTCCGTCATCTCGATAGTCGCAGTCCGCTGATCGTTTTCATCCGCAAGCTCGATCTCTAGCTCCGACGCCCGCATAAGTGCCAATGTTTGCTGCCCATCAGCCATATGAATATCCGTCGTCAACCGAGTCGGAAATACACCTGCTTCGGTCACAATAACGCCACCACGGAATATACCAGGAATCAGCTCGCAAGGTCCTATCAATTTCGCCACCGCTGCCGAAACAGGGCTTTGATAAACCTCTTCTGGAGTACCGATTTGTTCGATGCTGTTGGCACCCATCACCGCAATCCGATCCGATGTCGCCAATGCCTCTTCACGATCGTGCGTAACGAGCAAAGTAGTAGCACCGGTCTCTTGCACAATCCTCTTAATATCTCGACGAAGTGCAGCGCGCAGCTGTCTATCAAGATTGCTAAATGGCTCGTCTAACAGCAATGCCACTGGATTAGGAGCCAGTGCCCTCGCTATCGCCACTCGCTGTTGCTGACCACCAGAAAGCTCATGCACGTAGCGAGACTCGTACCCGCTCATTCCAACCATCTTCAACACAGGCGCAATTCGTTCTCGTCGCTCTTCAGCGAGAAGTCCCTTCAATCCAAATTCAACATTCTTAGCTACGGTCAAATGCGGGAACAACGCGTAGTCCTGAAAAACCAGACCAATCCGACGTTGATCTGGCGGTATATGTACGAATGAAGAGCCAACCAGTTGACCACCAACACGAACATAGCCAGATGAAACCTTCTCGAATCCAGCAACCACTCTCAAAGCTGTTGTCTTACCAGCACCACTACGCCCCAAAATACTCACAAACTCGCCTGGCTTCACAAGCAAGTTGAAATCGCTTATCACCGGAGAATCAGATCCCGGGTAGCCGCATTCAACGCCCTGAAGCTCAATTACACCGGCCTCATTTGAAACAGCACCTAATGCAGCGACGGATGACGCCACTCCTGGTTGAATCGATATATCGACAGGCCTTTTACTCCAAGGCATCCTCATCAAGTTACCTCAACAGTTTCTGACGGTGGTTCCATCTCGGATTCGGCAATTCGATCCGACTGATCAGATCCGTCATTGTGACCCCGTAACGTCAAATATGCCGTCGGCACCCCAGCAACCAAAACAAGTAACAGAGCAGCAGCAGCGGTCTTGGCGAAAAACGCCTCTGATGCTGCCGACCATATAGAAGAAGAAAGCGTGCGATAGCCGATCGGAGAAAGAATCAAAGTCGCCGGAAGCTCTTTCATCGTAAGGAGGAACACCATCGCTGCTCCAGCCAGTGCGCCCGGCATCACTAATGGCACAGTGACCGAGAAGATCACCTTCCATTGAGATCGCCCCAAACTCTGAGCAGCTTCTTCAACTCGTGGATTCACTTGTAGTAACGAACTCCGTAACGCTCCAACACTCGCCGGCAAAAACAGCACGACAAAGGCAAATATCAACAACCATATCGACTGGTACAAAGGTCGTGCCACGTTGATCCCGAAGAACACCAGAGACAGTGCAACCACTACACCCGGTAATCCAAATCCGATATAGATCGCTCGTTCAAAGAATCGACTAAGCCGACTTTGAAATCGAACTACAAGTATTGCAATTGGCAACGCCGCCAGCACAGTCGCTACTGAAGCCAAAAGAGAGATATACAACGAATTTCGGGCTGGAACGAGCAAAGGTAACAACTCTTGGTCGTTCAACAACCCTCGAACCAGCCACTGAATCAATACGGCAACCGGGATGACTAATCCAATCAAAACCGGAATTCCAACTGCAGTCGCTCCTGCCCATCGCCAGGGACCAAGATCAACTCGTCGAGAAACCCTCACTGCACCTACAGTGCTTCGGTGATAAGCCCCACGTCCACGAGTAAATCCTTCACCAAGCAATAGCAGCACTGCGATAGCAACAAGAATCAATGAGAGAACAGCTGCAAGAGTGCGATCGATGGATGACTCATATTGAATCATGATCGTCGAAGTGAATGTCTGATATCTGAGAAGTGCCACACCGCCAAAATCGCTCAATGTGTACAACGCGACTAATAACGAGCCACTAGCAACCGCAGGTCGTAACATTGGCAACGTCACAACTCTAAATGTGTGAACGGGACCGTATCCCATCGCCCTTGCAGCTTCCTCCAGAGCGGGGTCCATTCGGCGTAAAGCGCCTCGAACTGTCAAAAGCACATACGGATACGTCATCAACACAAGAACGAGAGTTGCACCACCCAACCCGTAAATCTCAGGCAACCGCTCAACTCCAAGCCCTGAAAGCCAGCCCTGCAACACTCCTTTAGGTGAGTACATCTCTATGACAGTGGTGGCCATCACAAAACTCGGCATCACCAACGGCAATACCGAAGCCACCGAAAGCACTTTCCGAAGAGGAATGTTCGATCTCACGGTCAACCACGCGAGCGGAACAGCGACAGCCACTGAAATAACCGTGACGAAAGCAATCAGTAAAAAAGTTCTACCGAATACAGCAGCCGTACTCGGTCGCCATACAATATCGATCCAGTCCGATCCTGCATTAATCGATCTAGCGAACAAATACGCAACAGGAATTAACGCCGCAACCGCGACAATAGCCGCCGACGCTAAAAGAAACGCAGGCGGCCGTTTTCCATCCCTGGATTTCCATCCAGTTGAAATATAACCAGAAATCGTCACGCAGACACCATCAGGATTTCAAAAGATGGTGTCTGCGCAACGGATTCCAACGTGTTTAAACTACACAATCGGATCAACATGTTGGGAGCATCTCTTATATGCTCCAGCCCATCCTTACGGTAGAGCGCCTACCTCCCGAAGCAGATCTTGTGTTCCTGCAAGGTCGATCAGATCACCAAGATCGATCGAAGGGTGAGTCAAGTCTTCAAGTACAGGAAGTAAGTTGTTTGGCTTAGCATTCTCGTTGAGCGGGAATTCGTAAGTCTGCGAAGCAAAATACTGCTGACCTGTTGCGCTGAGCAAGAACCTAACAAAACGCAGAGCAAGATCTTTGTTGTCAGATTCTTCAAGTATTCCAACACCAGCGACTAAAACTACTGATCCCGGGTCATCAGCCGGTGTGTAGTAATTTCGAGCAGCGAAGGACTCACCCTCTGCAGCAATGAAGCGGTGTAGATAGTAATGGTTCACGAATCCAACTTCGATCTCACCTGCGCCAGCAGCAGCAACCGTTGGAGTATTTTTTGCGTAAATCTTAGGCTCGTTAGCGACTATGCCCTCGAGCCAAGTCTTAGTTCGCTCCTCACCCCATTCCTGCCGCATAGCGGTAATCATGGCGTGAAGTGATCCGTTAGTAGGAGGCCAACCGATTCGACCCTTCCACTCTGGTTTTGCAAAATCTTCGATTGAATCAGGAAGGTCAGCCTCATTAAGCATATCGGTGTTGTACACAATCACTCGTGCACGGCCTGATGTACCGACCCACTTATCTTCAGGATCGTGAGCCCAAGTTGGAACTGAACCCAGAATATCTTGTGGCAACACAGAGATAAGCGAATCTACAGCACCAAGGCCGCCCGGGTCTTGAGCGAAAAACACGTCTGCAGGGGTGTTGCTACCTTCTTCAAGAAGGGTAGCAGCGAGCGGACCAGTTTTACCGTACTTGATCTCTACCTTCTCACCAGTGATTTCTTCAAAATCTGCGATCAGTGGAGCGATCAATGACTCACTTCGTCCTGAATAAATAATGAGTGGTTTAGCCTCTGGTGAATCGCTTATTTCAACTTC
>CAWVYJ010000048.1:0-14166 GCA_963934365.1 uncultured Dehalococcoidales bacterium | reverse complement strand
CCATCCCTTTACGGTTATCGTGTCCCCGGCCCTGCTCCACTTCACCGCGTTGCTGATCAGATTAGTGAATACGTGATCGATCATTTTTGAATCGACCAATACTGTTGGAAGACCTTCGGATAAATTCGTTTCAAGCTTCAATTCCGATTCAATTGCAATCGAAGAAAACTGCCTGATAGCTGTTTCTACTAGCGAATTCGCATCGATCATTTTTAGTTCAAGAGGTGATTCACCCGATTCAAGGCGAGAAAGTTCAAGCATCTCGACGATCAGTTGTTCCATTCGATCAACGTCTTCGCGAATCATCTGAATAAACGCCCCGCGCCCTTCCAGATCATCAATCGCTCCGCGCTGCAAAGTCTCAGCCGATGCACGAATTCCCGCCAATGGTGTTCGCAATTCGTGTGAAGCGTTCGATACAAATTCTCGGCGCGTAGTTTCGAGCCGTCGAACATCCGTTAGATCGGTAAGCAGCAATAACGCTCGAATCAGATCGCTATCAGGGCGCGGAAACGGAGTCGACACGGCCATTATCGTGCGGTGGTTATCGAACAACTCGATTTCAGCAGAAATTAATTTATTGCCCGCAATGGATTGCATTACAACTCGAATCATGTCTGGATGGCTCGTAAGCGAAGAGAGTTGCATGCCTGGTTTAACATCACCCATTGAACTAAGAAGTTCAATCGACGCCGGGTTCGCCGATTCGATTACACCCTGATCGTCGACCACCACCACACCTTCACGCATCGAATCGAGAATTGAAGCAAGTCTTACTCGTTCAGACGATTCGTCCGAAATATCAGCAGCAACCCGGTCGACCAACCGGTTTACCGCTCGGGCTAATCGATTAAGCTCGGCAGGCCCGGTCGGATCAAGTCGATGGGATCGATCTATCGATGTAGTTCGAATGACGTCTTCGGTAATTTCGGAGAATTGCCTATGCAGCCTCATAGAAAGAAAAACGACCGCAATGATCGCAAGAATTGCAGCCAGTATCGTGCCAATTACACCGAAAATTAGTGACCCAGCTGCAACGAGCGCTACAAGCAAACTTGTTTCAACAAGCATTCGCCATCGCAGTGACACGTTACTCAACTAGAACTCCAATTTTCGACAATTAAGCGAACTATCTATTACAAAATAGAAATCACACACTTATTCGATACCCGACTCCACGAACTGTTCCGAGTAGGGTCGGTTTTGAAGGATCTTTCTCGATCTTCAATCTCAGCCACCTTACATGCACATCTACTGTTCGAGTGTCGCCCGAATACTCGAAACCCCACACATCCTGTAGTAACTGATCTCGTGTGTAGACCCTGCCCGGGTTCGCAGCTAAGTGAGCCAGCAAATCGAACTCCCTTGGGCGTAGATCTAGCTGCTTACCTTCAAGAGTCACCAAGCGAGAGCCTCGGTTAATTACCAGATCACCTAGATCTATTATCTGGTCAACAGAACTCTGTGAGACCGATTTAAGCATGTCCATTCGGCGGATCTGAGCGCCGACTCGCGCGATCAGCTCGCGCATGCTAAACGGTTTCGTTACATAATCGTCAGCACCCGATTCAAGACCACCGATTCGATCCATTTCAGCGTCTCGTGCGGTGAGCATTATCACAGGTACTACTGAGCCATCTCGGCGCAGAGCCTTGCAAACCTCTATACCGCTCAACGTCGGCAGCATCAGATCGAGAATAATTACGTCAGGATCGTCCTGCCGGGCGGTGATCAACCCTTCACTCCCGTCATCAGCAACGACCACATCAAAGCCATCAGCCACAAGGTTGTAGCGCAACGCCTCACGGAGAGTGCGATCATCCTCGACGACGAGAATCTTAAATTTGCGATCAGCTGACGAATTGGCGTACACGAGTTATGGCTCCTGAAAGTTCATTCATGCCGAATGATGAATTAGATTTCACTCGACACAGTGCTCGTTTGCGCCAAAGAATAGCTGACTAGCCGAATAAACGCTTTCAACAACAGCGGTGCGACGAGGGATTTTTCGTACCTAACAACGATTTCAGAGTCAGATTCGGATTAGCGAGGAATTCAGACGGTAATCATATCGCCTGATCCAACTTCGCTTTCGGCGGCGCTGATTTGGTTGAAAACACCTCTGGCTAGGGCGCAACGTCGAGGTTAGTCGACCATTAATCGGATATTACGCTGATACTAACTCCGTATTAAAGCAAGTTGCCGACAGTCCATTCCGCGTGATCTAACCGAGCACCTTCGCAGCGCTCTGTCTAATCTGCATCGGTGGTTTGATGACTCGAAGTTATCTCCAAGTATTTGTCCGGTTTCCAGCAGAAGTTTTGATTGAACATCTCGACCTAAAATTTACGAAACCTTTACTGAGAAACCACCAGTACTACTGCACCGGCCTAACATTAATATTCAGCCCTATAGCCAGTCGGATTCACCAAGTAGCCCTTGTGGATCAAATGACGCAGATATGAGTCCGCAGGTTCAATACGGTTTGCGTATGGGTATTTTTACGCACCAAATGCAAAAACGTTTACACGGTTTCTGATCGACCAGACTCCGCAGAACGATATGCAGCATCGATCATTTCAACTGCTCGCATTCCAGCCCAACCTGGTGCCCAGTTCACTGCACTCTTGCCGCTTATGATGTCCGCAAAGTTAGCTGTAGGTCCGCCCCCGTGATACTCGCCAGCATCGGGCTGAATATCCATCTTGAAGTTATTCCCATCATGTCGAAGAACTTCAAGATGAGCGCGATCGCAGTCAACCGACATGACACCTTCAGAGCCGAATATCCGAACGTCTAGCTGAAACTGCTGATTATCAGGCAGCGCACCCGCACCACTAAATGAACCTATCGCACCACCTGCGAACCGAACGGCGAACGAGTCGTATAGTTCCACTTTGCTTGTTGGTGCTGAGGTAAGCGCAGAAACCGTCTCAGCTCGTAGTCCAGTGAGCCAGTAAGCCAATCCAGCAGAATGCGACATCTGAGCCAGAGCGTACCCTCCACCAGCAACTACAGGGTCGGCCCAAGTATCGGCAGCAGGAGCGAACATGTTGTCGCCTGCTCCACCGCCAGTAGATATGAACTCCTTGCCTTCTAGAAGTGCTCTTACCGGCGATGCCATGTGGCACATCACATATTCAATATCCCCTACAGCGCCCTCATCCATCCGTCGTTTTGCTTCTTGAATGAACTCACCGTAGTGCCAACCGTAAGGAACCATAAGCTCGACGCCCTGACGATCTGCCTCTTCGACGAGTTCACGAGCCTCTTCAGCTTTCGTCGTTAGAGGTTTTTCGCAAAGTACGTGCAATCCACGTTTCAAAGCGGCGAGTGCATGTTTATAGTGCAAAGTGTGCGGCGAGGCGACGACCACGCCCTTTAGACCGGGAGTGTCGAGTAATTCTTCATAGTTCTCAGTGGCGTGAGTAAATCCGAACTTGGATTTAACTTGGTGAAGCTCATCAGTCCCAAGCCGGCACACGCTGGCGAGCTCGATATCTTCTCGTTCGACTAAAACCGGCAAGTGGTTCGCAGTCGCCCACCAACCAGCACCGATAAGGCCTATTTTAGATTTTCTGGACACTGTCATTCAAAATTCCTTATCGTGCTGATATCGAAGAGCAATTAGTGTCATTCTGCACTAAATTCAGAATCACGAGAAATCCGACAAGTCCTACGGGCCATGGCGAAGAACCTTAAACGATTACTCGTCGTTGCCATCAAGCCCGAGAATGCCCATGACTTCGCTGATTGCCGATTCAGTGATTTGCTTCTTTGAGCCTTTACCGCGCTGAGACTTCGGTTTGCTCTTCTTCTTCACCTTCGGATGCGCCGCTTCAAGTCGACGCGCCTGACACTTTATGCACGTGCACGTCCGCGGGTGTTTACTATCCGTCCTGTGGTGCCGTTCTTTCATACAGCGATTCTAGAGGAACATCACAACCAGTGAAGTGGTTCAAGCAAACTTCTCCAATTTATTACAACGTGACCAACTGATCATCGTAGAATCCTCCGATGATTATTCCTCTTGTTCGACACGGTCTACCAAAAATCGTAAGCGATAGGCTCTGTACATACCAAACGCTGGCCTTACCGATCTCGGACATCGCCAGGCTTCGCTGGCGGCTCGCAGAGTTGCTGCACATTGCATCAACCTCCGGACTCAACAGAATCGCCGCATTCCTTTACGAAGGAGTAATCGGCACGATCATAGATCCCCTCGAAAGCAAGAATATCGCCGGCCCAAAACGCCGGACCACAATGCCCTACGGGGCGGATCACATTCGATACCGCAAGCAATGCTTCGCACCTCCCCGACTACTGCGAGACCGATCATATCGATGAATTGACCAGATAAAACTTACTAATGAAACGCCGGGTGATGACCACCTGAATCGCGCTCTATCATTTTGTTAACATCGGAAATCGTGAGAGGATTTGGGGGCCAATCGTCTGGCGGAACATGAGAGAGCCTCAATAGCAATCGGGCCAACTGACCCGCGTACTCTTTGAGTTCCCTTACGTTCAGTTTGTTCGCTGAATCCCCAATCTCGTGGTGGAAGTTGGCATCTTCATGCCTACCCCAGAATCGCCAACGCCAAGTGATAGAAGCTTCAATAGCTTCTTCGACGAACGGGAAGTGATCTGAGTGTGCATCCATGTGCGACAAAACGTGACATTTTAGACCGTCGCCCATCGTGTCGAGTTGGGACTGCATGAACTGCCGCATATGAGGGAATGCAAGAACAATCCCCTTCATATGCCCCGTCGAAAGTTCGTCCAAATTAATATTCAGAAGCGGTTTTTCCTCACGATTTACAGAGTCATCTGAGTAGTGCCGAGCTACATACGACCGTGCACCCTGTAGGTGCTGCTCTTCACCACTCCACGTAGCAAATCGAATCGACATCCCGGGTCGAACGCCCAACTCTTTCACCAGAGCAGCCATCACACGTGCAGTTTCCATCACCCCAATTGTTCCCGATGTGTTGTCGTTTCCGCCCGGCGCTTTGAGCACCGTGTCGTGGTGACCCGCCAAAATCAGGTGGCGTTCAGGGTGGGTTGAGCCTGTAATCTCAGCGATCGTGTTGTGAGCCTCGGTATCGAAGTATTCCGCATCGACAGCAACATTAACTCTCGGCGACCCACCAGCAATACGCCTCAGATAAGCTCCGTCTTCCGAGCTGGTCTTCACCACTGCCACTGCGTCTTTTTGGGGTCCGACGTTTAGCCACTCGTCAGAGTTCGCATATTCCATTCGACCACCCGTCTTGGGTTCGATGGCGATGATGCAAGCTGCACCGGATTCGGCGAGTCGCATTATGCGGGCAGTAAACGGCTCAGGTGCGGTAAACGGCTCGGGAGCGATCGTTGCCAGCACTACTGAACCTTTAATACGACCTTCAAGGGCCTCCACTTCATGCGGAGACGCGTGTCCGGCGTCAACAATCGGGGTTGTTAGGTCGATTGGTTTGCAGCGCAGGAACGGCAGTGCTGCGATCGGACGATTATTGTCGTCGGGCAGTGAAATCGAAACGTCGCCGTGATTCCATGTTTCCAAAGTGAACGGCTCAATTTCAGCTCGATCAACCCCGGCGGCTTCCATCTGATCTCGAATGTACGCAGCTGCACGTAAATCTTCGACAGAGCCGCCCCAGCGAGGTCCAATAACATCGGCTAGTTCCCTGAGATGCTGTTTTATCTGCGATCCCGACCACGCTTCACCCATCAAGAAGCGATCTATTTCATGCCAGTTCAATTTCAATTCACTCACCCGTTCACGCCATAGTTCGTATCTAACATCCGACATCTCCAAACATCGTTAAGAACAATCAGTATCGATTCCGCCGTATGTTACGCACTTTTACGCCTAAGTTGGGTGTGTTCTATTCACTCAGATACCACGCAAATCGACCGTAGTTAGACAGCGGTCGGGGTAAGCTGAACTAAGTGAGAGTGAAACCCATTTATAAGTGCCCAAACTGACACTCAAATAAGTGGTTAGTGTGCGATACAAAACTTCGATGATCACAACGGAAGCACTTGGGATTCTCTATTACGGCACCGCCGTAAAACTCCGCTAATCTGGCCACTAGTTACCCGTTGTACGTCGTCTCGACGTAACTCTCGACCATGTCTATGAAGTCAGTGGCGATATTCGGCCCTGACAGGAACTTCACACGCTGCCCATCTACGAAGACCGGCGCTCGTGGATCTTCCCCGGCCCCCGGAAGCGAAATTCCGATGTTGGCAGCCCTTGATTCACCAGGTCCGTTCACAACGCAGCCCATCACGGCCACCTGAAGTGCCTCAGAACCAGCGTGGCGGGATTGCCATTCGGGCAGCTTGGCGTCGATGTGAGTCTGAATATCCTGCGCCAGTTCACGGAACAACGTCGATGTAGTTCGTCCACAGCCCGGGCACGCCGTTACCGCAGGACGGAATCTACGAAGCCCAACAGCCTGCAAAATATCTTGACAGAGCCGAACTTCTTTCGACCGATCTCCGCCAACTTCTGGTGTGAGTGAAGCCCGAATCGTGTCGCCAATGCCCTGCTCAAGCAGCGTGCTCAAAGCAGCCGTCGTCGCTACAACACCCTTTTGTCCCATTCCAGCTTCGGTAAGACCTAAATGCAATGCGAAGTTAGAAGTCGCTGAGAGTTCACGATAAACTGCGACCATCTGAGGAAGCCTAGAAACCTTGCAAGAAATAATTATCTGGTTCTCGGTAAGACCAATATCAAGCGCTGCTTCGGCACTCGAAAGTGCGCTTTCTACAAGGGCTTTGTTTTCGACATGCTCTGAGTTAAATGGTTCAGAAAGACGTGAGTTCTCGTCCATCTTTTCGGCCATCACGTCTGGGTCAAGACTCCCAGCATTTACACCGATTCGTACCGGAGTTCCAAGCTCACGAGCAATCTCAATGAACTGCGTAAAGTTCTCGTCATGTCGAACTCCACGCCCAACATTACCAGGGTTAATTCGGAACTTGGCGAGGGTGCTAGCAAGCTCGGGATAATCTCGAAGTAATCGATGTCCAATGAAATGAAAATCTCCGGCGAGGGGAACATTACAACCGAGGTCGGCAAGACGTTTGTTAACCTCTGGAACAGCCTGAGCGGCACCAGCGTTATTGACCGTGATTCGGACGATCTCACTACCAGCGTCGGCAAGAAGTTTAACTTGGGCGACCGTTGCTGGAATATCAGCGGTATCGGTATCAGTCATAGACTGAACAACGACCTGATTTCCCCCACCAATCATCACGCCGCCAACGCTAACCGGGTGGGTGTTGTCTCGTGCCGCCAGTTCAATCGCTCCAGTTATTAAGCTTGAATAAATTCATACAAAACGATTTTACCGGTGAATACGCGAAACATTCACTCATTCGCACTCGCATTAGTGTTCCCAACCTTCAGCTAATCACGGAGTCATGGTCTTTCCGAACCAACCAGCAGTCTTATATATACGTAAACCAGCGACCAACCGCTTTAGAAGAACGATTCACCTCTAATTATACGAGTAACGTCCTGTACCGATATCACGGCTATCAGTCCAATCAGCAGTGCGAATCCGATGAGGTGAACGAGCCCTTCTTTTTCAGGCGAAATGCGCTTACCACGTCGAGCGATCTCGACAAATACGAAGAATATTCGTCCTCCGTCCAGCGCAGGAATCGGCAGAATGTTCAGAATCGCAAGCGACAGACTTAACGTTGCCGCCAGAGTTGCGAATGTGATTATCTTTGCGCCCAGTCCAGCATCCGCAACAGCGATCTCACCAGTGAGCTGGCCAATACCGATCGGACCAACCGTCGATGGACCTTCAAATTGAGGATTCGAGCTACCAATTATCGTTGTCGTCAACGCGTTTCGTGTTAAAACTGCGGTATCGAGAGCATGCCGCCACCCAAGAGGGAACGATTCGAGCGGGGTCAAACCCTTCTTCACGATACTACTGTTCTCAGCTGAAATCTGAACGCCAGTCGCACCCTCCTGCACGGTTGTCTTTATACCGAGACCGTTGTCGTGCAATCGTGCATCTGATAGTGAAATCTGCGTGCCAGCGGCTTTCGCAACAGCAACCACTTGAAGGATGTCGCCCAACGCAGCAGGGGGATCAAGCTTCGCTGCAGCTTCGTTAGAAATCTCGTAAAGCGTGTCGCTCGGCTCATCGACGACGGTAAGCATCGTGTTCAAACCGACGGAAACGTCAAATACGCGAGCTCGCGCTAGTGTCATCTCCGTCTCAGGATTACTTACCTGAGCCACGACAAAACGCCCCGGTGGCTTCCATCGGGGTATCAGCGTGGCCTTCTCGATGGCACCAGTGTACTGGTACTTAGGTTCTGCAGGACGAGCAAATATATTAGGGACGCCTGATTGGAGCTCCCAAGTGCTCTCAGCGCCGAGCTTCACGGTAACTGCTTGTTGCAGTTCGGAAACGTTATTGATCGTCCGACCGTCAACTTTGACGATCTTGTCGCCAGGCTGAATTCCCGCCAGATCGGCAGGTGAACCGGGGAATACCGTGACGATCGTTACATCACCTACGGGTTTCTCAGCTGGAATCATCAGTACTAGAGGTAGAAGAACGAACGGAATCACGAGATTCACGAACGCACCTGCACCCATAACAACGATTCGTTGCCACCGAGGCTTACTACCAAGCGAATCAACAGCGTTGCTGCTTTCTTCGCCGACCATACGAACGAATCCACCAAGTGGTAGCCAGTTGAACGACCACAACATATCGGCAACTATCATTTGGTCGCCATCAATGGATCTGATCTTGCCGGTGACGATCAAGCCACCTTCCGACGCCTCAGCGTCATCGCCTTTCGCACGTGATCTAACGCTAACCGCAACCGACCTACCCTGCTCATCGCGAACAGTGCGAATCGTAGCGGTATTGCCAATTAGCGACTCTTTATCGATTTCGTAGACCGTCTCTGCATCAACGAGTACTGGAGTCTTACCACTCCATATTCCGCCAGCGCGTGGCGGATAGCCGAATCCGAATTCGAGAGTCTTAACTCCGAATTTGCGAGCGGTCAATAGGTGACCTAGTTCGTGAAGGACTACGAGAGGGCCGAGCACGATAAGGAACGTGACGACTCCAAAAAATACTGTTTCTGGCATATGTCTTAATGCTAGCTGAAAATTGTGGATTGATTGTGGCGGATTAGTGTTGTTTCGACTGCCCAGGCTGCAGCTTCGATAGTGTCTTCAACTGAAGGTGTCGCAATCACATCGTGAGCTGACAGTGTTTTATCGACTAAGTCGGGCATCTCGGTGAACTTGATCTTGCCATCTAGGAAGAGCTGTACGGCGGCCTCGTCTGCACCTGCTAATACTGCGGGATAGGTTCCCCCTTTTTTGCCGTATTCAAGTGCAAGTTTGAAGCATGGGTACAACGACTGATCCATCTCCTCGAATGTAAGCGATCCCATCCCCACAGCATCGAGCTTCGGCAAATTACTATTGGCGTGGCGTTCTGGATACAACAAGGCATGCTGGATGACCTGCAACATGCTGGTTGGCCCAAGTTGAGCCTTTAGTGTTCCATCTTCAAATTCGACCATCGAGTGAACAATGCTCTGACGGTGGATCGTAACGTCGATCTGCTCGAACGGGATGTCGAACATCCACCTCGATTCGATCACCTCAAACGCCTTGTTCATCAATGTGGCTGAATCCACTGTAATCTTCGGCCCCATCGTCCACGTCGGGTGCTTGAGAGCCTGTTCCGGCGTTACGTCGTCAAGCGAATACCAAGTACGATCTCTGAACGCTCCGCCCGAGGCAGTAATAATCAGTCGAGACGGATCGCTCGCTTCGCCTTCAAGACATTGCCAGATTGCCGACGGCTCGCTGTCAGCCGGCAGAATTTTCGATCCGCCAATCTTAGCAGCGTCGATCAGCAGACTTCCTGCCATCACGATGACTTCTTTATTGGCAAGTGCAAGATCCTTGCCGGCCCGTAACGCCGCTATCGCGGGAGGCATCCCAGCGCAGCCAACGGTTGCAGCCATAACTAGATCGACTGCCGGAAGTGCAACGATATCCTCAGCAGGTGCGAACTTAGCCCCACCATATCCAGATTCGATCTCACCGAGCGAGTTGAAATATGCGGGCTTGAACTCATCGATCTGTTTCTTTAAGAGATCGGTGTTGCGACCATTGCAGAGACCTACAACTTCTAGGAGTTCAGGAAACGCTCGGACTATGTCGAGGGTTTGGGTACCGACTGATCCAGTCGAACCCAAAATAACTATCTTTTTTATGACGTGCTCCAAACTGCTGCCCAGTATACGACCGCCAAGTTCGGCATCATGCTGTCGATCCGGTCAAGAATGCCGCCATGTCCAGGTATCAAAGTACCGCTATCTTTTACGCCCGCCCGACGCTTGATCCAAGATTCATAGAGATCGCCTACAACACCAGATACACCCAACACAGCTCCTAAGATTCCAGCTGAAAGCGTGGTGAACTGAATATCTAAAGCACTGTCGATCGCAATCGCGGCAATCACTCCGCCGAGCACCCCACCGGTTGCGCCTTCCCACGATTTCTTCGGGCTGATTTTCGGTGCGAGTTTGCGACGACCAATCGACACACCAACGAACATTGCAGTTGAATCAATCGCAAATGTCGTCAGAATAGCCAACAGAATCAGCTCACGACCTTTGCCCAGTTCGACCAGAACCGGAGTGTGAGCGAGCGACAGTCCAGCGTAAGCGGCGAAAACCCAATACGCCCAATCGCTAGTTTTTCGATTTGAAGAAGATCTACCAAGGGTAGCGGTTCCTCTGAGAAGCATTGCCAATACAAAAATAATCGCAATCGTGATCGGCACATGGTCGCCAGAAATTTTGCCTTCCGAGACCATCCACGCCGCAACCGCAGCAAGTAGTGCTGGGCCCATGACCAGCCACATGATACGAACGCTTCCAGAAGTCGACCCGCTAGGCCGCATCATTCGGTCAAGCTCAAGGCCGCCAATAGCGCCCGCGATTACAGTCAATATGGCAATCCCGGGGAGTCCGAACCATATTGACAAAAGTACAATTGGAATCCCAACGCTTGCGCTGATTATTCGAATACGCAACGGCTGTTCCTGTTGTGACTCAACGTTTCGGCTGAGTTCAAACCTGAGCTTGTCAGAGTCGGCGCCCCGTATAAATGACTCTCAACAGTTACAGGCAATCTAAATCCGCTTGCCAAAGCGTCTCTGGCGCTCGCTGAATGACTCGAAAGCTCGATCAATATGTTCACCATGAAAATCAGGCCAGAGGACATCGGGGAAATAGAACTCAGAATAAGCCGTCTGCCAGAGCAGAAAATTACTTATTCTGTAGTCGCCACCAGTACGAATCATAAGATCAACCTCGGGCATATCAGAGGTGTACAGATATTCAGCAAACTTGTCTTCGTTAATGTCTTTAGACGTAACGCCATCCCTCAGCAAGTTTTTTACTGCATCAACGATTTCGGCTCGCCCGCCGTAGTCGAAGGCGATCCCGAGTGTTAGACCAGTGTTTCTAGCAGTGAGATCAACCGCATGCTCAAGCTCATCTCGCAGCTCCATGGAAAGTCTCTCGATCCTGCCCAAATGCTTGATCCGTACACCATTCTCGTGTAGTTGCTCGGCCTCATGGGCGATAACTGCTATCGCCAACTCAAGAATGCCATTCACTTCGGATTCAGGACGGTCCCAATTCTCGGTAGAAAAAGCAAACATGGTCAGATAGCTGACACCGCGTTTCGCAAAGTCGGCAACGACTATCTGCAAATTCTCGAATCCGGCCTGATGACCGTCCGATACATCTAACCCACGCGACACGGCCCAGCGTCCGTTCCCATCCATGATGATCGCAACATGATTCGGAACGTCCATGACGGCGTTTTTACTGTGTTTAGAATCTTCGGGGTTGGCGGTCATTTACTATCGGTCTCGATTTTAAGGCCAGTCGACAATAGGTCGATGGCACCGCAATTCTCTCAGAATTCCGCATCGGAGGCAGAATTAAACCTGCATGACCTCTTCAGATTTAGCTGCTGACTCGGCTTCAATAACTGCAACAGAGTCGTCGGTAAGTTTCTGGAGATCCTTCTGCGCCCTTTGGCAATCGTCTTGAGAAGCATCACCATCTTTTTCGATAGTGCGAATCATGTCCTGTGCGTCTCGTCGTACGCTTCGTATCGAAACCTTACTCTCTTCACCACGAGCCTTTACAGTCCGAACCAAATCTCGGCGTCGCTCTTCAGTCAGAGGCGGGAGGTTTAGACGGATAATTGCACCGTCGATGTTAGGAGAAATACTGAGATCAGAATTCTGAATCGCTTTCGCTATAGGGTCAATAGCGTTCTTGTCCCAAGGTTGAATCACGAGTAAACGTGCATCACCAACGTTGATCTGGGCAAGCTGATTCAATGGCATTTCACTACCGAAATACTCAATCTTCAGATTGTCGACTAAGCCAGTAGCAGCGCGGCCAGTTCGTACACCAGCCATTTCCCTTTTTAGGGCGTCAACGGTGTCTGACATACGCTGTTTTGCGTCATCGAGAGTTTCATCCAGCATCGTATTCCCCTGAACCAATCTTTGCAGAAGGGCTAAACATCCTTCTCACTATCTCCAAAATACAATCACCCACAAGTGATTACTACTCGCAAGCCAATACGAAACGAGAGATTACGAGTTAGCTTCTACTGTAATCAGCGTACCAACGTGATCGCCAGACAAAATCGATGCCAGATTTCCGGTTTTAAAAATATCGAACACCACAATCGGAAGTGAGTTATCCATACATAGCGAAAGAGCCGTGCTGTCCAAAGCCTGCAGTCGCTTTGAAATAGCTTCGTAGTGCGAAATTCTCTCGTACTTCTTCGCAGAAGGATTCTTCAGCGGGTCTGAATCGTAAACACCATCAATACCGTTCTTCGCCATAATCAACGCATCAGCACCGATCTCAAGCGCTCGCAGAGCTGCCGCAGTATCGGTAGTCATATATGGGTTCCCCGTACCACCGGCAAAAATCACAACCCGCCCTTTTTCAAGGTGGCGTACCGCACGACGACGGATATACGGTTCGGCGACAGAAGGCATCGATATTGCCGACTGTGTTCGCACTGTAACGCCAGTACGCTCGAGAGCGTCCTGTAGAGCGAGGGCATTCATAATCGTTGCCAGCATTCCAGCAAAGTCGGCAGTAGACCGATCCATACCGGTCTGCTCGTAATCAGCACCACGCCAGAAATTACCACCGCCGACGACGACACCAATTTCAGTGCCCAAATCCGCAATAGTTTTAATCTGATGGGAAACGTATTGGAGTGTGTCGGAATCTAATCCGAACTCGCCGTCGCCTTTGAACGACTCCCCAGACATTTTCAGCATTATCCTTGAATATGCCGGTTCAGTCATCGTGTTCTAATTCTCCAGATAGTGGGATTCGTTCTCTTCGTTATACAGCCTTACAAAAATGCCCAGCCAATTGGCCGGGCATTTAGTCATTCAATTATCCGCCCAGCTCAAAGCGTGAGAACCGTCTTATACGGATATTCTCACCGAGCTTGCCGATCGCCTCTTTCACAAGTTCAGCTACCTTCATACTCGAATCTCGGATGTACTCCTGTTCGAGAAGAAGCTGTTCGTCTTTAACATCTTCGCCTTCAGGAACCGACTCACGATCAACGTGAAGCGGGGTCATTGCAGCAATCTGCATAGCTAGGTTCCTACCAAGAGTTTCGAAATCTTCCGTTCGTGCCACGAAGTCAGTCTCGCAATTTAGTTCGACCAACGAACCAACACGACCGCCCGTATGAATGTAAGAAACAACCAATCCTTCAGAGGTTTCTCGACCAGCCTTCTTAGCGGCTGATGCCAATCCCTTTTCATTCAGTAAAGCCTCTGCTTTAGTGAAGTCACCACCGGCTTCTTCAAGGGCTCGCTTTGAGTCCATAATGCCGGCTCCGGTTTTGTCTCGGAGTTCTTTTACTTGTGCAGCTGATACTGGCACTTCTTTACCCTCGTTCGGCACCTGACCGAAATACTCGGAACCGGTTGCCTAATTAATTTCTATTTTCTTACGACTACACTGAGTGCCTGGACTACTTGGCGTCGGCAGGGTCATCAGTCTTTTTAGCATCTGCTTTAGTAG
>CAWVYJ010000047.1:0-14371 GCA_963934365.1 uncultured Dehalococcoidales bacterium | reverse complement strand
GCGTGTACAGGACAAGCGGAAAATGGCCGACTTCGAAGAAGTCTCAGTGAAATTACGATCGGGATTAGAAGTCAATATTAGTGCTTGGCAGAGTCACGACGACGCTCAACCGCTAGTAATAGTTGCACCGAATAGCTCGGCTGCTGACTGGGACGATTTCGTCTCGTTTCTTCCCTCTTCGCACAAACCTATTTTGGCAAACGTTTCAACAAGTCTCGAATTGTTGATGCTAATTTGGGAGATAGGCGAACCGGTTTTGGTTCTGGTTCAAGGACAACCAGCGGTAGATATCGCCAGCGGTTTCATTGCTAAAGCTCCTACGGCTGCATCCGGAATCATCGTATGTGACAGTGAAATCAGTCCCGACCAAGCAGATGAGATGCACGACATTTTGATTCTGATCTTACGAGGTCGACAGGGTAAAACTCTTTCGCACCCAGCAGCCGTGAAAATGCATGAGTTGCTGAAAAATTCGACGCTGATCGAGCCGGAAAACTGTGGAGACTTCCCTGCGAAGGACAATCCAAATGCCGCTGCGGCAGCGATCAACATGTTCCTCGCCGGTGCTAGCGGCAGTTTCGATGAAGGGTCGGAAGCTGACCCGATCGATCCGAAGGCGTAATCGTCAAGTATCCGACGGCTTACTTCGAAGGTAAAAGTGCCAGTCCGTCAACGCCGACATGATGCCGTTCCACCGTTCCGGCGTCTTTGATAGTGACGTAAATATCGCCACTTCCCTTTGGACCGAACGCAACGTTTGTTGGTTGAACCCCACCAACGCTAATCCGGTCAACAATATGTCCGCCTGTGTCGACCACTGTCACGTCACCTTGACCTACCACGGCGCAATAGAAGTAACCATTCTCGCCAACCGCCAGACCGTCGCCGCCCTTGAATCCTGGCAATTGTGAACGATCAACAAGATCGGCAAAATCTTCTCTTGGGCCTAACGTGCCATCGGCATTCCACTCGTATCGATAGAGAATACCCGTAACGGTCGCTGTTACGTAAAGCGATCGATCGGCACCGAACGCGAGCCCGTTTGCGAACTGCAAGCCGTGGTCCAGCACAGTAGCACTCCTGTTTTCAAGGTCGATTCGGAACAGCTTGCCATCAATTAGTAAGTCGTTACGACCTTCCTCCCGAGCTTTGACAAAAGGCTCCCGGTGAACGCCAGAATCGGTCAAGTACATCGCGCCGTCGGGGCCGAAAGCCAGATCGTTTGGAAACATGAATTCGACCCCGTCTACCTCGGTCATCACTACTTCGCTGTTACCGCTCAATTCGACCTTAATCAACGACGGTGGATTCATAGATTCAGCAATCCATAGCGAGCCCGACCGATCTTGAACCATACCGTTAGGACGTCCGGTTTTCACAATAATTCGCTTTGACGTGCCATCGGAAGAAATTACCGAAACACACCCTGTTTCCGGCGTCATTTCAACAACGCCCCACTCGCCCGATGGAAGCAAAACAGGACCCTCAGGATCGCCCAGTCCTCTATAAAATATCGAACCAGAGGTCACGTTTATAGGCCTTTCAAAGTACACCGAACAAAGCGGTGTGTGCAGGTATACAAAGAATATAGATCAGTGATCGACAATACCGACATGGACAAAAAATCGTAGTTAACCGGAATACACAACTAGCCCAGACCTCTTTGATGTTGTACTTTTAATAGGTTGGCTCACGAACATCCGGGCATTAGTTCGAATTGATTTGTTCGAATAACCAACATCTATCACAGTGAGTGTGACGGCAGTCGCGTATCGAAATACGAGACTGGGTCGGCATGCCGATCCGCTGTTTATCAGTGAAAAACCTACCGTTGTACTCCAAGGTTATGAACAAATGAAAATTCTATTTCTTAAGGATGTACGTCCTACCGCACGAGCCGGTGACGTAAAAGATGTCAAAGTTGGCTTCGCACGTAACTTCCTCATTCCGCAAGGTCTAGCCGTTCACGCTACCGACCACGAACTCCGACGGGCATCAGCTCTTCGAGTACTGGCTGAAGACCGACGACTCGTTGAAGCCAAGGAATGGCAAGACATTGCGGACGCACTCAAGGATCAGAAGGTCCGAATTGACGTGCGAACGGGCCCAACTGGTCGTCTTTACGGTTCTGTTACCAATACGATGATCGCGGCTAAGGTATCTGAAATGACCGAGCGAGAAATCGATCGAAGGGGAATTCAGATTCCTGCCCCGATTCGTACGGTTGGTGAATACAAGGTTCCAGCTCGATTCGTTGAGGGCGTTACAGCCACTCTGGTTATTGAAGTTGTTGCAGATGATGCCTCCATAGAACTCAACCGCCAGATGGAAGAAGCTCAGGCCCAAATGACTGAAGCGGACACTGACGTTCTCGACCCATCATTCGAGGATGTTCTTGCAGCTGCAGAAGCTGAGATCGATGCTAGTGCTTCGAGCAGTTCCGAGAAATCAGACAATGCTGACGATGACACTGGCGACGATTCGGAAGAGAAGTCCGAAGACTAATCCTGCTACCACATACTGATTGAACAATCGCCCGGGGCTACACGCTCCGGGCGATTTTTTAACCGACCGAATTGCCATTCAAATTCCGAGGTTGAACTAGGTTGTGGATAAGCTGTGGAATATTGTTGATATCTTCAGGGCGATTTTACAGGTGATCGACTTATATTTCCCAACATATTAACGTTATATTCCAATCACACTTTCGCCAGTTCTACAGAAGTTTCCCAGATAACCATTACGGCAACTACATTCGTCACTAAATGCAAGCAGACCGTCTCCCACCACATGATTTACACGCTGAGGAATCCGTCCTAGGATCGATCCTCATCGACGGCATGACGATTACTCAGATCGCAGGCTTTCTTTCGGTCGATGATTTCTACAGAGAGATCAATCGCCAAACGTTCGAGGTCTGCTACGACCTCTTCCAACGTGACGAAGCAATCAACCAGGTAACTGTCACCCACGAGCTCGATCACAAAGATCTCCTCGAATCAGTCGGTGGAGCATCCTATCTTTCGCACCTGGTCGAAGTTACGCCAACATCGGTTCACATCGAGCACTACGCCAACTTAGTGCACCGTACAGCGACGATGCGCCGGCTGATCGCCGCCGCAGCCGAGATCTCAGACATTGGCTATAACGACGATCCCGACGTTGACATCGCTCTTTCGGCCGCTGAGGACGCCCTATTTGGCATCAGGCAAGGTTCGCAGAACCGTGATTTTGTTCCACTAGCCGATTCACTTACGCCGTACCTCGAAGAATCTTCTCCGCTTGACCAAGTCGACGGCGAACAGAACACTTCGCCAATAGTCACCGGGTATAAACGCCTCGATGAACTTCTAGTCGGTGGGTTACAGCGATCTGACATGGTTGTGCTTGCGGCTCGGCCATCTGTTGGTAAATCGATGATGGGTCTAAACTTCACGTTGAGTGCAGCAAAGGCCGGTTTCAAAGTAGGTATATTCTCTCTCGAAATGGGACGTGACCAGATCGCAATGCGTTTGTTGGCTGCCCAGTCTCGAGTAAATATGCAGCAGATCCGAAACAGGATTCAATCACCCAGCGAACAAGAACAAGTAATCAACTCGATCGGTTTACTTTCTGACTTAACGATTTACGTCGACGACACCCCATTCCAGACCGTGGCTGAAATGCGCGGTAAGGCACGACGTCTACAAATGACGCACGGTCTAGACCTATTGATCGTCGACTATATGCAGTTGATCAACGGTGGATCCACTGGAGGTCGGGAAGGCAACCGCGCTCAAGAAGTATCCGAGATTTCAAGGCACATGAAAGGGATGGCACGCGACCTGCACATTCCGGTCGTAGCCATTTCACAGCTAAGTCGAGCCGTCGAGCACCGAACCTCTCACCGACCGATGCTTTCTGACCTTCGAGAGTCTGGTTCGATTGAGCAGGACGCCGACGTCGTTATGTTTATACATCGAGAAGACAAGTTCACCACTGAAGATGAATGGAACAAGGCCAATCCAACCCAGCCATTCCCACGCGACCGTGCTTCGCTAATAATCGCAAAGCACCGAAATGGTCCAACAGACGAAGTCGAAATGCGCGTACGTGACTCAGTCGGAGTGTTCGAAGAACTATCGTTCGCACCACAAAATTCACAGTCATATGCACCCAGATCAGGAGCAGTTCGGTGAAAGACGGATTCCCACGCGAGGTTCAGTTCACACCAGTTCCTAATCCACTCTTAGCATCGCTTTTGGAAGAGATCGATTCTCTAGACGAACTAAAAGTGGCACTGCGAGTAATTCATGGATTGCACAAGCTTCGCAAAGTACCATCTTCGATAGGCTTCGATGATTTGTTGTCTGACAGGACAGTAGCATCCATGCTCAAATCCTCTGGAACTCAGCTTGAACAGATTGTTGACCAGTCGATAAATTCAGCAGTCAAACGAGGAATATTGCTGGTTGTCGATGAAGGAGATGGGCAAAAACGAATACTGCTAAACACCGAGCCAGTAAGAAGAGCACTCGTTCGTCAGGGCGTCGACCTAGCGATAAAGGCACGCAAACCTTTTGAAACTTGGGCAAACACTGAATCTGCAAAGAAAAAGCAAAATGCGGTAACGTTTTACGAACAGAACATAGCTTCGATAACGCCAATAGTTGCTGAAAACATTCACGCAGCGCTAGAACAACATCCCGAAGATGAGGTGGTTCTGGCAATTCGATACGCAGCCGAAGCCAATGCCCGTAGCTGGAACTATATAGCCGCAATTCTTCGCCGTTGGGCGACAGAAGGAAGACCTGAGGAGCTTGACGATGGATCGGATGGAACCACTGAACGAGATCTTCAAGAGGATCGGTCAGACCAGTTCTACGAAGAATACCTTAAGCGACAACGAGCTCGAGGAGCCAACTAGCGCCGAAATCCACTGCGACATCTGCGACGACAAACGGTGGTTCGTAGCTGCTCCTAGTGAAAATGCTCCGGCTACAGCCCGGACGGTTATCGCGTGCCAGTGCCAGGAACGGGTATGGGGCGTCAAATCATCCGATCGCATCAGGCAGTACTCCGACCTTGGATCATTAGAGCGTCTCACTTTCGACACAGTCGAACTGGGCACTCGCGATACATTTTCTGAGCCATCAAGCTTCCGTGAGGCTTACCACGCTGCCCAACGATTCGTCACTGACATGCAAGGTTGGTTAGTTCTATGCGGATCTTCGGGTACAGGAAAAACGCATCTAGCTGCAGCAGTCGGCAATGCCCTTGTAGAAGCAGACCAACCCGTTCGGTTTGTTTCAGTGCCCGACCTTTTAGATCACTTGCGTTCGGCGTTCGATCCTGCAGTCGGTGCGCAATACGACGAAATCTTCTTGCAAGCAATTGAAGCACCTATCTTGATCCTCGACGATCTAGGCGCACAGTCATCCACAGCGTGGGCCGACGAAAAGCTTGATCAGATTCTCACTCATCGATTCAACCGTCGACTTCCAACGTTAGTCACTACTGGAACCCGGTTCGAAGAATTGGGTGATCGTCTCCGAACGCGTCTTGGCGATCCGTATTTCTCCAATGTAGTGAACATCAAAGCCGGCAGCGGCTTGCCAGATATTCGAGACTCAGGGCTTCAAACTAGGCTCTCAGAAGTAATGACATTCGACAGATTCACTCTCAAAGGCGCCGCCGGATCTACAGCACCACAGAAACGCTCACTGTCGGAGGCGCACGCCGCAGCGAAGGTCTTTGCAGAGCATCCATCGGGATGGCTCTATCTCGCAGGGCCTACAGGCGTTGGTAAGACTCATCTGGCAGCGGCTATCGTCAGCGATAATATCGCTCAGGGTAGAGAGGTGCTGTTCCGTTTTGTGCCAGATCTGCTCGATGATCTTAGACGGTCGTACGGGTCAGGCGGCGGCAACTCCTTCGATAACGCGTTCCGACAGGTACGCGATGTCGACATTTTGGTTCTCGACGATTTCGGTGCAGAAGCTTCAACTGCATGGGCAGAAGAGAAGCTTTACCAGTTGATCGTTCATCGACATGACTCGATGATGCCTACGGTGTTTACAAGTCGAACGGCTATTGAAACCATGAGCGCATCTGATTCACGGTCATCTTCTCGGTATTCAGACGCGATCATCTCTCGACTTAGCGATGCAAACGTTGTCGCTGAGCGATATCTAACAGCGCCTGACTTCCGCCATCGCGGCGCTACGCCTCGACCTCAATTAACAAACAGAAAAAAACCTCGCAAGTGAGTTTTGAACTTCCGAACCAAAGTATAGAAGACTGCACGTTTTGCTCTATCATCTCAGGCAGTACTGAGGCCAATTGGGAGTCTCGTCCAACAGATGACGCGCGTGTCGTTTGCTTCCACAATCGACTGAAATGGGAACGTGTCATGCTGTTGATCGTCCCAACACAGCACCTCACCCAGCAAGAGTTGTGGTCGTCTGACGTTTTGATCGACGCTACTGGTCTTGCGATAGAAACGGGCGACAAACACTGTGGCAACGAAGGCTACCGCGCCATCTCTAACTTCGGACTAGAAGCGCATCAGAGCCAACCGCATGCTCACATTCACATAGTGTCTGGAACTTCAAAACAACTTCAGTCGGCAACGCGTAAATCAACGTTAGAGGGTACTGAAAATACTTCAGTAGCTGAATACGACGTAAATGAAAGTCTGTTTGCGGCCAGCATTGCCCCGAACGTCGCAATGTCGCAACGAGAACTGTGGAGTTCTGACCAAATACTCGAAACGTCGAGGCAAGCCCTGAAATCGACCGAAAGCCATTCGCCAAACGGTTTCCGCCTGATGTCGAACTTCGAGCCGTCATCGACAAGCAATCCGGATCAACAACATGCAGCAGGCGAAAATCCTGCAAGCCTGTTCTTGCTCGGCGGCGGACAACTCGGACTTTACGTCTAACTCCGACCGCCCAATGTCATCCAGTTTAGTGCCGGGGAAGTTTAAGCATACCTAGCAGCGGCCATTGTACTCACTGCAATCACCACAAGAATCGCGTTGAGATACCCAAGCAGCGTCAACTTGCTCCGGTAAATAGCGAGCTCAGCTTCATCGGCGTAACCCGACTCAAGTCCACGACGCAATTTGGCGTTGAAGGCACCCGCAGCACCAGAGACGAAAAAGGCTGTGACCGACGTCATAATCCCGATAAGAATCATCGTGCCCCAGCCACCAGAGCCGATATCAGACATGCTGCGCCCTGGCGTGGTCGATACAAGTGCGAATCCGGACAACATCGTTACTACGGCAGCACTCGTTATCCAAAGGCTGTTTAGCTTGCTGGTTTTGTTCAAAAACTGGCGTTCTAGATCACCCGGTGTGGCACGAATTCGGGGTTCGAGAAGTATGGCGAGATATATCGCTGCACCTACCCAAAATGAGCCAGCTAATATATGGATGATCCTCGTTACTACTAAACCAACGTCCAATCCAATATTCCTATATTGCTAAACAAAATGCTTTAAGAAGATAATTTGAGTGCGAAGACTACCATTCGCTACGCCAAATTCTGACATCAGATTGGCATATGTCAATGTGGTTACGATGGAACTAGCCGTCGAATTCATTGAAACCGATTTATACCGGGCACAACATCGGCACTCTAGCCAACGCAATTAGTCAACGTAATTTCAAAATCTATGAAAATAACGAACATAACCGTATTCCCGCTCGTTAGTCAGCGACCCGAACTCCGCGTCGGCAAACCGATCCACCCAAGTTGGTGGGGCTACGACCAAACGCTTATTCGGATCGATACCGAGGGTGGAATTTCAGGCTGGGGCTGCACTGGAGTTCGATGGGAAATGGCTGAAGCAACGATGAAGGTGCTTTGGCCACACTTGATCGGACAGGACGCACTTCAACCAGAATCGGTCACGGAGCGACTGCACCAGTGGACGTTCTGGTACGGCAGAGGCGGAGCGGTCACAAGCTACATCGGCGCGGTGAACCATGCCTTGTGGGACATTCTTGGCAAACACACCAATCTTTCTATTTCTCGATTGTTCGGCGGTCGCTACGTAGAAAAGGTTAAGCCTTACGCCTCGATGCTATTTTCATGGCCAGTCGACGAGATGGTCGAGAGTCTTGAATCGGGACTCGAAAAGAACTTCCGTGCCTTCAAGGTCGGCTGGGGTACGTTTGGTCGAGAGCGTGATTTACGACACGACGAAGAACTCGTCAGGAAAGCACGTGAAACGATCGGAGCCGATTGTGAATTGATGGTCGATACCGGTGGTTCAGACGTCTTCTGGCACGGTGATCTCAAGTGGGCGATAGAAGCCTCTAAGATGCTCAAGGACTACAACGTATCGTGGTTCGAGGAGCCATTACGCGCCGACGACATCGATGGGTATAAGCGGTTGACGGAAGTTTCTCCAGTACGAATCGCAACTGGCGAAGTGATCCGAGGACGACTCAATTTCGATCCGTTCATCGACGAAAAGGCGTGCGACATTCTCCAACCCGACCAAACGATTTGTGGCGGCCTGTCTGAGTCACGAAAAATCTGGCAACGGGCCTATGACAACAATGTTCAGGTCGTAATGCACGGCTGGAACACTGCCGTTGGAGCCGCCGCCGATTTACAACTATCGGCATCGATGCCGAACGGTCGATATCTCGAATACTGGCATCCAGCACCATATGTAAGCGGAATTCTCGCCAAGCCAATGCTGCTTGATGCGGACGGCATGCTGCCAATTCCCGACGGTCCCGGACTGGGCATTGAAATCGACGAAGACGCTGTCATCGGCCACGGCAAAGGCTCAGACGACTTCGGCGCACTATAACTAGTTAACTCACGTAAATATAGCGAACATCGACTCGGAGAATCTCATGGCAATTAACGGCAAATGGCGATACGAAGACCTTACATGGTCTGAAATGAATCAGGCTGTCGAAGCTGGGCTTATTCCAGTATTGCCAGTAGGTACGATGGAACAGCACGGCCCTCACCTACCGGTAAAAATGGATCGATGGACTGCAACTGAGGTTGCTAAAACCGCCACCGAGCAGCATCAAGATCGATTGCTTTTCATGCCTCCGGTTGCATATGGATACACAACTCATGTGATGGATTTTCCAGGATCGGTCACGATTCACCACGAAACGTTTATTCGTTACATAGTCGACATCTTGAAGTCACTTGCCTATCACGGGTTTAGTCGAATCATCGTCATCAACGGCCACGGCTCGAACATGCCGCCACTTGATCTTGCATGCCGAAGAGCCAATGTGGAAACCGACGCAAACGTAGCTCTTACTTCGTGGTGGAATCTAACTGCCGTAGACCCTGAGTTTATGGCGACTTGGCGCGAATCAGGATTCCCGGGCGGCTGTACTCACTCTGGTGAGGCAGAAACGTCTATGGCGTTACACATGGCCCCTGAACTTATTCAAATGGATAAAGCGGTAAACGAACAGATCAAGTTCCATGAGCACAAATCGCCATTCCAATGGATCGATTTGTGGGGTACTGGACCGGTGTCGGTAACTTCGTGGACGAGCGAATACACCGACTCTGGAGTGTGCGGCGACGCACTTCTCGCCACCCCAGAAAAGGGGAAAATCTTGTTCGATGAGGCTGTCAAAAATCTCATCGGCTGGTCGAACGAGTTCTACTCTCGAGAAATCATGGTCCGCAAAGATCACCACACAAGCCAGCCGCTATCTGACTTGCCAGGTTGATCGGTTATTTAGTCGAACGTAATACCGATTTTCACAGCGCCATCAACTCGTTCGTTGGCGATCTCGAACGCTCGGTCAATTTCACCAATATTCACTCGGTGCGAAATGATCGGTTTAACATCGATTTCACCTGAACTAATCAGGCGTGCCGCTTCGGCGTAGCTTGTGAGTCCCGGCTCGTCTTGGGATCCTAAAACGGTAAACACATCGGCTCGACTCTTGAACATCTGCGAATAGTCGAACGGAACTGGTTCCTCCGATTCAGGTAGACCAAAAAGAACAACACGTCCTTCGTTTCGTACGAGATGAAACGCTTGTGAAAGGGTAGGCGTTGTACCGACTGCCTCAATTACAAGATCGGCTCCCTTTCCATCTGTTAGATCACGTACGGCTTCAATACCAGCGTCACCGGTGACGTCGATTGTCTCATCTACGCCGTACGCTAGTCCGAGTTCACGACGCCAGGCCAGCGGCTCGATAGAAATAATCTTCGCAGCACCTAGGTTCTTAAGTACGAAATTCCAGAACAAACCTGCGCTACCCTGACCGACGACTAAGCATGTTTGCCCTTCAAGAGATGATGGAAGTCGCTTGGCAGCGTAAACGACCGTCCCCAACTGCTGGGCAAGGGTCACAGTTTCGATATCAACATTTAGCTCAAGCTTCAGCACGTGAGCGTCATCGACGACTTGGTAGTCGGCGAAACAGCGAGAATTCCAGATATGCGGCGTGGTGAGCACAATATCGCCTGCTGCAAACTTCTCAGATAGCGATTCGATCACTTCCCCAACCGCTTCGTGTCCAGGATGACCCGCCATAGCGGGAAACGTGTGCATCGCCCAACCAGTGTTAACCATGTGAAGGTCGCTTCCACATATCGAAGCTGCACGCGTGCGCACCAGAACTTCGCCCGCCACAGGATGCGGTATCTCTACCTCATCGCAACGAACCACGCCTTTTTCGAACGCGATCGCGGCTCTCATCAATCCTGTTCCACTGGCCATCATGAGTACGCACCTAACTCAGTGCCATGGGCAGTCCACATCTCGTCGAACATCGCCCTAATCTCGCCAAGTGACAATACTGCGGAAGTTAGCGGATCCAGCGCTATTGCGTGGAACGCCGCTTCTCTGTCCCCATCGAGAATCGCCTGAGTGGTCAACTGCTGTACCGCCTGATTTGAACGACTGAGGGCAGCTAATTGTCCCGGTAGTTCGCCTACAGCCATGGGGTGAAATCCGAGTTTGTCGATAAGAATCGGGACTTCAACACTGCTCAAATCCAGCAGATTGTCAATTAGTCCTTCATTTGGAACGTTTCCGTTAATCACTGTTGGACGGTCCGACTCCATCGCTTCGATGATGCGGCAGGCATACTCTTCGGACCGATCAGCAGTGAGAATACGATCGGTGTTGGCATCCTCAAGCAGCTGCGTGTAGTGATCGTCTACACGAGTTGTACGGCCCTGCAGACTTTGTGGAATCTGGTTCAATTTGAAATCTTCGATAGTTTTTTCGTTCGTGCGGAAGTACGGCGTGTACTCCGACATGTGCCTGGTGGACTCAGTGACGAAGTATCCGAACTGCTTCATAACCTCAAACCGAACGGTATCCCGAGAGAATATTTCTGGGTTTTCCATCGCTTCAAACAACTGTGGGTAGGCGTCTTGGCCGTCTACCTCGAATCGCAAGAACCATGCGAGATGGTTAATTCCAGCGACCCAGCCTTTGACTCGATCCTTCGAGACACCTATGTAGTCGGCGAGATCGGCAGTTGTGTGCTGCACGCTGTGGCACAGACCTATCGTTGGCACATCGGTTGCTTCGGCCATGGCCCAGCAAGCGATCGCCATTGGGTTCGTGTAGTTCAACAATATAGCGTTCGGAGCAACATCTTCGATGTCTTCGCAGATATCCATGAGAACAGGAGCCGTACGCAACGCTTTGAAAACGCCGCCTGGTCCGACCGTGTCACCGACCGATTGATCAACCCCGTACTTCAGTGGAATAGCAATATCGCGTTCGTAGCTGTCGCCAACTCTGATCGTCGTCAGCACATAATCAGAGCCATCCAGAGCTTCACGACGATCCAGCGTTGTTTCGACTTTGATATTAGTCCCGGTGTCGCGCGAAAGTTTTTTAGCGAATTTGCTCATGAGAGCAAGCCGTTCAGGATCGATATCCATCAAAGATACCGTCGAATCGGATAGTTCAGGCACACAGACGATGTCCTGCAGCAATCGACGAGCGAACACAACGCTGCCCGCACCTATCAGTGAAATTTTTGCCAAGGTAATTCGTCTCCTGCGCGCTTTTATACCCAAAGTAATAAAAGGGAATACGGCAAGCTAGCACACGATCAAGAAATCGACTAGAGCCAGTAGGTTAACTGGCACCCATCTCTTTCAAGGCGGTGGTGCATCGTTTGATAGCACGAGCATCGAAGGTTGCTTTGTCATCGAACATGCCACCCGAAAGATTGGCTGCAACAAACGTATTCGAGTGTGGTAATGCGCGTCGGAGTCGACGTGCGAACTTGTTCGGCTGCGGTTTCACTGTAGAAACGAAATAAGCGTCGCCGATCTGCATGACTTGAATCCCAGCTTCTTCATCGGTGCGAATCGCTACTTCAACGTTCCGACGCTGAGTCGTATCAGCAGCACCATTCGCAGCTTGAGTCGCCAGAAGCAATCCCATTGCATGGACGTCCTGAGGCGCTCGATCTGAGTGAGACGGTTCAGGATTATCGTCCCACCAGTCATATGGTCGAATATCGTGTGATGGTGCCTGTGAAAATAGCGTGAGCCCGCCACCGTTTTGTTCGATAGCCCAAGCTGCATAGCCCGGGTAGTCGGCCGTCCACTGAATCGAGTTTCCTAGGATGACTGCCGGACAGGCAAAATTGATTAGTCGAGCAATCCCGCTTCCGTCAGCCCGATTAACTGCCATCACAAACAAAGCAGCGTTTCCAGGTCTGCCCGGGCCCTCTGTGAAAGTAGATACGTCTGACAACAGTGTTCCGGTCGACCCCATCGACGCTGGTTCGAGAGAACTCAACGCGATACGCACGGCGCCTGCAATCTGTTCAGGAAGATAGGCGGAATAGGCAGCGTATTGAGCGTCATCTCGCCAGAGAGGTGGACTAGATGCGTTCCCTGTAACCGTTACCCAAACTGATTCGGCTTCGACACTTGCAGCCGAGCTTGCACTAGATTTGATCGAAGAGAGCAACGAAGAAGAAAGCCCCCATACGTCGAGGCTAACAAGCACAACACGCGTGCCTTTGGATTCGAGCACTATGACTCTGACTAGAAGATCATCGAGAATTCCAGTCGAAACTCGAGAACCATCCTCTGGTCCGTCGATAACAAATCCAACTGGCGGTGTGATTACCGCTCTACCGACGCCTGCCTTGAACAAACCAGGTTCAGTCTTGCCAGCCATTTCCAAAACCATTCAAATTCCAATCTATGTCGCACAAAATTTCGACATTAACAAATTGAGTCTAACGATATTAGCGTCTGATCGGCCTGATACGTGTGCCAATTCTGCGACCGAGTGATACGCTCCACATCGTTCTCGAGCTTCGGCTAGTTTAGATGGATTGGATATGCTGGCATATACAGCAAGCGGAATTACCTGATATGAAAGGGCTTAGACGATGAAGCAGTTCGAGATTTTCGATGATGAATTTCAAAGGATTATCGGTTCGAATCCCGAATTAATCCAACGCGCCGACGGACTCGCCTTTGCCGAAGGCGTCTGCTGGGTACCTCGACTTAACAAAGTGATCTCTAGCGATATTCCGAACAATCGAATTGTAAGCTGGGGCGAATCCGAAGGTTTTGGAATTTACAGAGAGCCGTCAGGCTGTTCGAATGGCAACACGGTCGATAGCGAAGGGAGGATTATTTCGTGCCTGACCCGAGGACGAGCGGTCGTACGCGAAGAACTAGACGGCACAATGACTACGATCGCAGATTCGTTTAACGGCGGCAAGCTGACCTCACCCAATGATGTGGCTGTGAAATCAGACGGTTCGATCTGGTTTACCGATCCTGACTACGGTTTTCTTCACCATGAACTTGGACACGGCCAAATACCAGAACAAGACCGAAATCGCGTATTTCGTGTCGACGGTGACACGCTCAATATTTCGATGGTGAGTGAAGATTTCGACAAGCCTAATGGCATCACTTTCTCGCCCGATGAGTCGGTGCTTTATGTTAGTGATACGGGTCGAACACATGGTGAGTTCCGACCCCACAATCTAATGGCGTTTGATGTAGTTGGTGAAAAGCTCGAAAATCCACGACTATTCGCTGATGTAGACCCATATGTGCCCGACGGCTTCCGTGCTGACGTTGACGCTAATATCTGGATTGCTGCCGGGGATGGAGTACAAGTATTCAACCCGGCAGGCAAATTGCTAGGTAAAATCCACACCCCGGAAGTATCAGCGAACCTATCGTTCGGCATGTCGGATAGCCAAACGCTGTTTATCGGCGCAACAACCTCTATCTGGAGTATCGAACTAAATATCGCTGGCGCTACTCGTCCAACCAACTAACCGCAAACGAGTCGACACTCCGCAATCAATAAAGCTCAACCCAACCTCAACGACGAGAAAGAGCCAAAATACGAATGACAGCAGAAAACAAGA
>CAWVYJ010000046.1:0-14558 GCA_963934365.1 uncultured Dehalococcoidales bacterium | reverse complement strand
ACTCTTCCCGTACTTCGGGTAATTGGTCAAGCTCACGAAACATACATTCTTGCTGAAGGACCAGACGGTGTTTATCTGGTCGATCAACATGCTGCCCACGAGCGTGTCACGTTCGAGCGAGTTAGAGATCGATTCGACCAAAATTCTTCCGAGTCACAACCGCTACTAGAACCAGCCACGGTAGATCTCGCTCCAGGTGCGATGACAACAGTTCAGGAGAATCTGGAAGATCTGAACAGGGCAGGTTGGGGTGTCAAAGAGTTTGGTACAAATAGTCTGATCGTCAGAAGCGTGCCAACCGCTCTAGCGACACGTGCCAGTGGTGACGGTGCCGGACAGGTATTTCTGGGTGTTTTAGACGAACTACGTGAAGGTGGTTCAGGCGAAACATGGCGCAATAGAATGTTGGCAACGATTGCTTGTCATTCATCGGTCAGGGCAGGGCAAATTCTTTCTATAGATGAATGCAAAGATCTAATTCGACAACTTGAGCAAGTACAGCGACCGAACACATGTCCCCATGGCCGACCTACCGTGGTTCAGCTCAACATAAAGGACCTCGAGCGGGAATTTAAACGTACGTAGCGCACAAGTTATAGCGAAGCGCAGTTATAACAGTGGTACGCCAGCCACTGGGTGCCTGAATTCGTACACCGAGTTTTGGGCAGCCCCGCATACGTAAACAGTTTTCATATCTTCGCCGCCGAAAGCCAAGTTCGTCGGAGCCCAATCTGGAACGTGGTACAGATCTATTAAATCGCCGGATGCCGACAGGTAGGCTATCGCCCTAATACCGGGGAGTGATTGCAATATATTACCGTCAACATCGACTGCTAAACCGTCAGGATTACCTGGTTCTCTGAATCGGCGGACTAAAACTTGGTCAAGTAGTTTGCCAGTTACATCGATGGTGAAAGCAATTAGGCGTTGCGCCCGGCTTTCTGCAACGTAAACATTATTGCCGTCGGGAGACACCGCTATACCATTCGGGTATGCCAATTCATTTGCGAAAGCGCTGATTTTCCCTTCAGGTGTAACTCGGTAGACAGGACTGATTGCAGGATCGGGGTGAGGACGGCGAATTGGATCCGTGAACAGCAGATCACCATTCGGAAGGAAGCAAAGATCGTTTGGTCCCCCAAAATTGGTACCTTCATAGTCTTCGACAAAGACTTCAGTGTTGCCAGCCTTATCGATTTTCAGAACGGCTTTCAGTGCTGCGTCGGCTACGAACATATCGCCTGAGGAATTGAACACCAGCCCATTCGGGCGTCCACCGGTGTGAGCTACCTGACTAAGATCGCCGTCTGTCGATACGCGAAATATCGCCCCATCTTCGGCACTAACCAAGTGGAGCCGACCCTCAGAATCGATAGCTGGTCCTTCGGGGCCGCGAACGTCTGAGGCGAGTATGCGAAAGTCAGGGGGGATGTTTGTTAGATCAGTAGTCATCGTTGTAGGGAGAAGATTATTCCTCGCCCAGTCGAGGTACAACCACCATGACATGGTTATCTGCGGTGAGTAATATTGCTGCTGCTTCATATCGGCGGTAAACTGAGCAACTACAAACCGACTGGTCAGTCGGTTTTCAGACTCCCTAGACGACTCAATACAATTGTCAGAATCTTCAACTCTGCAACGAACCCAAACTCGAGAACGAATTCTCGAAGCTGCTGAAGCAGTCTTTTCAGATAATGGTTATCACGCTGCTCTTGTCGACGAAATCGGCAAGAAAACGTCGATGTCCAAGGGCGGGCTTTATTTCCATTTCCCAAGCAAGGAGGATCTATTCTTCGCCGTGATGGATCGCTTGGCGAACAAATTGGTTAAGCGCGCTGAAAAAGCCGCTGAGAGGGCCAATTCACCACTTGAATCTGCTGAATCTGCTCTTGATGCAGTTTTATCTGCGCTATCGGCACAAAAACGACTTGCTCGGTTATTGATGACTCAGGGCTATAGCATGGGCAATGCTTTTGAGTCGAAACGATCGGAAATCTTCGATCGATTCGCAATCGTGATTAGCCAAAATCTTGACCAAGCGAAATTAGATGGCCAGATTTCGGATATCAACACTGATTTGGCTGCACGCGTTTGGTTAGGCGCCGTCAACGAAATAGTGGTCCATTGGCTGTTCTCTGATGGTCCGACCCCAAAAGAATCAGCATCTGATTTGAGACGACTATTGTTGGCTTCAGTTCAAATTAAGGACCTATCGAACAATCGTAAGAACGCTAATCGATGACTGAATCAATGATCCTTGGCTGGCGACGTTTAGCGTTGTTTTTAGAATCGATCAAGTTTGGTCACTCGGTGTTTGCGCTTCCATTCGCAATTCTTGCTGCGTTTTTGTCGGCCAGCGGAACACCCCTGTGGTCTGGTCTGTTGTGGGTTCTAGTGGCGATGGTCGGTATGCGCACGTTTGGTATGGCGGCTAATCGATTGATCGATGCGGAGATCGATGCTCGAAACCCTCGAACCGCAACAAGGGCAATCCCGGTTGGAACGATCAGTCGACGGGCGATGATCGGCTACATGGCTGTCGCTGGACTGATTTTTGGCGTAGCAACATCGCAACTTGATCCAATTACATGGACGCTTGCTCCGATTCCATTGGCAGTGATGATTGGCTATCCGTATTTAAAACGGTTTACTTGGCTGGCTCACTTTGGAATGGGCGCTGTATACCTGATAGTTCCCCCAGCGGTGTCTCTAGGACTTACAGGAACGTTGCCATTCGGTTTCGTAGTGATTGGCATCGGATCAATGGCGTGGGTAGCTGGATTCGATGTCCTTTATGCCACTGCCGACTTCAAAGTAGATCGCGAGCAGGGGCTTCATTCGATTCCAGCGAGATTTGGAATACCTAATGCGCTGATAATTTCACGTCTACTTCATGCTTCAACAGTGATCCTGCTGGCAATTGCTGGCGTAGTACTAGAAGCAAGTACTCTCTATTCAATCGGAGTTCTTGCCGCGGGAGTGCTACTTGCTTACGAGCAATCGCTGGTGTCTTCCAGCGATTTATCGAAACTGAACATGGCCTTCTTCACAATGAACGGGGTCATCGCCGTTGTATTCGGAACGTTCGTAGTGATTGGCGAGATTATCTAATGGGTATTTACGTAGTGGGAATAGCAGGCGCTAGCGGAGCGCCTTACGCTCGGCGAGTTCTAGAACAGATGCTTTTAGCCGGTCACGAAGTGAAAGCAGTAATCACTGACGCCGGTCGTAAAGTCATCGAGGTGGAAGAGGGACTTCTGCTGAACGGAAACACAGAGGCAGACACTCCCGCAGTTCTCGAATGGGCTCAAGCTAGCGAATATGCTGGTAATTTCGAGCTATACCATCACAAAGACGTCGCCTCACCGATCGCGTCGGGCTCATTCCCGATTGACGGAATGGCTGTTGTACCTTGTTCCGGCGGAACGCTCGGGCGAATTGCTCACGGCATCTCAAATGGTCTGCTTGAACGAGCTGCCGATGTTTGCTTGAAAGAACGGCGTCGACTAGTTTTGGTTCCTCGTGAAATGCCGGTAAGTCTGATTCACCTACGGAATATGACCTCTGTCACAGAGGCAGGCGGAGTTATTCTCCCTGCTTCGCCCGGTTTCTATCATAATCCGACCAGTATCAGCGATCTCATCGACATGGTGGCTGGCCGAATATTAGCTTCACTCGGCATTCAATCTTCTGTCATGAAGCCGTGGCTTGGTCCTGATCTGTCCTCTTATTCGACTAACGAAGAAGGAACCTAATAAGTGGCATTTACTGATCTTCAATCATTTCTCAAACTTCTTGAAAAAGAAGGCGAACTCAAGCGAGTAACTGAGGAAGTCGATCCAGAGCTGGAAATTACCGAAATAGCGACCCGCGCTGTCAAAGAAAATCTTCCTGCATTGTTGTTTGAGAATGTCAAAGGATCCAATTTCCCACTTGTGATCAACTCGATGGCGAGTTTGCGGAGAATCGAACTTTCCCTTGGACGCCCTGCCGAGGCTCTTGGGGAAGACATAGTCAAGTTCATGGAAGATGTGAATCCGCCTAATCTGGGTTCATTCTGGCGAAACCGTAAAACCGCATGGCGATTACTTAAGATTCGCCCTAAGAACACACGGCGTGCTCTTTCGCAGCAAGTGGTTAGAGAACCTCAGCTCGATGAACTACCGATTTTGAAATGCTGGCCAGAAGACGGTGGGCGATTCTTCACACTGCCGCTAGTCATGACTCGTGATCCTAAAACTCGCGCCGGAAACATGGGTATGTACCGGATGCAGATGTACGACGAGCGTACAACTGGGATGCACATGCAAATCCAGAAGGGCGGTGGATTTCACTATCAAATCGCTGAGAAGATGGGAAAACCGCTAGAAATCGCAGTTGCCGTCGGAGGAGACCCTTCTCTTATTCTTGCAGCGATCATGCCACTGCCCGAAGGACTAGATGAGGTCGCTTTCTCGGGTATCGTCCGAGGTCAGAGAACCCCGCTGACCAATGCCAAGACGATCGATATGAAGGTTCCTGCACACGCTGAGTTCGTATTCGAGGGCGTACTGCGTCCCCGTGTACGTCGACTTGAAGGTCCGTTCGGAGATCACTTCGGTCACTACTCTGACGCCGCTGATCATCCAGTGTTCGAAATATCTCGGATGACGCACCGTAAAAACGCAATATTCCCGGCAACAGTTGTGGGGCGACCGCCACAGGAAGATCGATACCTAGGCGATGCTGCACAACTTGCTCTGACACCACTTATGCGGATCATACGCAAAGAAGTGAAAGACATGTGGGCATATTACGAAGCTGGTTTCCACAATTTGTTGGTCGTGTCGGTAGATCCTCGATATCAACGTGAGCCAATCAAAACTGCACTTGGCTTGTTGGGCGAGGGGCAATTGTCGCTAACAAAGAACCTCGTGTTAGTTGGCCCTGATGTGAATCCACGCAATTACAGTCAAGTGATGCAGGCGATACGTCGTAACTTCGATCCTGAACAGGATTTTCACCTGATAGCAAGAACAGCTGCCGACACGTTGGATTTCACAGGCGAAGCACTCCACAAGGGATCGAAGATGATATTGGATGCGACCGGTCTTCTTGAAGAAGGCGCTCCAACTGCGGTTGCGCTACCAGCAAACATCAGTGCTTTCGCTCCTGGAATCGGCAAGCACAGGCTTGTCGGCAAGACGATGCTCGTAGTTCAGACCGCCGGTGACGGGCGAAACATCATTCAAAAGCTGGTTGACAACCCGTTGATTGGCAGTGTGAAGATCGTCGTTGCAGTATCTGACGATGTCGACATATATGACGATGAGAACTTGATATGGGGAATATTTACGAGATTCGATGCAGTACTCGATGTGATGTTCTCACGAACCGAATTTAGAGGCCTGGCTCCTGTTTACTCAGGAGTGCTGGGAATTGATGCAACTTGGAAGCAGGGCTACCAGAAACCTCTGGTTATGGATCCTGATGTAGTTAAGAAAGTGGATGCGAAATGGTCCCGATACTGGAAGTAGCCGACCCGAATCTGAAGGTCGAACTGAATCTTTCGGACAAACGTCTTTTCCCAATTTGGGATAAAGTACAAGCTAGCGAACGGCTTTCGAGCTCGGAGGGTGTAACACTTCTTTCAACTGACGATCTCGCCGGTGTAGGCCGCATGGCCGACTTCGCCAAAAAGCGAGTCACTGGTGACAAGGTTTACTTTGTTCTAAATCGACATGTGAACCCGACAAACATTTGCGTTCTCAGTTGTAAATTCTGCGACTTTGCCAAGAAGCCAGGCGAAAAAGACGCTTACGAAATGTCGATAGATGAGATCCTCGATCACGTCGATGATGACATTCATGAAATTCACATCGTCGGTGGTCACCATCCGACATGGCCGTTCGAGTACTACGTCGAAATGGTCAAGGCCATTCATGAAAAAGCCCCACATGTTCAGATAAAAGGTTTCACCGCTTCAGAAATCGACTACTTCCAGCGCAGATGGAAAGTATCTCCAGAAGAATCATTGGCGATCTTGAAAGAAGCTGGACTTCAGTCGATGCCGGGTGGTGGAGCCGAAGTCTTCTCGTCACGCGTCCACAAGATTCTCCTCCCCGGCAAGGCGAATGCTGATCGTTGGGCCGAGATCCATAAAACAGCGCACCGTATGGATATTCCTACGAACTGCACTTTGCTCTACGGGCATATTGAGTCGTTTGAAGAGCGAATCGAACACCTGATACGACTTCGCAATATTCAAGACGAAACCGGTGGATTCTTGGCATTCATCCCTCTTGAGTATCAAGTGGGTATGACTAAACTTCGACCTCGTCATACGCCTGCCATGGATGATCTGAAAATGATTGCCGCAGCTCGACTAATGCTCGACAACATCAAATACATAAAGAGCTATTGGGTGATGCTCGGTGCGGCGACCGCAAGCATTGGCTTGAACTTTGGTGCTAACGACCTTGATGGAACGATCGGCAAAGAGAGAATCGCACATGCTGCGCTCGCGGAATCTCCAGCGGGTCAAGCACGCGAGTCCATGGCTTCTTCCATACGAGATGCCAGACGTATTCCGGTTGAACGAGACGCCCTGTACAACGAGATCAAGGTCTATGACCACTAATCAGCCTGATCTTCTCAAGTTGAGAGTAGGGCACATGACATATCTGAACTCGGAGGTTTTCTACAGAAAACTTTCCCCAGACTCATGCGAGTTAATCGCCTTTCCGCCTCGTGCTATGGCCGCTGCTGTTGAAAGTGGAGAACTGCATGCCGGTCCGCTTCCAATCGCAGAAGTGCTGCGTATGGGAGAAAAGGTTCAGTCGCTTGGTGATATGGGTGTTGCATGTGACGGCGCAGCGTTGAGCGTGTTCCTGTTTTCGAATATCCCAGTTGAAGAACTCTCGGGCTCGAATATAGCGGTGACCACTCACACAGCTACTTCGATTCAGCTACTGCGAGTTTTATTTGCAGATCTGTGGAACATTAGCAATCACCGATTTGTAGAAATATCGGATGCTCATGATGCGACCCTAATTATCGGTGATCCCGCACTCGAAAAACTAGCTCTAGATGAGTACCCGTACTACTACGACCTTGGTTCGGCATGGAAAACACTTACAGGATTGCCATTTGTGTTTGCCGAGTGGGTCGTGCGTACTGACACTCAAAAAGAAGTTCGTGAAAAATTTGAACAGGTATTGATTGAATCAACTAGGACTGGAATGAACTCGATTGATGAGATTGTTCGCATCAGGGCGAACGAAACTATGTCGGAATCTGACGTAGAGACATACGTACGAAATTTCACTTATTTTCTTGGACTTTATGAGCGCGAAGGACAGCACGAGTTCAAAGTGAGACTGAGCAAACTACCTGAGTGGCGACCAGCGATGTCGACCTCATCCGAATATTCAGTACAAAAGGCTATTTCGACGTCTATTTAGATCGTCGATGAGATCAAGAATATGCTCCAGCAAATTACGAAAAAAGTTCATGCCGGCGAACGAATAACCGGCGAAGAGGGATTCTGGCTCATGCAGGAGGCCGAACTTCTCGATCTAGCCCCGTTAGCCGAAATATTGCGTCAACGTCATAACCCAAACAAAGACGTTACCTATGTGGTCGACACTAATCTTAACTACACCAATCTCTGTGACGCCTTTTGTTCGTTCTGCGCCTTCTACCGAACCGATCCGAATGACCCGTCTGCATATACCTACACAGTTGAGCAGATCATGGACAAGATTGAACGAGCCCGCAAGAACGGCGTAAGGACGGTGTTGATGCAGGGTGGCCTGAACTCTGAACTTCAGCTCGATTATTATGTCGAGATGGTTGCTGAAACCAAGAAACGGTTCCCAGATGTGACCCCTCACTATTGGTCGGCACCTGAGATCGTTCGTATGAGCGAAGTCTCGGAATTGAACTACGAACAGGTGTTTCAAGCGTTATATGACGCAGGACAGCGCTCGATGCCAGGTGGCGGTTCTGAAATCCTTTCAAATGAAGTAAAGGCCACTGTGTCTAGGTTCAAACCAAAAGACACGGTAGATCAGTGGACTAAAGTTCACGAGGCAGCCCACAAGGTCGGCCTGAAGTCGACCGCAACAATGATGTACGGTCACGTTGAAAAAGATCACCACATCATCGAATCGTTTGAACATATTAGAAACGTTCAAGATCTCGCTTTGAAGAACGGAAACGATGGAGGATTTACGGCGTTCATTCCGTGGTCGTACAAAAAAGACAACACGGCTCTCGCCAAGTTTGTCGGCGATGAAGCGGGACCTAATCAGTACCTGAGAATCATAGCGCTCTCTCGGATCATGCTCGACAATATTCCGCATATTCAGGCTTCGTGGTTTTCTGAAGGTAAAAAGACAGGCCAAATTGCGCTGCGCTTCGGTGCCGACGATTTCGGTGGAACGCTTTTCGACGAAAACGTGATGTTGGCGGCCGGTTTTTACAATCGAACCACTGAAGATGAAGTAAGAGAAATGATCACAGAGGCTGGTTATTCTCCAATTCAGAGACTCACGAATTACGAACTTGTTGAAGGTTCAGGTGCTGAACTATCGATAACAAAGTAACGATTAAATTCCCGAGAGTATTCGAAATATCATGACTATCAACGACAACAAGATCATCTTTGGCCACAGTCCTGACGCAGATGACGCATTTATGTTCTATGCAATGGAAAAGAAGTACATAGAAATTCCGGGTTACTCGATTGCCCACCACATGGAAGATATCGAATCGCTCAATGTACTTGCTGCTACTGGTAAGCTCCTTGTCACAGCTATTTCAGCCGCTAGATACCCTGACGTAGCTGAGCATTATCGAATCATGTCTTGCGGCTCTTCCATTGGGCGCAACTACGGTCCAATGGTCGTGTCTGTCGACCCGATGACAGAAACCGAACTCGAAGGTAAACGTGTTGCCGTGCCAGGTCGATTTACTACTTCATGGCTACTATTTCAGATTTTTGGTCCAAAAAATTGCGACCCAGTATTCGTAGACTTCGATGACGTCGGTCCCGCCGTACAAGAAGGTCGAGCCGATGTTGGAATACTTCTTCACGAAGGACAAATTCTTTACGAAAAGCTAGGCTTTCAAGGAGTGATGAGTCTCGGCGAGAAGTGGTTTGAAGCGACAGCTCTTCCCATTCCACTCGGTCTCGACCTCGTTAGCCGACATATTGGTAATGAGTTAGCCCAGACAATCGCAGATGCTTCTCTAGCGAGCATCAACTACGCGCGTGCTCACGAAGACGATGCGCTTGAGTACGCTCTTGGTTTTGGCCGAGGGATCGATCCCGAAGACGGAAAAAAATTCGTCAGGATGTACGTTAACGAAGATACTGTAGACATGGGCGAAGAAGGTCGAGAGGCGCTAAACAAGCTATTTGGGATGGCCGTCGAACGTGGAATTATAAAAGATATGCCTGAGCTGGACATCGTTCAGGCCAACTGATCGTCTTGTCTTGGTTCAGTGGCAATGATGTGACTAACTATGCCGTAAGCGCCTTTAATCGTTATCTGAGAGAACGCACTCATGGTCATTCCAAATGCCTATGACCGACATAGGTATTTGAAATGACCGGATTTGTGTGACCTGTCACCAAAATGACGCGTCTTGGTTGCTTGATTTCTGGGTCCATGACACTCGGCGACGGATGAACCAAATCAGCCAGAATTGAATCCACTGAAAGGCTTTTCAGTCACTCGATTCCAAAATACGATCTTCTTCGAAGTACACTTCGTAGTTGCCGAGAAAATTCACCTCGACGTCCACTGCGTGTTGAATCGACTTTTCGTCGCCGATAACAAAAATTCGTGTTTTCGCTAGTCCGTTCAATTTTTTAACAATGTAGGCTGTTTGGATCGGACTACGGCGACAGTCACAATAAGTTGGAGCGCGAGAGTATACGGTGAATCGACGTAGAAAAAAATCGCTCGTAGGCATAGCGCTATGGCATTACTACCGGAATTAATACCACTATTCCACGTGAAAGTTTCCAACATTGAGACAGTCCTCAGGTTCACAGCAGAGTTTTGCGTCAAGTATCAGTGGCTCTCCAGCCACTAGTGCGATTGCCGCTATCAACATACTTTTTTTTGTGTGGATCTCGATCAAAGGTGGCCCAAGTACCCAGAACTTAGTCGATTTGGGTGCAAAATACGGTCCATATATCGCTGACGGAGAGTATTGGCGACTATTTATGCCGATATTCCTGCACGTCAGTTTTTTTCACATGCTCACGAACATGTTCGGCTTGATCATTTTCGGCTCGATGGTTGAACGAACGTTTGGGACCCGGAATTTCATAGTCATTTACCTGACAGCCGGATTGATGGGTAATGCGGTTAGTTTTCTCGCTGGTCCCAATCCCGGTGTTGGTGCCAGCGGAGCTGTTTTTGGAATTCTTGGTGGCTTCGGAGTTTATTTGTTGCTGAACAGGCGTCTGTTAGGCCAAATGGGGCGTCAGCAACTGACTTCGATCGGTGTCATCGTAGGCATAAACGTTGTGATGGGACTCGCCTCTTCAGGCATCGACAATGCGGCCCACTTTGGTGGCCTAATTGCCGGAGCAATCGTCGCGCTACTGATCGCTCCGCGTGAACGACTGTTTGCTGTGGAAACTCCGATCAACTTTGGAACGCCACGAATGGCACTTAGAACGGCAGATCAACCGGCTTCTAGGATGGTGGCAGGGATTCTTATAATCGGTGTCATCGTTGTTGCCATTACGTGGTTCGAATCCGGTACCTACGTCACGAATGTCTTCGGGCAAAAAATACCTGGATAGGTTCCTCAAATATCCGACAATATATCACTCGCTGTATACTGGTCGAGTCAATTCTAATCGAGATCAAGTATCAATAAGGTGAAGGTATTTTATGATGTCTGGCATAGCGAATTCGCTCGAAGTAGATTTGTTCACTGCGCTTCAAGCCAAAGGCCTTCGTAAAACATCAGCGAGATCGGCTGTATTGACGCGTATTGAGAGCGCCAACGATGCGTTCACCGCCGAGCAACTCTGCCGTGATTTGCCAGAAGTGGGCAGGGCGACGGTCTATCGAACGATTCGCCATCTTGTCGATGCTGGGGCATTGTGCAAACTAGCCATCCTCGATGGTGCGCCGATGTACAGTGTGGCCCGTGTTGAACATCATCATCACACTATCTGTTCAAAATGCGGTGCCGTCGGCGAGTTTGGCCATTCAACAGTTGAGCGTGTGATGCGTTCACTGGGTAAGGAGATTGGCGGCAAAATAGTTGGTCATCGCATTGAAATTTTCATCACTTGCGATCAATGCTTATCTGAGGCTAATGGCGGTGGGTAATTTGTCAAAAAATGAACCGACTGGAACGATTTCTAACCTGATTGAAAATGAATCTGAACCTCAAAACTTGAGCAGCCATGAAGGTAAAATTTTACGAGCAGAGCAGATTCCGATCCGTTTCGCAGAAACTTGGTTTAGCTATAACTCTGTCCCGGTGGTGCGGGATATCAATTTCTCGATCACTCCCGGTGAATTCGCTGCGATTCTCGGACCAAACGGTTCTGGCAAGACAACGTTGATGAAACTTGCTCTTGGTCTTTTGAAACCTACTTCTGGTCAGGTTCTTTTATTCGGGGAACCTGCAGAGACGTTTACTGATTGGCACAAAATTGGATATGTGCCACAAAGAACTCAGGCGACAGAGTCTAGATTCCCTGCATCCGTTAGAGAAATTGTCAACTTCGGCTCCTACACCGGATTCAATCCGCTCTCTATATTCAAGCGAAAGAGATCGAATCGAGTAGAAGAAGCCATGGATTTAGCAGGTATTGCCCATCTTGCGTCCCGGCGGGTCTCGGACCTCTCTGTTGGGCAGCAGCAGCGCATGTTGATAGCCCGTTCGTTAGTGCGTCGGCCTGATCTGCTCGTGATGGACGAACCGGTCGCCGGTGTCGATGCTGCCGGTGAAGAGCAGTTCCACACGATGGTCAGGCGTTTGAACAGAGAGCTCGGAATCACAATCGTGATGGTGTCGCACGACATCGGAGCTGTCATGCGTGAGGCGACCACATGTGCCTGTATTAACAGAGACATCGTCTTTCACGGACCAGTGCACCAACTTGATGCGCAGGCACTGTCGGGGCTATATGGCTTCCCAGTGGACGTACTGATGCACGACGAAGAACACACACACAGGTAGCCATTTGTCAGAGATTTTTCAGTACGAATTTATGAACAGAGCGATACTCGCTGCAGTATTGGTCGGAGCAACGGCTCCTGCGTTCGGTGTTTTCCTTGTGCTAAGACGACTGTCGCTTATCGCCGATACTCTCTCACACGTCGCACTTGCCGGGGTTGCGATTGCGCTGCTCACAAAGACGTTCGCACCTGTGGTCGCATTAATCGCAACGACAACTGCGGCAGTATCAATCGAAGAGTTGCGAATGCGACGCTTACTGCCTGGCGATGCGGCACTTGCTGTATTTCTCTACGGTGCGCTTGCCATCGCAGTTGTTCTAATAAGTATCGCAGACGGTTTTAATAGCACTCTGTTTTCGTACTTGTTCGGGAGCGTACTCACGGTCACTCAGACCGATCTTTGGTGGATGGCTTCACTAGCGGTCGTGATCACCTTGTTCATGCTGATTCTCAGCTCAGAATTGGCCCAAATTGCGTTCGATCCAGATCTGGCCCGAATTAACGGGGTGCGGGTTCATTTATTAAATCTCGGTCTGGCCGTGCTCACTGGAGCCACGATAACGGTCTCGATGCGAGTAGTTGGTGTACTTCTTGTAGGAGCTCTCATTGTAATTCCCGTTCTTGTAAGTCTTAGAATCACAAAAGGCCTGACTCGAACTGTTGTCGCATCTTCACTAGTCGGGATATTCGTGGCAGTAGTCGGAATGATAATCGCCTATTACGCAGATATTGCACCCGGTGGAACAGTAGTTCTCACTGCAATTATCTTGTTGATTGCCGTCGAACTAGCTGCATTTATATCTCGTTCGTTAGGACGGCACAGTCGGCAGTTGGAAATTGCCAAGCATTCGCATTCACACGAATCGCATGCACATGGCACTGCTGACGCTGCGGAGGCCGATCGGAGCGCTCATCGCTAGCAATGGTCTATTTGTTAACCGTCTCTGTGGCGTTACTATCGCTATTTGGAGGTTTTGCCAGCATAAAGCTTCCTATCGAAACGACTAGAAGCCCAATGGTAACAACGAACATCAGGTCGTACTTACCCTTCGAGTCGAAGATCATTCCTGCAAATATGGGACCAAAGAAAATCGGTATGGCGATAGACATTCGAGTCAGGCCCATGATGCTACCGAAATGTTTGAGTCCAAACATATCGAATATGACCAACGGCGTTAGCGCACCCACACCACCCATGCCTAATCCAATCACGACTATTGCACCCCATGTGATCGCAGAACCATCTGATAGGAGTAGGACCGAAAGCCCTATCCCCTGAAGAATCATGATTACGATGAACGATACTCGAGCTGTGATCGATTCGCTGAGTCGACCGAATATCAACTTGCTTGAAGCTGCAAATATCGCCAAAACTATCATCATTGTCGCAGCAACCGCCCGTGAGAATCCGACCTGTTCAAGATGCGGCACCATCTGACTCACAACTCCAGTTCGAATGAACTGTTGAAGAGTCATTCCGATTACCAAAAACCAAAACGTTGACGTCCGTACTGCCGTCGAGACAGTCATACCGTTATTAAGGTCGGCAGTTCCATCGTCATTTGAATATTTAGGAGACCACCGCTTACCTCGTTCTTTGGCCACATCGTCCGAATCGTCGCGAATGACCAATAACACAAGCATCGCCATGCCGATCAAAGCGATTCCCATAAGCGCCCAAGTCCACCTCCAGCCGACAAACCCGATCAGACCGGCGATGATTGGAACAGCCAGTCCACTTCCGATGTTGTTGCCTGAGGTCACGATCCCCATCATTCGACCACGGGCCTTAGGGAACCAGGTGAGAACGAGCCGACCTGCTGGAATCATGGTCGCACCGGGCGTACCAGCGAACATGATTCCGCTGAAGAGATAGAAATGCCAAAGCTCGGTCATCACTGATCGTAAAAGGAACGCGCTGGCAACCAGAACAATCGATACAGCCATCGTCCACCTTGCGCCGAATCGATCCATCAGATTGCCTACGACTGGCGAGAGGAAACTGGTCACAACCCCAATACTTAGCGATACGTTGACTTGGGTTCTGGTCCATCCGAACTCTTCTTCAAGGGGTTCGATGAAAAAACCGAAGGCGAATTGTACGGTTCCCAACACCGCTCCGATGGACAGTGCCGATACTCCAATGATGTACCAACCCCGATAAATTCTGCCGAGTCCAAATACACCTTGAGATTCAGGTGATTTATCGACTGAGGTGTCTGGGATTTGGCTGCTCCATCTACTGCTCGATTTTGGATTCTTAGGCTGCCAGATATTACCAGCAGTCGGGATACTACATTTAACCCGAAAATGATGTGAGTGGATCGAGGGATTGGGTAGGCTGGTTCAGGATTC
>CAWVYJ010000045.1:0-15411 GCA_963934365.1 uncultured Dehalococcoidales bacterium | reverse complement strand
GATTCAGGCGCGATTGGCACGCCGTATTTCGCACTTGATATCGGAGTGAACAGCTCCGATGGTGCGGTTATGCACAGCACCGTATGGCGCGCCAAGAAGGAACAGGCAGGTGGCGCACCACTTGATGCGGGTGTGCACAACGCCGACATGCTTCTGTATCTGATGGGTAGTGCTAACACCGTGTTTGCAGAAACTGCGATCAATGAACCACAGCGTACATTGAGCCCGATGAGCGAAGTGGCGCCGGTACTTGCCGAGATGTACGATCATCGAAAAGAGGTCGGCTACGAAGATGGCGATATTGTCGAACAAACTGCTCTGGATACGGCGTTTGGAGTGATTCGCTTCAAGTCGGGAGCGATTGGACAGCTGCTGATGACCGACACGTCGCACGGTCAGTCCCTGGGAGTATCGACGATTTCTGGAAGTACCGGCACGATGTATCGACCCCGAAGTCGATCAGGTGAATCGCCTCGCATCGTTCGGAACGACGGAACTGAAATCACCGGAGATGCGTTGCTAGAACTGGTTCCCGATTTTGAGCTGGACGATACGATTTCGATTTTGTGGAATGGCGCTCGTCGAATAAGCTCATATGACATGGACTTTCGTGAGATTGACTCGAAAATTCTTGCGTACGAGTATCTCGATATGGTTCACGCCGCTGAGTCGGGTATGCAGCCTGAAGTTGGCCCTAGGGAAGGTATGCATGCTCTAGCGCTGGCATATGCTTTGTTGGAGTCGGGTATGAACGGTTTGCCGGTAACGGTCGATGACGTCGTCGATGGCAGATCTTCGGCATTCCAAGACGAAATCGATACCGAGATGGGTATATAGATTTCGTTGGAGTTCGGTGCCGTACCAGTTATACAAGCGGATATAGAGCAGGGATTCATAGCTGTCTGAGGTTGTTTTAAGCAGGCAATTTAGTCAGGGGATGCTGAGTCACCGTATAAAGATTTAAGCTTTGTAAACTCTTCATCGGTTAGCGTTCCATCTAGTGCTGCAATGTTCGATTCAAGGTGTGGAATACTCGATGTTCCAGAGATAACTGTTGTTACCTCAGGCGGTTCGGCAGCGAACTGGTATCCCTTGCGAATCAGCTCCGATGCATCACCGCCTGAGAGCCAGTCGAGAGCGTTATTGCCATCGTTATCGCCCCACTCTGTCATGCGCTCGTTTAGCTTTTCTGGTCGAGTGAGAGTTAGCCGAACCGGCGCCATGTTCAAAATTCCGGTCTTTGATGATTTGGCGAGCGCAAACGAACGTTTTGCCGGCCACTGGTTCATAATGCCGTACTTGAACATCACGGAATCCCAAACGTCAGGGTGTCGATCCATAGCCGTCGACATCGATTCGTTCTTCCTGTCAATAGTCAGCATTTGCGTGATACCTAGAAAGCGAGTCTTGCCCTGCTGTTGTAGCTTCTGCATCACTTCGATGTAGCCTTCAGCAAGCTCGTCGTACTGATGCGGAAGCATTCCGTGAATCTGCAAAATATCTACATAGTCGGTCTGTAGGCGATTGAGGCTTTGATCAAGCGACTTTACGATCAGATCTGGGTCCGTAACTGGTCCATCTGCCAGTCGATACGACCATTTAGTAGCGATCAGGAATGAATCGCGAGCATGTCCTTTGACGGCACGACCCAGCATCCCTTCTGATTCGCCATACGCTTCTGCGGTGTCGAATAGATTTACGCCGAGTTCAAGCGCACGACTAACCAGCTTCGCTCGCCCTGCATCATCGACACCTGTTGCCTGTCCGAACTTAGACGGGCCACCGGTACCGTAGCTCAGGAGTGAAACGTCTAAGCCGGTGTCGCCAAGTTTTCTGTACTGCAATGTTTATAGGATTCTATTAAAATTCAACAATTGCGCGACCGAGTATTTTGCCGTTCTGTAGATCGTTGCACGCTTCGTTGATCTGGTCGAGGCTGTATCGCTTGGTTACCAACTTATCAAGTGGGAACTTGCCCTCTTTGTAGAGCCGCAAGTACATGTTGAAATCTGTGTCAGGGTAGGTTGCACCGAGCGATCCACGGTACTGACGTTGGTGGAACATAAAGTGTCCCGGCCAAACAGTCATTTCAGTTCCAGGCATACCGATTAGAACAGCCATTCCGCCTATGTTGTCGGCGCCTGATCCACCGCTTCTGGTAACAGGCAGAATCTGTTCGTTCGTAATTTTTAGGCCGATGGCGTCGAATGCGTAATCTACACCACCGTTAGTCATCTCGATAATTGTCGCTACTGGGTCGACCTTTGATGAATTCACTGTATGAGTCGCTCCGAATTGCTTAGCAAATTCTAGCTTTTCATCATCGATATCAACTGCGATGATCGGGTACGCCTGCAGCACCGACGCCATTTGAATCGCCGATAGGCCGACGCCCCCGACACCGAATACGGCTACCGATTCTTCAGGGCGAACTTTCGCTGTGTGGGTAACAGCTCCGGCTCCAGTGAGAATTGCGCAGCCGACGATCGAGGAAAGATCTCGGGGAGCATTATCGTCTACTTTGACTGCATAGCCGCCCCAGACGATTGCATCTTCACCCCAAGTGTATGTAGCGCCTTCAAGTGGTTCTTCTTGCCAAGTGACCCCGGCCGATGGAGCTTTCCATCGACCCTGAATCGGAGTGCGAGGGACCCACGTTACGATTGCTGCATCACCCTCTTTCAGGTGAGTAATATCAGAACCGATTTGAGTCACAACTCCGAAGCCTTCATGCCCGAGTAGGGCAGGAGTTGGTCCTTCAGAATCGTGCATTTGATGCAATTGCGAGTGACAGACACCACTTGAATAGAGCTTCACTACGAGCTGGTCGGGCTTGGGGTCGGGAATGTTTACCTCGTCGACTACAAGTTCCTTGCCGTGTCCGACATGAATAGCGGCTCTGCTTTTCATCGTTGTCTGTTCCTCTGCCGAACGCTAATGGTCGGCTATTAATCTTGCTTCATCCATAACGAATCGAATAGGCGGCAAGTTTAGCAGGGGTAAGGCGTGCGATGGAGTTGGTCGTAAATTCGTTTAGCCATTAACTCAGGCGAAAACGCACGTTGTTGTGAGGCGAATCGCTATCGATCACGAAGTTACACTAACTTTCATGAACTGCCATCTTTCCACTATGTTTTGCTAGGGTTTGAATACGCCAAAATGAACGATTTACTTCCGCTTGATGCGTCAACGGGCCAACTAATGATTCTTGGCTCGTTTACCTTCGTGATGGGAATCTTCGCTGGTATTATCGGCGTTGCCCTTGGCGCTGTTCGGCTTCCTATAATGCTTGCGATGGGATTTAATCCGGTAATTGCGGCTGGAACAAATTTGGGTGTGACCATTCTTGGCGGAACTGCAGCCGCATGGCCTCATTGGCGTGATGGTCGAGTCGTTGGGCGCGTGGTTCTGGTGATAGGTATTCCGGCGATTATCGGTTCGTTACTGGGAGGGTTCTTTGCTGAAGATATGAAGGCATGGATTCTACTGGGACTGATCGCTTCGTTATCGGCGATATCTTCGGTGATATCGTTTTCGCAGTGGTGGAGAGCTCTTCGCAAACCTAGCCAGCTAGAAGACTTGAATGCGTCGTTCTCTCCTATAGCAACCCGAGACGGAGTGAGTCTCAACCAAAAAAATCAGATGCTCTACGGGTCGCTCGGATTTGCGATTGGAGTTTTAGGTGGAGCAGCTGGATTGATTCTCGCTGTGTTGCGATTTCCGATTCTGATCAACGTTCTTCGTATGGATCCGCGTACTGCCGCAGGGTCTAACAACACGATCGGCGTTCTTGCCGGAATTTCCGGTTTTGCAGGTCACGCCATCAATATGAACTTCGATGTCGCTGTTCTAGCCGTCATGGGTATAACCGGAATGGCTGGCAGCTTCATAGGTGCTAAGCAAACGGGCAGGATAAGCGCCACAACGATGCGATTGATGGTCGCAGTACTTTTGGCAGCCACCACGCCAATCGTCGTAGTACGAATGTTCGCTGAGTATCCTAACTAATCCGCACTACGACATATGTGAACTTTTACCCTCCGAGTAGTACGCTCAGGTCTACTTTGCACTTCGAGAGTGCTGAGAAGAGGCTGAGATCGGCCCCTCCGCCTGCGAGTAGATTGGCAATTTGGTCTTCACCTATCTCTGATGTCAGGCAGGCGATCTGCTCTTCCGTGAACGGCAGATTCATATCTTCGATATCTTCTGGCAATTCGGCTAGAACTGTCGGCAATATCACAGGGTCAATCGCAACATCCGGATTAATAGGCAAATCCGATCCTTCAAGGAGGTCTTCTAGTTCGATTCCGCAGTCGGAAAGTGTTCCGAGGAGCGCACCAATGTTCGACAAATCAGGTTCTGCGGCTGTCGGGTCGAGTAGTGCCAGCCCATCTTCGCCACGTGCTCTGAGTACACAGCCAACTTGATAGGCAGACACACCAAGCTCTTCGAATTCATCATCATCGATAGCGCCACATTCGATCATTAGCGGTAACAGTTCACCGAGATCTTCAAAGTCGAATTCTTCAGCCGAGTAAATGTTGACTAGGTCAGTAAGCCCGGTGGGACCAACGCCATTCACAACGCATTCGAGAGCATCGATTCCGCCGAATTCACCGAATCCATAGAAAGCTTCGCTCGCAGAAATGCGAGATCGTTCATCGCTAGTGAGACATAAGGCATATTTAAGGGAGCTGATGATGACGTCTCCTGGCGGTTCTTCGAGGAAGAGTCCTCCTGCCGGGATTCCACCGATCTGCTCACCAATACAGGCGATAGTTTCGTCGCTCAATGTTCCGGTTTCGCGATGTAGTTGGCTGATGAAAATTGCGTTGACGGTATCTTTACTTAGGCAGTTGTCGAGTGCATCGGCTTCAGCGAGAGTTAAACGATCATCTCCGATGCTTGATGACATCATGGCGAGCACACGGTCGCGTTCCCCCAGAGCATCGGTCGCACACGTAGCTTCGGCGGTAGGCAGAGCATTAAGGAAGCCAACAGGATCAGCGATTGGGTCGATCTCTATCGGAGCAAGAGGAACAGGGGTGGGAATAACCGTTGGCGGAACTGAAGTAGCGGTTTGTTCGAATCTACTATTACATGCGATCACGACAGCCAATAAAGCGGCTACCGCTAGGAATAGCACGGTCTTTTGGCGAAACATCTTGGAGCTCTCCATCTCAATGAGGGCGTAAAAACAGGCGGGTAAATATACGGTGCCGTGCAGCAACTGATTTTATTTTAAATCCGAATTGTTACCGGTGTATTTACATAATGAGGTCTTTTTTGCCCATGTTTCCTTACATTTTTTTATGAGTGAGGTGAGAAGTCTTAGGCGAATTATTCAGGTAGACCGAGTAATTCACGCCTGAACAAGCTCAATACTCCCATTGCAGCGCGTTGACGATCCGGGGCACCTCGACCAGCAGATCTAACGTGCCGTGTTCGCTCACCGTCGGGACCAGAAATAACGATGTACGTTTCACCTCGGCCCAGATTTTCGGTTCGCTGGTCGCCTTCTTCAGTACCGTGAACGGCGATTCCGTAAGTTGCTCCGGTTGTCTTTCTTATGGACCGGGCAAGCGCTGCTGCGCGTTCTGCGCCGTCAGCAAACGGAGGTTGTTCGCCGCCTGATCGAGCGATCTTTTCGAGAGCCTCTTTCGAATTTACGATTGCACTCTGCAAAAATGCAGAATCTGCTGACTTTTGAATAGCTGAAGCGACCGACCCCCCACTGAGATCTTCACAAGTTGCCACAGTAGCGTTGTTGCTGGCGAGAAGTTCGCCTACTACAGATTCGATAGTTGCATCGTCTACCGCAAATATGTTGTCGCCCAGCAGTTTTCTCACTTCGATATCAACTGTGTCGATTAGTGTGTTTGCTTCATCGATATTATCGGCGAGAGCAGCAATTCGAACGTCGACTTGGCCGGGATGAGCGAGTACTCCGACGGTCGGGTTATTTGAATCGGCGATTAAGTGGCCAATACGATCATCGACAGCACTTTCTCCGATATCAGCGACTTTCAGCACTCGGTAGTGGATCATCTGAGTGAGGCCATATTTTTCGCGTAGGTATGGAATCACCTCTTGGTCAACGAGCCATTTCATTTCGAATGGAACACCAGGAAGGCTGATCGTCACGCCTCTTTCGGTTTCTACTATGAAAGCTGGGGCTGTGCCGTTTGGGTTTTTCACCACTATGGCGCCGCTTGGGATTTGGGCCTGACGTTCGTTGTTCTTTGTGAGTATGAAGCCCCGCTTCTGGAACCGCTCTTGAAGTTCTTCAAGCGATTCAGGATCGGTAACGATTTTACGTCCGGTTACTTTGGCGATTGCCTCTCGGGTTAGATCGTCTTTAGTTGGGCCGATACCGCCTCCTGTGATTACCACGTCGGATCTATCAAGTGCTCGATCGAGAATATCAACCATGCGGTCGAGATTGTCTCCAACGGTCGTTTTGTAGAACAGGTTTACGCCACTTTCGGCCAATCTCTGTGCAATCCAAGATGCGTTAGTGTCGACAATTTGGCCGAGTAGTAGCTCTGAGCCTATGGAGACGATTTCTGCGTTCATGTGAAGTTTGTAATCCTGTATTGCGGGTCGTTTGTCGAGATGCGTCAATATCGCTGCTCTTTGCACGACTCAAAGTAGTTCCGAAAGGGTTCATGGTCAATAAATACAAGCAGGAATATCCGTAATTCGCCTGTTAGTTCAAACGTAACTACCCTCCTTTGTTTGATGAAAAGGCGTTGGAGGGTAGTTGATTGCGGCGCGGCCGAGTCAGCCTATGACGATAGCGACTACCGAGACACTACTTGACTTAATTAGAACATCTGTTCGATAATAGAACTCTAGTTCTGATGTAGCGATCAAAAGTAAGTCTGAAAAGGTAATTATGGGTCCAGTAGCTACGGTGGTAATGTCGCCAGCAAATGTTTTGCGTGTTGAGTATTCGAGTCGGTCTGACGCTGTTTTGCCAGTTTCTATATCAACTGGTTCAAAGGCTGTTGACGCGAGTGGCGATCTCAATATCGTACTGTCCCATATCGTTCAGGTCGTAACTGGTCGAAGTGAAAGTGACGAGTCGAAGATCATAACTGTTGATCTCTCCAAAGATGAAAGTGTGCAGGAATTTTCTACTCGACTTCGGATGCTGTTGCTGTTCATGAATCGGAACGAAGGTTCTGTTTCAGCCACGGTTTCTCCTTCATTTCAAGACGACACGTACCCCGCAATGCTCGCTCTTGTGAAGGGCTTTCAAGATTCTGGAGCGAGTGAAGACTGGCGTCCAGATGGCCAGCGATCCATTCGTGTGGGTAACGCCAAGCATTTGTTTGTGAGTGTCGATATGCCAGTTATGTATCGAAGCCCGTCACCCGACACGCTTATTGAAATCGTAGCTGCGCACAAGATCAGCGCTTCTTGGTACGACCAGCGAGTGAGTCCGAGATTTGCTTCGAATGGGATGACCGCTGTGATGTTCGGAGTGCCGAACAGTCCAGGGTCTGAGTACGCCGGTTCGGTGTTCAAGAGAGAGCGAACAAAAAACCTAGCAGGTCGATCCGGCGGTATACATTTTTCACGTCAGTTGAACTGGTCCGCTTCGGCGGCTGTCTGAGTTCATTTCAGCTAATTATTTCTGACCGTTTCTTTTTCGGTCAATTCGGAGACTTATTTTATGGTCATGACCGTTGGTCCTTCAAACCCGTTGAACTTTGAGCATACAGATATTCTGGCTCCAGTTCGGTCTGACACCTTGCCCGAAAACACGCGGTACAAAGACGATGGCTGTGATGCCGCGTCAAGCTGCTTAGATTGTCCATTGGCGCTGTGTAAATACGATGATCCAGGCTGGTTGCAGCGCGAGAGTCGTCGAACTCGTGACGATGAAATCTTCCGACTACGGCAAGAACATGTCTCAGTAGCTGAGATTTCGGAACAGTTTGGCATTAGTACCCGAACAGTTCATCGAATTGTTCAACGGGGTGGCGCAGCTCAAATACCTGTTAGCGAGGAAGACGATGGACCTAAAATTTCGCTTAGCGAACTTGCAGAGCGTTCGTTTTTCCGTGAACGAACTCCGTTGCCTAAGCTGATAATCGGAAGCTCTGGTAAGTTCGGAGTTTATTAACTCTATTCGCTGGATAACTCAGAATCGAATTTTTCGTTTGGAAATCTCTAGATAAACTGTCTGAATGACATCGGAATCAAATTTTCCTGATCGCCCAAAACTAAGACCTTTAGAAGTAAGTCGAGTAACCCACGAAGGGAACGATTACTTCTTGTTAAAAGATCATCGCCGCCTCAATGACCAATCGTTGATGGTTCCTGTTCCGCTGGGTTTATATCTTCAAGCTGTCGATGGCACGAACACGCTGAATGAAATTACGAAGGCTGCGATCAGTCGCGGTGCGCCAGAGTTTCCACAAGAAACCCTCGATGAACTAATCAGCCGACTCGACGACATGTTGCTGCTTTCGAACGGTAAGTATTCTGTTGAAATGGAACAACGTCTCGATATATACCGGAGCGCTCCAGAACGAACGCCTGCACTGGCTGGTCTAGCTTATCCATCAGATACAGACGACCTTCGAGGCTACCTCGATGGATTCGCATTTCCCTACATGAACGACTATGCGATTGCAGATAATGATTTGCCCGCTGGTGTCGAACTCAAGGCAGTGGTATCGCCACATATTGATTTTGAACGCGGTGGAGATAGTTATGGAATGATCTGGGAGCAAGTACGAAACCAGCTCAAAGACGTTGAATTAGTCGTCGTGTTCGGAACTGATCACAACGGTGAAGGGCCCAGACTAACGCTAACCAATCAGCACTATAGAACTCCTTTAGGCATGTTGGATACTGACACTGAGTTGGTCGATGAGATAGCGCTAATTCTGTCTACCGACAGCACGATCGACGATCACCCATTTGCTGACGAATTCAATCACGCGAATGAGCATTCGATCGAACTTGCGACAGTCTGGCTCCATCGAGCGATAGGCAATTCGGACGCAAAAATGCTCCCGATACTGTGTGGCTCGTTCGGTGGATTACTTGAAGATGATGCATTAAACATCGACGATCATCCAGCGATCAGTCGGGTTATACGGCTGCTTCAGTCGGTAGCAGACGAGCGCCGAACTATTTTCATAGCGGCAGCCGATCTCGCGCACGTTGGTCCGGCCTTTGGCGATATTGAACTCATACCCAAAGAATCTGAAAAACGACGCCGAGTAGAGTCAGAGGATGAAGTTCTGTTGGAGGCGATAGTAAGTGGCAACCGAAGAAGATTCTTTGATGCGATCAGGAAAAACGACGATCACAACAGGATCTGCGGATTTGCACCGATCTACATGACCATGTGGGCTGCAGATACAACGATTGGTACTTGGAATGGCTACCAGCAATGCCAAGCAGATGAACAAGACACGTCGTTTGTGTCGATAGCTGGCGCTGCGTTATTTGGATAACCAGTGAGTGAAAAGGGAGCGAGAAGCTCCGAACAATTATTCGACGTTCGTGTCGATCATAGTGGTTCCGCTAACCAACTCACCAGTTGCCTGGAAGAGCGCACGTTCTGAAATGTTCATAGCCCGGTCGGCGACTCGTTCGACGTTGTGGGCGACCCACATTAGGTAAGTAGCCCGCTCTGCGTTATCAGGATCACTCTTCACTAGCCCCATGAGGTCGCCCTGAACCTTGGCGTAAAGATCGTCGACTTCATCATCTTCCGATTCGAGTTCTACGGTGATTTTTCTAACAAAGTCTGAATCTCGGCTGATGAAGGCTTCAAGCGACCGCTTAAGCATGCTTACTGCCATATCGCCCATACGCGGGATGTCTATCAATTCCTTGAGTGGCGGCTGGCTACCCATATTGATGCTGATTTTTGCGATGCCTTCGGCGTAGTCACCAATTCTCTCAAGCTCGCCAGCGATTTGTAGACTGGCAACGATTCGTCGTAAATCGCCTGCAACCGGTGACTGTCGGCGGATCAATTCGATGCAGTATCTTTCGATCTCGAGTTCAGTCTTGTCGATGTGGTCGTCTTCATTGATGACCTTCTTCGACCTGTCAATGTCACGATTTTTCAAAGCTTGTAGAGCATCAAAAATAGCCTTTTCTACGAGACCACTCATCAAAATAAGCTCAGCTTCCAGCCTGCCGAGTTCCCGGTCGAACTCCTGCCGACCTGTGGATAAAATACTGCTCTGTTGTTCGTTCATGATCGCTACTGTATACCTTTAACAGTCATTGATGCAGTAATGCTGTGGCTATCCGATTCGGCCCGTTACGTACGCTTCAGTTCGTTCATCTTTGGGGTTCCCGAACACTTGATCGTTAGTGCCGTACTCAATCATCCGACCCACTCGCTCTTCTCCGGCCATCATTACGGCAGCGTAGTCAGAAATACGAGTAGCCTGCTGCATATTGTGGGTAACGATGACGATCGTGACTTCACTAGATAGTTCTTTAATTAGCTGTTCGATGGCCTGTGTTGAAATTGGGTCGAGGGCTGACGCTGGCTCGTCCATGAGAACGATCTCAGGGTTTACTGCGAGTGCCCTTGCGATGCAAATTCGCTGTTGTTGACCACCTGAAACACTAAGCCCGCTGTCGTTGAGCCGGTCTTTTACTTCATCCCATACGGCGGCTCGACGAAGCGACGTTTCGACCACCTCGTCGAGATCATCGGTGATGCCGTTGATTCGAGGGCCGAACGCTACATTTTCGTAGATGCTCTTTGGAAACGGATTGGGGCGCTGGAATACCATTCCAATACGGAATCGTATTTCGGTAGGGTCAACTTCGGGGCCATAGATGTTCTGACCTGTAAAGTTGACCGTTCCTTTTACCGACGCGCTCGGAATCAAATCGTTCATTCGATTGAAACAACGCAGTAGCGTGCTCTTACCACAACCGGAAGGGCCGATGAGTGATACGACGCTGTTTTTGGGTACCTGGAGCGATACACCGCTCACTGCGGTTTTCCCGCCGTAAGCAACCGATAGGTCTTTCGATTCGAGGACTGGTTCGATGTCATCGAATTTGAGGATATTTTCGACCGATCCGGCCTGAGATAGGAGATCGGTGTCATTGAGGGCCATTGGTCACTCCACGAATGAGCCTAATCAAAATACGTTCAATTAATGAGATTGAATGGTAGTGCCGTAACGTTAACAGAATGAAAGAATTTCGCTGACAATTTTTATCCGAACATCTATTGCAACGGTCACAGTAGCTCAGCCGAATTTGGTTACTCGCATGCCCCGATCCGATTCTGGTGCGAGAACAGTTTTCGAAAGAACCTCTTACTATTTCTCGGTAACTTTTGGAGATTTGAAGTCAGGATTCGAGTTTAGGCGACGTCGGTTCAGATGTCATGTGCCCATTCGCGCTGTCCGTTGCTAAACTTAATGTTTACCCCCCTTTTATAGATATATCTTCCCGATGACAACTCCTCCGTCCACTTCGTCCGAGCCGACGACTGAAAAAGCTTCAATAGTCTCAGCTACGCTCCCATCGATTCTCGATCTTTCACGTGATCGTCTAACTTCGACTCTGATCGAAATGGGCGAGAAAAAATTCCGTGCCGATCAGGTTTGGCGTGCGATCTATTACGAAACCTTGAGTAGTTTTGATGAGATGTCGACACTGAGTAAACCTTTCAGAGAAAAGCTGAAAGATACTTACACATTCTCAGCTCTTGAGCAGGCAATGTTCCTTACATCGGCCGACAAAACGACCAGTAAGGCGTTGTACAAGCTTCACGATGGCGAGTTGATCGAGACGGTTCTTATGCGATATGAAACCGACGGTCACCGTCGTAATCGCAAAACTGCTTGTATATCGACTCAGGCTGGCTGCGCACTCGGCTGTACTTTTTGTGCAACGGGTCAACAGGGTTTCCGCCGTAATCTCACCGTGGGCGAAATTGTTGCTCAGGTGATTGAGATGCAACGCCTTGCTCGTGCCGAAGATGAAGCTCAGATGGACGAAGGCAAGCGAAGTAAGGGCGATATTCAAGGCGTTACGAACGTAGTGTTCATGGGCATGGGTGAGCCTCTTGCCAACTACAGGAACGTTATAGCTGCGATTCGAGTGCTCAACGATGGCCAAGGGCTAAACATTGGCGCCCGACATATCACTGTTTCGACCGTTGGTTTAGTTCCGCAGATTCTTCAGATGATAGAAGAAGAACTTCAGATCAATCTGGCTATTTCACTTCATGCGCCAGACAATGCGACTCGATCGCAGACTATGCCTATCAACAAACGCTACCCGGTAGAAGAGTTGATACGTGCTTGCCACAAGTACGCCGATGCAACAGGGCGCCGAATTTTCTTCGAGTACGTGCTGCTTAAAGAGCAGAACGATTCGGTGGAGCAGGCTCAGAAGCTGGGACGCCTCCTCAACGGCCTGCACTGCCACGTAAATCTCATTCCTGTAAATCCGACTAAAGAGGGACCGTTCGAACGCACTGATCTCACTGCTGCGAAGGACTTCCAAGGTGGTCTAAAGCAGTACGGAATTCCATCGACCATTCGAATGGAAAAGGGTATCGATATCAACGCGGGCTGTGGCCAGTTACGTGAACGTGCGATTGATATTCTCGGAGCCTAAGCTCGACTCCTGTCGCGAACTCTAAAAAAAATCTGTAGAATTCCGCCGCGGTCGGCAATTATGAACTTGCCCGCATTGAATTTGACGTTCTTAGATTATGAGTTGGAGTATCTGCATGACCGGTCGTGTTTGGCCCGAGGTGTACAAGAAACTCGGCATTGCTCCAATCATAAACGCTCAGAGCTGGGTGACCGCTCTTGGTGGTTCGATCATGCGTCCCGAGGTGTTGCAGGCTATGGACGATGCAGCTAGCTCGTTTGTAGACGTCAAGAAGTTAAACCTCGCCGCCGGTGAAATCGTTGCTCGATCGTGCGGAGCCGAACGGGGATTGGTTACTGCAGGTTGCTCGGCTGCACAGGTTTTGATGGTTGCTGCGTGTATGACTGGCCAGAGCGAGCAGAACGTTGAGCAGCTGCCCGATACGACGGGTATGAAAAACGAAGTCATACTGTTCAAGGGCCAGCGAAATCGCTATGACAAGGCGTTTGTAACCGCCGGAGCGACATTGGTTGAATATGGCTCTGAGGACTATGCAACAGCCGATGATCTTGAAAACGCGATCAATGAGAACACCGCCTGCATTGCCTTTGTTGTCGCGCCATTCGAGCCGAAAGGAATTGGGCTTGAAGAGACGATTCGAGTGGCTCATGAACATGGCGTACCGGTGATTGTCGATGCTGCTGCTGAAGTGCCGCCTCGTTCAAATCTCTCGAAATTCCACAAGATGGGCGCCGATATGGTCGCGTTTAGCGGCGGTAAGGGAATTGGCGGACCTCAGTCTTCCGGCCTGCTCGCCGGTAAGGCAGATCTCATGGAATCTGTCGTGATGAATTCTCTGAATCTCGATTCATCTGTCGCTGGTATCGGTCGACCTATGAAGGTTTCTAAAGAGAACATCATTGGGCTAGTCACAGCCTTGCAGTTGTTCACTGATTCAGACGAAGGCGCGGAATGGGACGGATGGCAATCGAAAGCCGAATTCGTCTCTGAGCGTCTTACTGGTATTACCGGATTACGAGTTGAGATCGAAGATGATCCAGCGGAACGCCAAGGACCGCAACCAGTGCTCTATTTCGATGACGAATTCTCCGGACCGTCTGTTGATAAGATCAAAGCGCAGCTTGAGGCTGGTGACCCGGGCATATTCGTCGGTGGAGGTGGCGGTGGCAGACAAGAGATCAACATTGTCATGGTCAATGTTCAAGATGGCGAAGAGAAGATTATTGCCGATCGTTTGAACGAGATTCTCCGCAGCTAGACAAACCTCGAACCTTCACTGGTCATTTGAACTCACTCTCACTCGAGCTTTTGTAGTGTGGGTACATAAGTAAACGTATCGTAGCTTTGCTCAATAAGTTATTTCCCGATGTTGCTCATGTTTAAAGTAGAGATGAGACGGTTTGGGTATTACGTACCCACTTGAAATGCCTGCCTTGAACTGGATATGGACACAGGTGCCTACTGCGTATTTCGTCTTATCCAGAACTTGTTTCTAGTGTGATTGAATAGGAAGGTCTTTCAGTAGACCCGCTTCGTTCATCGAATTCCACTCGCCTAAAAAGGTGTTGTTCCATTCGTCGGTCAGGTGATTTTTCATCATGTCTCGGAACACAGGCCAGAATACGATGATTCCATCGACACCATCACGAAGAGCTGCATCTGCGGTCTCGATTGAACGCACAAGCGCAGCTGTGATGAACGGCCTATCCGCCCAGCCATCGAACATTTCACGGCAGTCACGAATCAGCTTCGTTGGGTCGCCACCAACATCGTTGAATGGCTCACAAAACGGCAGCACATGGGTGACACCAGCTTGAGCAACTGCAGCAGCCTGATTCAACGTAAATACTGTTGTGCAGAAAGTCGGAACACCGGCTTTTTTCAATTCTGAGAATGCACCAAGAGCGTAGGTTGTAGCTGGGATTTTTAGAATGATCTGATCGGACATTTTGGTGAACACTTCACCAACGTCGAGTAGCTCTTGAGTCGAATGCCCATCGATTTCGATCACAACTGGCTTATCGGTAATGTCGAGGTATCTTTTGGTCACCTCGGTGATTTGTCCGTACTTCTTAACCATGTCGTTAAGCACGACTGTGTTCGTAACGATTCCAGCTGCTCCAGCATCGAGCCATTCAGGAAGATCTTCAGGGTCACCAGCAAGCCAAATCGATGGGCCTGTACCAGCCATTCGTGCGTTTTCGGCCGATCCGAATAGCGGCTCCCTTAACTTTGCAGACATTCCGTTCTTGGTTGCCACAGCGATGCTCCCTACTTGTTTTGAACGTAAATGACGTCGGACAACGTCGTCAACGATCTAAAAATCATACTGACTAATTTGATCGCGAAAGTGTAACGCTTTCGGGCTGCAAAGTCTTTGACCTAAACGATTGGAGGCGAAGATAAAATTGGGATGCTACAGAAGTATCACAAATTACTTGTGAATCTCTACGTGTCGAATGGCAGAGTAGAGTTCGCACTATCAGCGGAGCTTTGATTAGGAGATCGGCTATTCGGAATGACGTAAGGACAATGCCCTCAGATTAGCAAGACATAAATCGATATTCCGTACGGTGATGAGATGATTCATTCAGTTATTAAGGCCGGTAAATTGTTTGTCACTTTGAACGTTACCGATACTGCAGGACTCGAGAATAAAGATAAAGCCATTCGTGAGGCGATTGAGAACCCAATCGGTCTCGATAAGGACATTTTAGAAATCTTCAATCCTGGCGAAACTGCAGACATCGTCATGACCGATTCGTTCAGAACTACCCT
>CAWVYJ010000044.1:0-16673 GCA_963934365.1 uncultured Dehalococcoidales bacterium | reverse complement strand
TTGCTGATTTTATAAACCTGCTGGCCGCGCGGGGTTTTTACTTTCACATTTTCGCCAAGCTTATGACCCAGAATGGCTGATCCGACTGGCGAGACGATCGAAATCTTGCTTGCAAGTGGGTTCGCTTCGTTTGGCTCGACAAGCTGGTACTTCACCGTCTTGTTGGATGTGGTCTCAGTGAGTTCGATTTTGGAACCAATATGAACACGACCGCTGTCTTGAGACTTCGCATCGATGATCACGGCCACTTTCAGAGTGGCTTCTAACTCTTGGATTTTACCGATAGTCATTCCCTGAGCTTCGCGTGCTGCTTCCAGAGGTGCATTTTCACGTACATCACCGTCGGCAGCAGCTCGCTGAATGTCTTCAACGATTTTGACTCGCTCTTCATTCAACGCTGTTAGCTGTTTCGTCATTTCGTTATATCCGCTTTGGGTCAGACTGATACTACGTGTTGAGTCGACCATCGAAATGGCTTTTGAAGCTGCAGTTCGTGACTTACGGAGTCGAAGGTGCTGTGCAAGGTTGACCTCAATATGATCCTTTTTCTTAAGAAAAGTGAGGAAAAGCTTCACTGCACTGAGTCGTTCGGTAGCATCGCGAGTTGCGGTCTTAGCACCGAAAATCTCGTTGTACTCACCGATTTCAGAAGGGATGATCGTATCGATCAACCGGGCCGGGCCTACCCAGCGAACAAATTTTGCGATTTCAGGCTGTGCGGCCTTTTTCGTGTCTTTTGGCATTTGGCGGACATATGTCTGAAACGCTTCATTCAGCGATAAAATCGCTTGCTCTTCCTGTGTAGTTTCCGGTGCTTCAGACGTAGTTGCCATGTTTTGCCTATTTCTGTGAGAGAAGGTTTTGACCTGTTCCCCACTTCTGGATTTCAGGAGAAGAATCCTTTAATAATAGTCCTTCAATATTTGAGTCCGCAAATAATTCGTTGTAATTTCGTTTGACACCTCTAGGGTGTCGAACTTAAAATCAATGTGTACCCACCTGTAACAAATCAGGCAACATCGCAATTAGGTCACTGAATAGAGACCTCGAAAGCTTCCCACCACTAATATGCCAAAGCGTACCTACCAACCAAAATCCCGACGACGGCAGCGCGTTCACGGCTTCCGATCACGTATGAGCACTAAGGGCGGTCGTGCTATTCTTGCACGGCGCCGAAACAAGGGTAGGTCGCTGCTAACCGTTTAGGTAGTAGTCCTTTGTCACTACCTACCAACCAGCGAATTAGACGCCCAGCGGAATTCCATGATGTCTTCGCGATGGGGCGTCGCTCATCGAATGAATTCACTAACGTCGTCGCTAAGCCGAACAATCTGCCTTATTTGAGGGTTGGATTGTCAGTGAGCAAGCGGGTTGGTAACGCCGTAGTGAGAAATCTCGTAAAGCGACGTATCCGTAGTACGTTCACAAATATGAACGTATCTAAGGGATGGGACTTAGTAGTAACTGCGAAGCCCGGTTCCTCAGATGTTCCGTTCAATGAGCTTGATCAAGCGATCAAAAAGACGATCAAACGAGTTGGTGTCAGGGTTATAGAGGGTGAGTCACATCAAATAAGGACGGTCGTGTAATGCGAAGCGCCCTTCTTATGTTCATTAGGTTCTACAAGTTGGCAATCTCTCCGTACTGGCCTGGTCAGTGCCGATATGATCCAACGTGTTCTGTGTTCGCAGTAAAGGCGATCGAGACTCGTGGTTCGATTCGCGGATCATGGCTTGCACTTGGAAGGATCGGTCGGTGTCATCCCGGTCGATCGCGGGGTTATGATCCCGTCCCGGAAAAACATTTATCTAAATAACTACACCAATCTGGGCTGGCCATGGCAAAGCGACAAACGCGAAACCATACCTTCCTATTACTTCCGGAGGCTCAAAACGCCACCGTCAATAACCGGCACGATCCGCAAAATAGAAATCGGATCTATGCCTAAACAAAATTTCTCTAGCAGCCGAAAAAGACTGCAGTTGGTAATCGCACTCTTCCTCGTGATGATTGCAGCAGTCGCCTGTGTGAACGACCTTACACCTGAGGGTGGGTGGTCGGGACCTGTTGAGGAAGGCGACAATCTGTTCGTAGCCAACCGGGATGGTCGCCTTGTTCGATTCAACCCAGAAACTGGAAATCTTGACACCAGCTGGCGCTACCCCCGTGGTGATGACGATGGCCTTGGTGCGATGTACAGCAATTCTGTTGTGATCGGCGAAAACATCTACAATCTGGGATACACGTGTAGCGGCGACAACTGCAGCGGTGAAGTATTTGGATTGAACCTAGTTGACGGTTCATCGATATGGGGTCAGAAGGGTCTCGAACTAAACACCAAGCTCGTTGGCCGCATTGGCGTATCTGGCGAAACAATATTTATCGGTACAACGGCTATCGGTGAGGAAGAAGACGGTGCAGATGGCTATCTATACGCTATCGATTCTGCAGCGGACACCTCTTCGATTACGAAATGGCGAATACCTCTCGATGCCAACTCGTTCAGCGGTGTGACAGTAGACGGCTCGACCGCCTTCATCGCAACGATGGAGGGGACGCTATACGCCATAGATATTTCGAATGTAGATGACTCTGCTAACCCTGAAGACCGCATCAAGTGGACGTTCCAGGCTGATGGAGCCATCGCTGGCCAAATACACGCTGAGAATGACAACTTGTACTTCGGTGATCTCGGTAGCAACGTATATAAAATCAACGCATCGTCTCGAACAGGATCATCGGTGGTTTCCGATTTGAACTCATCGAATGGCGAGTGGGTCTTTGACGCAGGCGCTTGGGTCTGGGCGGCTCCGGTCATTGAAAACGGCGTTGTTTACGTATCTGCGCTGGACGGTTCTATTTTTGCAGTTGATGACAGTACCGGTTCAGAGAACTGGTCGTCGTCGATACAAGGTCAGATCGTATCTTCACCAACGCTGTTCGATCGCAAACGAGGGGCTACCCGAGAGCGAGCACTTGCTGTGCCATCGGGCGAGGAGAACGTTTGGGTTATTTCAGTTATTGATGGTCGAGAACTTGGAGTGTTCGTCACTGACGGACCCGTCAAGTCGACTCCACTCATATACAACGACAATCTCTACGTTCACGCTTTGAATGGTGATCTCAAGTGGTTCTCAGTCGACGATACGACCCAAAGAGGGTGTGTCGATTTGAAGGGTGGTGGACGATGCGACTAATCGTTCTCCAGAACCAGCGTACTTCTAAAAGGAGGGCCATCTAATGGAAATTTTTGGCATTCTCTGGCAAGAAGTAATCATGCGCCCGATGATCAACAGCCTTGCACTGTTGTACCAGATTTTGTTCTCGAACTTCGGGCTCAGCATAATCGTATTTACAATTCTCATCCGTCTGGCAATGATCCCGCTGACCGTGCGTCAGACCCGGCAGATGAAGAAAATGCAATCGATTCAGCCAAAGCTGAAGGCGATTCAAAACAAGTACAAAGGCAAAAAGGGCGACGATCGCCGCAAGATGTCTTCGGAAACTATGGGCCTATACAAAGACGCAGGCGTAAGCCCCGTCGGTTGTCTCGGCCCTATGATCATCCAGATGCCTATCTGGATCGGATTCTACAGGGCAATCCTGCGCACCATGCCGTCTACACCAGAAGGTATGGCGAACCTCTCGGGTCTGTTCTACGACTGGAACCCGGCAATATCCTCGGTTCCATTCGATAGTCATTTCCTGGGTCTATCGCTTGTGGATCTCGTTTCTGCTGCGGCAATGCCGTGGAACTACGCACTGCCAGTATTGGTAGGTGCTTCCATGTTCCTGCAGCAGAAGATGACCACGAACCCATCTACCGACCCACGCCAGAAACAGACCAACCAGATGATGCTCTGGATGATGCCGATTATGTTCGGTGCATTCACGTGGCAATTTCCCGCTGGATTGGCTGTTTACATCCTGTTTTCAAATGCCATCGGAGTAGTAATTCAGTACTTCGTTGGTGGCAAGCAACCAATTGAATTATTCGGACGATCTTTCCTAGGTACCGATGCCAGTAGAGCAGAACGAACTGCTCAGTTAGCTGAAGAAGCTACTGTCGGTAACGCACCGAAACCAGATCCTGAGGAGTCAGACGACCATGAGCAAAGCACGGAATTACGCGGGCAAGACGGTCGACGAAGCGACAGAAATCGCTCTCGCCGATCTGGACGCCGAACTCGAAGACGTCGAAATAAAGGTAGTTAACACCGGAAGGTCGGGAATTCTCGGCTTTGGTGGTGAACCTGCTGAGATTGAAATTTTACTTCTCAGCGATGATCGCTCGTCCTTTAGCGATGACTTCGAAGAAAAGACAAAAGCTGGTTCGTCCGACGAATCGGACGAGTCTGTACCAGCGGCAGATTCCGAAGCAGCAGCGCCACGAAATCGTAGTCGCAGCCGAAATCGTAATCGCGGACGCGGGCGGGATCGTAATACTAAAACTAGAGATGATGAGCATCAGCCAGCGGCTATTGAGTCTTCATCTGAAACTCCGGTAGAAGAAGCTACCGATGAAGATAAGCCTTCGAACGGGCGTCGAGGTCGCCGAAGTGCTCGCGGCGCTCGGAATGGCGATCGTTCATCTTCAAACGGACGTGAAGAGCGTTCTGAAGCTCAGCCTAGTGCAGAGCGTGAAAATCAAGACTATATCCCTGAGCGCGAGCAACGATCAGATCGCCCACAAAATAATGAAGGCTCTCAGCCGATTATTCGTGAAAAAGACGAAGAAGCTGAACAGCTTGTATCTGAACTTATCGACTACTTCCTTGGAGCAATGGGTGTTGTAGCCGATACTTACATTCGTGAGGATGATGACGAAGGCTCGATGACTTTCGAGATCGAAGGCCCGGATGCCGGATTGCTGATCGGACGACATGGTGAAACGCTTCAGGCACTGCAGTTCCTGATTCGGATGGTCACCAATCGCCAACTCGGTCGAAAAGCCTACGTTGTTATCGATATCGAAGACTATCGTGAACGCCGTGTTCAGATGCTGCGCCGACTCGCACGTCGAACTGCCGGACGAGTCGCATCAAGCGGTCGTGACGACAGTCTTGAACCGATGTCGCCAGCAGAACGTCGAATTGTTCACATGGCTCTCGCAGGTCACCCAGAAGTCCGAACCGAATCTGAAGGCGAAGGCAATCAGCGTCGGGTAGTAATATTTCCGGTTGACTAAGATATGAGTGGTACGTTTTCTACGAAATAAATCAAATACGTCTGAGTCGCAGTGATGTGGCTTCAGGCGTATTTTTTTGTCCCATCAACAGTAAACCAAGTCACATCTATGTGTAGAAGATTTCGATTCAGGTGATATCTTCAACTTCATCATTCAATCCCGATACATTTGTTGCCTGTAACAGAAAGCAATTTCAGTTCGATATGCCCTCAACCCCTTCGTTCGTCGCTCTTGGCCACCTCACGTTCGACGTCAACATCCTCGACAACGGTACGCCGACAAGCCACATACCCGGTGGTGCGGCTGCGTATGCGGCACTAACCGCCCATAAGCACGATATTTCGGCGGGTGTGGTTAGCTCCGTTGGTGATGACTACCCGGTCGATTTGATCCTGAAAGAGATCGATGTCCAGGTTGTCGAAAGTGAGCACACCGCAACTTTTGCCAACTACTACGATTCTGGGGATCGAACGCAAGTATTGATGGCATCAGGAAATCGAATTCCACAGTCAGCGATTCCTGAAAGTTGGGTCGAGCCAGATATTCTCTTTGTAGGCCCTCTGCTGCATGAGATTCCAACCGATTGCGTCAACTGGTTCAACCCAAAGCTATCGTGTCTACTTCCGTCGGGATGGTTGCGCCGATGGGGACCTGATGGCGCCATTTCACATGCAGATATGCTTCCTCCGTTTCGAGGGAAGAAGTGGGACATCATCGTCGTTTCGGAATCTGAAATAGAGATGCTACCCGAGCAGCAGCTTTTCGACCTTGGAGAGGTCGTCTGTGTAACGAGAGGCGAAAAGGGCTCTCGAATCTGGCATGAAGGAACGTGGGCCGAAGTTCCAGTAGTGTATTCAAATCCAGTCGACTTCACCGGTGCTGGAGACATATGGGCAACCGCGTTTGCAATCGCTATTAGCGAGGGGCAAACGATTGCGCAGGCTGGTCTCTACGCCGCCACTGCTTCAGCCATAGCCATTGAGTCGACCGGCCTCAGCGGATGCCCTTCTCGTGAGCAAATCCAAGCTCGACTCGGCTAGGGCTAACCTAGCGAAGACGACTACGCTGCTTCAAGCGCTTCGAGCGCTGCGCCTTTATCCAATAATCTGCCAGATTGACGCCACACTACTTCGCCATCACGTCCGATAACAACGAACGTCGGAGTTAGGTACGCCCGATAGTCTCGAATCAGCTGCGACGCCAGAGAGTCCTGCACGTTGAGCTTGAGAATTAGCACATCGTCAGCTATCTCACCCTCAAGACTTTTAACGATTGGCTGTGAAGCCAAGCATGCAGTACACGAATTCGAAAAGAACTCGACGAACACCGGCCTTCCAGACGTGATCACAGTTTGAGCCTCGTCTGCACTGACAACAGTGCTGTCGCCGGGCTGAAGTGCAAAAACGACGGCTAATGCGATGATTGTGGCGGCTGAGTAGATAGGAATTCGTTTTCTCCAACTCTTGATTGGAAGCAAGACGATCATCACAACAACGAAGCCGGGTATGGCGATGTAGGCTGAGTAATGGTTGAAAAATTCGAGCAAATTAAATCTCTGATTAGGAGTGATTATTGATGATTGCGCTTAGTACTACGGAAAGTTAGATTCACTGGATTGAAAATCGAAGCGAGAAGTGTTTGGTGAAAAGATGTTATTACCGACTATTCCAGCGTCGATCCGTTTAGTAGAGCACCAAGAGAGTACTCGCTTTCTAGTTCGCCATCCAACTCGAGTCGGTGCGTGCTAAGTGTCACGTGGTTGTGATCGCAAGTGGCCAGAATCTGTTCGAAGCGATCTGCCGAGGTGTTTCCAAAAAGAATAAGAACTGGAAGTACGTGGCGATGTTCTGCCTGAAAGATTGCCGCCTGATACCAAAGAGCCTGTCTCAGACCTTCAGACCACGAGTCAGCACGTTCGATCTCGATAACGTGTGTTGGGAACTTGGAGGTGTAGCCAACTAGTAGGTCCGCACGTTCCTTGCCGGTCCACATTGAAGCCTGTTCGATCGCATTAATCCCGGCGAGTCGGAATATTCGTGTGACTTCTTCCTGAATTTCGGCCTCGGCTTTTTTCGGAATTCCCTGAGCTGCGTCGAAGCCCTTCATGATTCCGTCTTTCAGCGTGGCATGCGAAAGATCGAACTGCGATTCCCAAGCAGAATAGAGAGACGATTTGCGAGAATTGCTCAGCTGCGACCAACCCGAAGCTTCAGCCTCTTTATGAACCGTGGAAACCACGGATTCACGTTCCTCGCTGGAAAGTTCGGTCAGTGTACGAGTCATTTTTTCTTTCCAGACTTCTTTGCTGGCTTGACGGGTACCGGTGGCTTGAATTTCGTACCTGTGGTATGAGCTAACAAACGCTGCTTTGAGAGCTCAATGTACTCAGGCGATACGTCATATCCAATAAAATGACGATCGTTCTTCACCGCGGCTAGGGCTGTGGAGCCAGTCCCCATAAACGGATCTAACACCACTTCATCAGTAAATGTGTAAAGCAGAATCGCTCTTCGAGGAAGTTCTTCAGGAAACGGTGCAGGGTGACCCACTTGCTTCGCTGATTGCGGAGCAAATTCCCAAACGCTCTTCGTAAATTCGAGAAATTCGTCTCTCGTAATCGTCGATTCACGTTCCTCGATCGCTTTTCGACCGAACGGAGACTTTTGGAATACCAGTATGTATTCGTGAGTGTCGCGAAGGGTAGGGTTAGACGCTGACATCCAACTGCCCCAGGCGGTCGAAGTGCCAGCACCAGCGGATTTATTCCATATCACTTCTCCACGCATATGAAAGCCAACATGAGCAGCTTGCTCGATGATGTAGGCGTGAAGAGGTATGTACGGCTTTCGACCGAGATTCGCCACGTTTACGAGTGCACGTCCGCCGTCGACCAATACTCGGAAGGTTTCTTCCATAACGTTGCCGATTAGCTGCATGTATTGCTCGTGTGTCAGATCGTCGTCGTAGTCCTTGCCAACGTTATACGGAGGCGAAGTGACCATGAGGTGAACTGATCGGTCGGGAATCTCGGACATTGTCTCGCTGGTGTGAGCGATGAACGAGTCTAGAAATTCGTCGGGAACTGGTTGCTCGGGATCTGGTTTTTTGTCAAGACTTTCCCTGTCGGCAGGCTGAAGCGCACGTGCGTAGTACTCGGAAGAATCGTGACTGAATCTTCCGTTTGTCCCGAAGGCAGAGGTACTTGTTGGGCGCTGTTTTGGAGCAGCTTTTGAACGACGTGGCATCTTGTGTAAGAGGATGCTAGCAGTTGCCGCGTGTGAGCGCGAATCTAAGTTGCACGATTGCATACATATTCGTAATGATTACTCGGTCGCTTGGTCCAAGATGCTGATGAGGTCGACAGCTTTCTTACCATCTTCTGCGCCCTTGGCCGTAATTCCTTCGTCGAACATCTGGATACAGAACGGACAAGATACAGCCACGGTATCGGCACCAGTTGCGAGGAATTGATCGGTTCGCATGTGATTCACACGATTGCCTTCCTCCTCCATCCACATTCGACCACCACCAGCACCACAGCAGAACGCTTGTTCTTGATTGCGATCCATTTCGACGAAGTCCAATCCCGTGATCGAACTCATGATCTCACGAGGTGCACTGAACTCGCCGTTGTGACGTCCGAGATAGCAAGAGTCGTGGTAGGTGACCGTACCAATCTTCCCAATGCCAGCTTCGGTCGGCTTTAGCTTGCCCTCTTTTAGAAGCTCACCGACGAACGCCGTGTAGTGAATCACGTCGTAGTTCCCGCCGAGCTGCGGGTATTCGTTCTTCATAGTGTTGAAGCAATGTGGGCAGGTAGTGATGATCTTCTTCACGTCGTACTGTTTGAACGTACCAATATTGGTTTCCGCCTGTATTTGGAACAGGTACTCATTACCTAATCGACGTGCAGGATCGCCAGTACAAGTTTCTTCGTTGCCGAGCACGGCAAAGTCGACTCCAGCCTTCCGCAGCACAGAAGCCATTGAGCGCGTAGTGTCGACTCCTCGCTGAACGAGAGCACCAGAACAGCCGACCCAGAACAGCACTTCTGACTCCGGCTTTTCGGCAAGAGTTGGAATATCTAATCCGTCCATCCACGAAGTACGTGTGAGAGTTGTGCCACGCCACGGGTGACCCCGTTGCTCGATCGACTGCAAAGCCGACTGTGCGGTATCGGGAGTACTTGCTTCTTCAAGAGTGAGGAACCGGCGCATATCTACGATTGAATCGATGGGGTTAATTTCGACCGGGCAGGCGTCGAGACATGCAGCGCAAGTTAGACAGCTCCAGAGAACATCATCACCGATAGCGTCATGCACCATCGATGTCGCAGGCTCGGGAGGGGTTTCATCTTCAGGGGTACCCAGCAAAACAGGAGCCCGTTCTTCCATATACCCGCGCATACCCTGAATTAGTTTTCGCGGTGATAACGGCTTACCTGTCGCCCACGCAGGACAGGCGTCCTGACATCGACCGCAGTTTGTGCAAGCGTCAAAGCTCAGGGCTTGTGTCCATTGAAGATCAGGAATGTCTTTTGCACCGAATGTTTCGAGTGTTTCGAAATCGCCCATCGGCTTTAGTGCGCCGCGAGGTCGAAGCGATCGGTAGTACCAGTTCATCGGGCTTACGATCATGTGGGTTATTCGACTGAATCGGGCTGATGCGTAAATAATCGCCGATACAAATATTCCAGCATGGACCCACCACGTGGCAGCGTGGGTCGATTCGAGAGATGACGAGCTGAAGCCTAGGCCCAGCAATACTTTGGCAAAGACCCAGCCGATTGGCGACCAGACAGCAACTGATGTGTCGTAATAACTAGACGCTGGGTTTAGCTCGGTGGCACCAATTCGCAGCCCTTCAATAATAAAGCCACTGATGAGAAGACTAAACAAGAAAGTGAGAACTATACCATCGTCGAGTGCTGTGTTTAAGCGACCTGGGCGAATCACATATCGCCGCCATACAGCCATCAGTAATCCTACAACGGCTAGTCCGCCTCCAAACACATCCCAAACGAATCCAAGCGGTACTCGGGCGTGGGCGGATGGCCATGTCCAATCGAGATATTTTTCGGCGTTGAACTCTAAAGCCGCGATCGTCGTTGCGAGAAGAAGGATAGAGAAGCCCCAAAATATCGAGAAATGCATGATTCCGGGATAGAGGCTACGTTTACGAACGAACTGCTTGTGGGCGAAGAGTCCAGCTGTAAGTAGAGCAAGGAACGCTTTCCAGCGGTCGGCCGACGGGCCAAGATCGACATCCGCTCCGGCGGTGTGCCACATCTTCCAGCGACGTCGGAGCGCATATGCGATCGACGCTAGGGCGATGGGGGCGATGAGGTAGACCAGCGCTCCGGTGAACGGGTAGCCGATGTTCCAAAACTCAGTTCGACCTGCGAATTCTGACATAACCGTACTTTCATCCCCTGCTAATTAGCTCAAATGATGCTTGAAATCGTGATGAATGAGGGCAGTTTACGTACTGCCCGAGGGTAGCGTCGTCTCTAAAACCGCTTGGAACACCGATATTACTAGAGAGAATTATTTTATGAACAAGCGAAAACTTACGCTCGCTTAGGCAAGTCGATCTAGCTGAAGAGGCGGGTCCACATAAGTACTGAAGAACCGGTTATTAGCCATAAGACGATGTTGATCATAAGCGGCTTATCTTTGATCAGAATTTCTTCTGGTGCCTCCCCGAGCCCCTTAACGTGGATTAGGTACAGATATCGTAAAACACCGTATGCTACAAACGGAATGGTCAGCATCATAGAGTGGTTGCTCGGTACGTTTGCTTCGGTCACACCTGTGCTGAACGTGTAGAGCGTGTACGAAATAAGAGTTGCCGTAGCGACGACATTGATCAGATTATCGAGCAGTGGCACTGTGTATTCGCTAAGAATCGAGCGTTGTGCCTCTGAGCTAATGCCCGCGATAAAAAGCTCGTTGCGACGTTTAGCGAGAGCAAGAAATAGTGCGCCGAGAGCGGTGACCACGTATAACCACGGTGAAATGGTCAAATTTAGTTCAATTGAAGAACCGGACTGACTGATGATTGCATGGTCGATAGCAATTGAACCTGCAACCGCACGGATAACGAATCCGGATGCAACTGCCATAACGTCGAGCAAAACGATGTTCTTAAGCCACCAGCTATAAGCAATGTTCGTTGCTAAATACGCCGCAGCAGTAATCACCATGGGAATTGAAATTAGCGTTGAAATCGCGAGTGCTACGACGATAATGGTTACGGCAATACCAATTGCCCACCGAATACTGATTCTACCGGCTGCAATAGGCCTGAACTTCTTACGTGGATGAGCACGATCGCGTTCGGCATCGACCGAATCATTAATGAAGTAAATCGCAGCTGAGAGAAGTACGAAAATACCCAGGGCTGTAAAAGCCCTTCCGATGATGGCTGCCATACCGCCGATATCATCGCTGCTGTACCAAATATTGACAGTGAAGAATAGAGGGACGAGAACGAGACCATTCTTGACCATCTGTTTAGGACGAGATTCCTGGATGATTGCCTTCAAACTTGGAATGTGCGCTACCCTCTTATTAACTTCCTGTTCTGCTGTCATATAAGCGATGATAGGCGCTATAGGAAATATAGGTCAATTTGAGACGCCCACGAGAATAATCGAAAAAGATGCCAGCCAGTCCGAAAATACGCCTCGACAAGTTAATTCATGAGAGAAAACTCGCTCCCAACATAAACGAGGCGACTGCACTGGTTATGGCTGGAAAAGTCTTAGTGCCAAACGAACGTCGTTCCCTTACCCCGGGAATGCAAGTCCGATCCGACATAGAAATTTCGGTCGTTCCCGATAAACGGTTCGTTTCTCGCGGTGGCGAGAAGCTTGCCCGAGCATTTGAAATGTTCGACGTACACGCAAGTGGTTTGACGTGTCTCGACATTGGGGCCTCGACCGGCGGCTTCACCGACTGCCTGCTTCAGTTGGGAGCTATAAAGGTCTACGCCGTCGATACGGGCCGAGGGCAGCTTCATCAGAAATTATTCAGCGACGAACGAGTCGTAAGTATGGAGCGAACTAACTTGGTCGATGGCAACGGACTTCCTGAGCAGGTCGATTTAATTGTTGCCGACGTGTCGTTCACATCGTTGGAGTCGGTACTGCCGACCGCAATCAATCAACTCAAAGCAGGCGGGCAAGTGGTGGTTCTTCTCAAACCGCAATTTGAAGCAAAAAAAATAGAGGTCCCTAGGGGCGGCGTGATAACCGATCCATTGATCCATGCCACTGTGATCGGACGATTTGTGAAATGGGCAGGTGAATCGAAGATACGTATTCGGAATCTCACTAACTCGGGGATACTCGGTTACAAAGGAAACCGGGAGTTTTTACTCCATCTCGAGCCTTAGAGCACACCTTCGTAGAAAATAGTATGGTTCCCGCTTGTGTTCGCGTTGACCGACCCTGTTGAACCCGTTAAGTTTAGTGTTTGATTCGCCTTCAAGTTATTGATCTACTTAGCGAACTCGATACTTGCGACGTAATTTTGCGTTCAAGGAACTGAACGGACCGATCTCGAGCATTTATATCTGTGATAGAGACACCAGGCCCGATCATCCCCGAATCCGACGACAAGCCGCATGAAGAGTGCGGCATCGTTGGTGCTTATGTACCTGGCGAAAGCGTAGCTCGTACCGCATTCTTTGGATTGTTTGCTCTACAGCATCGCGGCCAGGAAAGCGCTGGAATCGCCACATCGCAGGGCGATAAAATCCATCTCAAAGCAAAAATGGGCTTGGTGTCCCAAGTATTCCGAGAAGAGACTCTCGCCGTATTACCCGGACATTTGGGAATCGGCCATACCCGCTACTCGACTATGGGTGGCAGCAAGGAATACAACGCACAGCCGTTGATTTCTAAAGGGCAACGGGGTGAGATTGCCGTTGGGCACAACGGAAACGTAATAAACGCTGCCGCACTCCGGGTAGAAATGGCCGAGGAATTCGGGTCGACGTTCGAGAAGACTTCCGATACCGAAGTTATCGCCGAGTTATTTGCTAAAGCCCCCGGTAATGATTGGTTCGAAGTTTCTGCTTATGCAATGCGCCGCCTCAAAGGTGCCTATTCGCTGGCGATAATGACCAAAGATAAGCTCATCGCTGTTCGTGATCCGCTTGGAATCCGACCTTTGTGTCTCGGCACATTAAACGGCGGTTGGGTCGTAGCATCTGAAACCGCTGCCTTGGATAACCTTGGAGCCGAGTTTGTACGGGAACTCGAAAACGGCGAAACTCTGGTAATCGACGAAAACGGCGTCGAGTCGAAAATATGGTCGGGTGCTCGTTCGACACATGCTATGTGCGTGTTCGAGCAAATATATTTCGCACGGCCGGATAGTATTCTCAACGGTGAACTCGCATACGAAACACGGCAACGTCTTGGGGCTGAAGTCTACCGAGAGCATCCTGTAGAAGCCGATATCGTTGTTGGTATTCCTGACTCATCGACTCCACACGCTGTTGGTCTTGCAGCCGCTGCGAAGATTCCGTACGCGGAAGCAATCATCCGTAATCGTTATGTCGGTCGCACATTTATCGCACCTGATCAAAAGGCGCGGGCGCAGGGTGTACAGACCAAATTTAACGCCATGCGTGGTGTTGTCGAAGGCAAGCGATTATTGGTTGTTGACGACTCTATAGTGCGTAGCACGACCATTACTCGAGTTATCAAGATGTTGCGTCATGCAGGTGCCGCTGAGGTGCATGTTCGCGTTGCCTCTCCGCCGATAAAATCGACATGCCATTTCGGTGTAGATATGGCTACTCTAAGCGAATTGATCGCAGCCAAAATGACGATCGAAGAAATCACTAAGTACATCGATGCAGATTCGCTCGCTTACTTATCAGTCGACGGTCTTCTCCGAGCGGTACGGGCACCCAAAAACTCCTATTGCACGGGCTGCTTCACAGGTAATTATCCAATCCCAGTTCAACTTGAAATGAACAAAATGGGATTCGAAGCTGTAGCCGCCGATTAAATCAGATAATTCTCTTAGTGTCAGTTGGTGCATTTAGAGGCTCTTTAGTAGCCCTACTGAACGTATACTTAGCGGCTGATTATTACGCGTCTGATTTGTGACAGACAAATTCGTTCACGGGAGCCGAAATCATGACTGATCACCCAGCAGGAAAGACCTACGCTGATGCAGGTGTAGACCTAGATGCGGCGGCCTCGGTAAAGAGCACTATCAAAGACATCGCAACAGCTACTTTGGGTGCGTCTGTAGTAGCTGGTCCTGGTGGATTTGGCGGGGTAATAGATCCTGACCCTGCTGGCGATATGTTACTGGTGGCAAGTACTGATGGAGTCGGTACTAAATTACGAATAGCTGATGCTCTAGGTGCTCATGATACGATCGGTGCCAGCATCGTGAATCACTGCATCAACGATATTCTTCCCGCAGGCGCACGACCGCTATTCTTTCTCGACTACATTGGTCTTAGCCGGTTTGATTCAGACAAGATTGCACAGATCGTTTCAGGTCTCGCAAAGGCCTGTGCAACCGCCGGTTGTGCATTGCTCGGTGGTGAAACAGCCACAATGCCTGATATCTACCACGGCAATGATTATGACCTAGCCGGTTTTATCGTTGGAACGGTTAGAAAAGATGCACTGCTGAAGCCGGAGAACACCAGTGAAGGTGACGTGATTATGGGATTGGCTTCCGATGGTCTTCACACTAACGGATATTCGCTGGTTCGATCGGTATTTGAAACCGATCAGAATCCGTCAGTGCTCGCAACGAACGTACCAGAAACATCTCACACGCTCGGCGAGATGCTTTTGCGTCCCCACTTGAGCTATCTGGACGCACTTAGCCCTGTTCTAGACAAGATCAAGGGGCTCGGCCACATCACGGGCGGAAGCTTCTACAAGAATATCCCACGAGCACTCGCCGATGATCTTGGTGCTGACGTCGACATTTCAACTTGGGAGGTGCCGCCACTGTTCAAATTTATTCAAGGGCAAGGACGAATTGAAGATCAGGAAATGTTCAGAGTCTTCAACATGGGCGTTGGCATGACAATCATCGTTGAGCCGGGTCTTGCTGATGATGTGCTCAATAGCGTGCCGGGAGCATTCAGAGTAGGTGAAGTCGTGAAGCGAGCGCCGGGTGAAGAACGCACGAATCTTATTGGCCTTTAGCCACAGCTTTCAGAGCGGTAGAACACGTGCCCGATAAATAACGAACAAGAACAGAACATAAAGATCTAAGAGAAACGAGAATAATTTGAGGGCGCTACTTTCTGCATTCGACCGAACCGGACTCGTCGAATTCGCTAAGGTGTTGGCCGACGCCGGTTTTGAACTACTGAGTACCGGCGGCACGGCAAAAGAGCTTGAAAAATCCGGTCTCGATATCACTGAAGTTGCATCTGTAACTGGCGCTCCAGAGATTCTCGATGGTCGAGTAAAAACCCTTCATCCTCGAATTCATGGCGGACTTCTTGGTAAGCGCAATAATCCGGATCACGTCGCCGAAATGAAAGAACAGGGCATCGAGGGTATCGATGTTGTTGTGAACAACCTCTACCCGTTCCAGCAGACCATCTCCAATCCTGATGTGACTCTCGACGATGCGTTGGAGAATATCGACATCGGTGGTCCGGCAATGACTCGAGCTGCAGCCAAGAATTTTCCTGATGTAGTAATCATTGTCGACCCTTCCGACTACGGAACAATTGGTGAATTGCTGGCCAGTGGCAATGTTTCGATGGACGAACGTCGCCGTTTAGCCGCTAAGGCGTTCCAGCATGTAGCCGGTTACGACACGCTGATTTCTGCGTACTTGCGTGAGCCAGATGCAAAGGGTGACGACAAGACCAAGCTGTTTCCTCAGGAACTTACCTTTAGTTGGAACCGTGTCGCCATTCCTCGATACGGTGAGAACCCGCATCAGGCAGGTGGAATCTATGTAACTCCCGGCGAAACCGGCGGAATCGTTAATACGAAGAAGTTGCACGGCATCGATATGTCGTACCTCAACTACTTTGACGCCGATGCTGCTTGGGTGTCGGCAAACTCGTTCCAATCACTTGGTCAGCACTGCGTGTCTGTGGTCAAGCACGCCAATCCGTGTGGCCTCGCCACTGACGATAACCAGACAGAGGCGTACCGTAAGGCTTACGCTGGCGATACGATCTCGGCTTTTGGTGGAATCGTAGGATTCAACACCGTAGTCACCGCCGAGACCGCGATGGCGATGAAGGGGGTGCTATACGACAACATTGTAGCGCCGGGTTATGAACCTGAGGCTCTGGAAATATTAAGCAAACGTAAGCGCACTCGTGTCCTCGAAGTTAAGCCTTCAGAAACACCGTTATTGAACGTCAGAAATGTCACTGGTGGGGCGCTTGTTCAGCAGCCTGACAATATCGTTGAAGATCCATCGTCTTGGACGATAGTTACCAAGAAACAGCCTACTGAGCAGCAACT
>CAWVYJ010000043.1:0-16767 GCA_963934365.1 uncultured Dehalococcoidales bacterium | reverse complement strand
ATTTAGAACACTTATTCGGAACATCGGTGCTAATTCACCTGTTTTCAGGTAAGAAAGCTGTTTGCACGACTTCACGATTGAATTGTCTCAGAGGTGTCTGAATAACTGCTCAGTTCGTCATACCTAATGAAGTCATGCGAAGTCGGTGTTCAGCGAACCAAATGAAAGATGACTCGAACTCGGAATTTAAAATCTACAGAATGTTCCGGAGTCGCTCGACAGCCTCTTTGAGGTTCTCTCGTGAGTTCGCAAATGACACTCGAATGTAGCCATCGCCGAACACACCGAATGCAGTTCCTGAAAGCAGCGCCACGCCACCCTCGTACATTGCCTTCTCGGCAAACTCCTGAGAGCTCAAACCCGTTCCCTTGATATTCGGGAACGCATAGAAAGCACCCTTAGGTGTCGGGCAGGTGACCCCAGGAAGTGAATTAAGTCCCTCTACGATGATGTCTCGTCGAACAGTAAACTCTTTCATCATTTCTTTCACCGATTGCTGAGAACCTTCAAGAGCAGCAATACCGGCCATCTGCGTGTGAACTGATGTGCAAGACACGCTGTTGGTCATGAGGCGGGTCACAGGCTCAACGAGGAAGTCTGGGAATATACCGTAGCCCAAGCGCCAGCCGGTCATCGCATAGCTCTTCGAGAATCCATCAAGGATTACGGTGCGCTCGCGCATGCCGGGGAATTTCGTAATAGAAACATGCTCTACGTCGTCGCCGTAGTACATGTCTTTGTAAATTTCATCTGCCATGACAGTGATGTCATTTTCAACAGCCATCTGAGCGATCTTCTCAAGATCAGCTTCAGGAATAACACTTCCGCACGGATTGTTAGGTGAGTTGATAATCATCAACTTAGTGCGAGGTGTGATCAGCGATCGCAGCTTGTCGATATCGGCGTTGTAGCCGGTCTCTTCATTCAACTGCATTGGAACGGCAGTGCCACCCATGTATTCGATCATCGATTCGTAGATCGGGAACCCTGGGTTCGGGTAGATAACCTCGTCGCCCTCTTCAATCAAAGCCATGATCGTGAAGAACATAACCGGCTTACCACCGGGAGTGACGATCACGCTGTCTGGCGATACTTCGTAGCCCTGTCGTTCGGTCTGGTGCTTGGCGATAGCCTGCCGGGTTTCTAGCTGACCGGCGGATGCACCGTAGTGAGTGAACCCATCGTCGAGCGCCTTTTTGGCGGCATCTCTAATGTGCACCGGAGTGTCGAAATCTGGTTCACCAATTTCAAGGTGAATAATCGATTTTCCCTGGCGTTCGAGTTCTTTAGCCTTGGCGAGAGTTTCGAACGCGGTTTCAGTACCCAGGTTTGCCTGTCGAGATGCGAGCTGTGTCACTGTGGTGAGGCCTATTCAACTATTAAAGATGTGCGAGCCAAAACGAATTTGCTTCCGATAATCTCTAAAGTGAGTCGACCTCGGGAGTTATGAAATTCGCAACGAGGTGAAAATTTTCTTCTCGCACAGTTCGCATGTCAACATCTGATGAGACAATGGCACAGCCAGTACATTAGCTAATTTGAAATCTTCACGATGATTTGACAGTTTAGCGTCCTAAGACCACCAGTTTACGGATCAACCCCTCGTACGAAAATCGCATTGAGCGAAGAGACAGAAATCATAATGACGCAATCAGCCTCCAAACAAACCAGACAGAATCGAATAAAAAATCTCATAAAGTCGGGAAAACCAGCTTATGGGGTCTCAGTCCAATTCCCATCGGCTGAAATCGCCGAAATGATTGGCGAACTCGATTTCGACTGGGTGATGCTCGATGCTGAACATGGGTCGATTACCCCCGACAACATCGGTCCGATGATTATGGCTGCTGAGATTCGCGGGATAACGCCAATCGTTAGACCCGAGAAAAACGATCCGGCGATCATCAACAAGTACCTCGACCGCGGCGCTATGGGTGTTCAAGTCCCTCACGTAAATACGGCCGAAGAAGCCCGCGCCGTTGTTGAAGCGTGCCTCTACTACCCGAACGGTATGAGGGGACTCGGCGGCGGTCGTATGGCAGATTTCGGTTGGGGATCTCCAACTTCTGAATACGTCAAGGACGCCAACAAAGAGATGCTTGTGTGCATTCAGATCGAAGATATCGCTGCGGTCGAAAATCTCGACGAGATACTTGCCGTTCCCGACATTGATGTGTTTTTCATAGGACCAACCGATCTGGCGCAATCGATGGGTCATCCCGGTGACAACGGTCACCCCGACGTGCAGAAAGTCGTTAAGGAAACCTTTGACAGAATTCATGCAGCCGGGCACGCTTCAGGCACACCAAGTGCTGCCGAACAAGCGTTGAAGAACACCGAGGCCGGTATTCAATACCACTACACCCATATTCCAACCTTCATGAGCAGCTACGGCCAGCACTTCATGAAAACGGTAGGACGGGCTTAGAGGCTTTTTAGCCGGATACGGATTCAATTTCAAGTGACGATGGATTACGTGGCGTGGGCCGAGTGGTACGACATTTTCTATGCGGCAGCTGACCCTGGAGATATCGATTTCTATCACGGTCTCAGCAAAGCTTCGGGTGGACCAATTTTGGAGATCGGCGTAGGTACCGGACGTATTGCGCTACCGCTCGCTCAGCAAGGTATGGAAATCGTCGGGATCGATTTATTCGAGCCGATGTTGAAGGTCGCGCAGCAGAACGCTCTGGACGTGGCTCCACTCGATGGCAGCCTTCGCCTAATTCAGGCCGACATGCGCGATTTCGACCTGAAACGACAGTTTTCAGTTGTGACTATTCCGGCTCGTACGCTGCTATTAGCTACGACTGAGGCAGAACAGATCGACACGCTCTGTTGCGCCGCAAAGCATCTGGCGCCGGACGGAACAATGGCGTTCAATCTGTTCTACCCAGACCCTGAAATGCTTGCCGATGATCCTGATGAAGAGTTTCTTCTTGAGGTTGTCGATAAGCCCGACGGTGGTCGATATGTGCTTACGGCGAGGAATCGCTTCGATATGGAATCGCAACTAAACCACGGCGTTCAGATTGCTGAAGAACTCGATCCCAAGGGTGAGATTCTTAGACGTCAGGAACTCAAGGTTGTGGTTCGTTATCTTTACCCCGAACAGATCATTGCGTTGTGCGACCGAGTTGGGCTGGAAGTTATCGAAATGTGGGGTAATTTCGAAGGCGGAGAGCTTGATGAAGAAAGTGACGAGATCGTCGTGCTGGCCCGACACAAAGTATCCGACCAGATTTGAACTTAACGAACTGAGGCTACCAATCAACGGATCAGTCGCCTCAGTTCGCTCTTATTTGCGAGAACCTAGAATCCTACCGTCTTGTTGCAAATGTTCTCAAGTTTTTCACCAGCAGCGAACCGGCGCAGATTTGACTTGAACGCCTGTCGTCGCATTTCATATAGCTCAGGCGTAAGCGCCGAGGAGTGTGGCGTAAGAATTACGTTTGGAAGCGTCCACAATCGTGAATCGTCAGCCAATGGCTCAACCGCAGTCGCATCAAGTGCTACACCCGCTAGGTGTCCCGATTCCAGTGCATCGCACATTGCATCTTCGTCGACAATCTCGCCACGTGAGATCACGATTATGTAGCTGCCCTTGGGCATCATCGCGATTCGGCGAGCGTCAATTGAATTTCGAGTTGTATCGAGCACCGGTGCCGCTATAACAAGGAAGTCAGACACTTTGGCCAGATCGTCGAGTCGTTCCAAGTCCCAACATTCTTTAATAGTTGCTGGAACATTCAAAGGTGCCGGGTCAATTGCATATGTCGTTGTACCGAAAGCTGATACCCGTTCAGCAACCGCTCGACCTATCGCCCCTAGTCCAAAAATACCCACGGTTGTGCCGGTAATTTCAGTAATACGTGCAGCGTACTTTTCAGTATCCCACGTTTTCTTCTGACGATCTTCAAAAGCTTCCTGAAAACGATGAGTCAGTCCGACCATAACCCCTATCACATGGTCACCCATAGAGGTCACGTGTGTTCCTGGAGCGTTAGTAATCGGCACCTCGGATTCAACGATGTTCTGGTAGGCAACAATTTTGTCGATTCCCATACCGGGGCAAGCAATCCATTTCAGTTGATCTGCGGCATCGAAAGCCTCGCCGTTAGGCCACCCAAAGAAAGCATCAGCGCCTTTTACAGCCTCAACATGATCAGAGGGTTCATAGGCAACGATGAAATCGATATCAGGGAAGGAATCAATCAGTTCGTCGGCGTAGTGAGTACCCACGTGGTCGGTTCCGATTACAACTTTTAAGTTCGTCATCTATAAACTCCGCTAAGTAATTTGCAGATGAGCATGTTGTCACAACAGGCATAATGCGCCAATGGTCTCCCTGATATTGCAAAGATAGATATATTCAAGAATCAATGATTCCCGCAACCCGATTCGAGCCTGGAAAGCACATTGTGATTCGCAATGTGTTTCAAGGTTGCGTGCAGACCGTTTTCCCATCAATCGTGGTGGTCGATTCTCCAGAACTGGTGGTCACATGGTTGCCGCTGGAAACGCCTGTACTTAACGGAGTGACCGACCCGTCTGCCAAGTACGACGGTGGAAATCGGCGTTTGAGCGCCGAAACCATGATCGCCAAACAATGGGACATGGCAGAAAGAAATTGGCACACCTCTGGAACGCTCCGCATAAAGAACCCAAGATTCATGTGGTCACTCTGGGTATTCTGGGAGCCTAACATGACTGAAGTCCGAAGTTGGTACATCAATATCGACGCCACGTATAAGCGAACGAGACTCGGATTCGATACTTGGGATATGTTCCTAGACGTTGTGGTTCAGCCAGATCGCAAGACGTGGCGATACAAAGATGAAGATGAATTCGCAGAGGCTATCGAAGCGGGAATTTTCACAGCGTTCGAGGCTCAGGAAGTTCGCGATACCGCCGCTCGTGCCCTACAAACAATCGCGGAAAACCGTAAGCCATTTAGCAATATTTGGGCCGATTGGCGACCTGATATTCTCTGGGGAATTCCACAGATCCCAAAAAACTGGGATGAGATTTAATCTCGTTCAACCTTGTAACTCCGTTGCACAATGGCATGCAGCGAATGACATTCACGATTCAACCTCGGTAGTTCACGGGTAGAATTCAGGAATGCCGAACCCGAAAATCGAAGGCCAATTCGAGATCGAAGCTGACTTCCAACCGACTGGCGATCAACCAACGGCGATTAGCGAACTGACAGCCGGTCTAAACGACGAGTTGAAACATCAGACTTTGCTCGGCGTTACTGGTTCCGGTAAGACATTCACGATGGCAAAGATCGTCGAAGAAGTTCAGCGCCCCACCCTCGTTATTGCACACAACAAAACGCTTGCCGCTCAACTATCGTCCGAGTTCCAAGATTTCTTCCCGAATAACTCGGTCCAGTATTTCGTTAGCTACTACGACTACTACCAGCCCGAGGCATATATCCCCCAGTCAGACACATACATCGAAAAGGAATCCGACGTAAATGAAGAGATTGACCGTCTCAGACACGCAGCAACAAGAGCATTGCTAACCCGCCGCGACACCCTAATCGTCGCTAGCGTTTCGTGCATATACGGCCTCGGTTCTCCTGAGGAATATCGTTCAGTCGTACTAAGCCTGCGCAAAGGTGAAGAGCCCGGGCTTCGCAAAGTTGTTCGCAAGCTCATCGACATGTACTACGAACGAAACGACATGGAGATGGTCCGGGGTCGCTTCCGTCTTCGTGGAGATACACTCGAAATCATGCCAGCTTATGAAGAGCTTGCAATTCGAATTCAATTCTTCGGTGATGAGATCGAACGCATCATCGAGCTCGACCCGCTCACTGGCGAAATTCTTGCAGAACTCAATCACATCGACATCTTCCCCGGCAAGCATTTCGTAACTCCTGAAGACGAGCTGAAGGAGGCTCTGAAGGACATCGAAAACGAGCTTGGCGAACGATTGGACGTACTGCGTTTAAATGGAAAACTCGTTGAAGCACAACGGCTAGAAGAACGGACGAACTTCGACTTAGAAATGCTAAAAGAAACCGGTTCATGCCCGGGAATCGAAAACTATTCCCGTCCTCTTGGGAGACGCTCACCGGGATCCGCACCGTGGACATTACTGGATTATTTCCCTGACGATTTCCTGATATTTATTGACGAATCGCATATCACCCTCCCGCAGATAAACGGCATGTACAAAGGCGATTTCGCCCGCAAGACTAGTCTGGTCGATTACGGGTTCCGACTGCCTTCTGCAATTGATAACCGCCCTCTCGCCTTCGAGGAATTTGAAGATCGAGTCAACCAGATCGTTTATGTATCTGCGACCCCAGGTCCTTATGAAGCGGCACATGAAGAGCGTCGTGTTGAACAAGTGATTCGCCCGACCGGACTGATAGATCCAGAGATCATATTGGAGCCGACCGAAGGTCAGATTGACAACCTAATGGAACGGATTCAGGCAACAACGGCAAAGCACGAACGAGTGCTTGTAACGACGCTGACTAAACGCATGGCAGAAGAGCTCTCCGACTATCTGCGAGAACTCGGAGTACGGGTACAGTACCTCCACTCTGATATTCAGACTCTGGAGCGCACAGAAATTCTCCGAGACTTGCGGCTCGGTGTTTACGATGTCGTAGTTGGAATCAACCTACTCCGTGAAGGCCTGGACCTACCAGAGGTTTCGCTAGTCGCAATTCTCGACGCTGACAAAGAAGGCTATCTACGTTCCAGTACTTCTCTGGTTCAGACAATCGGTCGAGCCGCACGACACGTCGAAGGCAAGGTCGTGATGTACGCCGACAAGATCACTAAGTCGATGAAGTACGCCATGGACGAAACATCTCGACGTCGCGAGATTCAGCGGGCGCACAACGACGCCAACTCGATCATTCCGACTTCCATTGTTAAGGCAGTGAAAGATATTACAACGCAGGTCAGACAAACCGCTGAATCCAAGACGCCATATATCACGCCATCTGCATTGCCAAAGAACGATCTGGTGAGGCTGTTGAAAGATCTCGAAAAACAGATGAAAAAAGCTGCACGAGACCTCGAGTTCGAAAAAGCAGCGTTGCTCCGGGACCAGGTAGTCGACATACGCAAAGTACTCGTCGACTTAGGTGACTCGAAGTCGTTAGATCCTGAGCCAGCGAAAGCAGTAGAACTAGTTCCCGCAACCACTGACGACATTCCCGAAGAACTAGTCGGAGCCAACTAACGACTGACCATGTATTTGTATCAACTATTCTGGTCAGCGGGCGACTTCGTTATTGTCAACGCATCTACACAAAAGACCCGTTTAGATTCACATTATTTTTATCTAACAAGCCGCGCTACCAACGCAACCGATATGCAGCGCGGGTAATACGTCATATCTTTACCAAATAATCACCTAGGGATTATTGGCAGAGTGATGTGAGACGGATGTTCTAGGTCGTGGTACAAAGTCTGGATAGGCGTGATTAACACGTTGCGATTCATATCACGGAATGCCTTATGATTAGTTACTTCTTGAACACACACGCGTGGTGCGTAGATTGATGAATGGAGAAGCTCTGTTGCCTGTTGAAAACCTGCCATCTTCAGGAACACCTGTCGAGCAGATAGATACTCCGGCCATGATCGTAGATCTTGACATTGCCGAAGCTAACATCCGCGATATGCAGAAGATCGTTTCATCCGGTGGCGCAGCAATGCGCCCTCACACCAAGACGACTAAAAGCGCCTACTGGGCGTTGAAGCAGATCGAGGCTGGCGCAATCGGGGTGTGCTGTGCCAAGGTCGGCGAGGCTGAGGTTATGGTTGAAGGCGGTGTCTACGACATCTTTATAACCAGCGAAATAGTAAGCGCTTCAAAAATCGCACGACTGGCAGCTCTCGCTCGAAACGCCAACATCAAGGTAGTTGTAGACAATGCCAGTAACGCGCGGGAAATATCCAATGCAGCGGTAGCTGCGGAATCACGAGTCGGCATTCTCATCGATGTAAATCTCAGATTGAACCGTTGCGGAGTAGAGCCCGGTGATCCGACTACGACGCTGGCGAAAATAGTTGATGATTTACCTGGTCTGAGATTCGACGGGCTTAATGGTTACGAAGGACACATATTTGGTTTTGGTGATGAGCGAATCCCGGAAGCACATAAGGCATTAGAAAAGCTACAGTTTGCGGTGGCCGAAGTAGAAGCCGCAGGATTACATGTGAGTACGGTAAGCGCAGGCGGCACAAGCACACATGACATAACCAGTAAAATACACGAGGTGACCGAAATTCAGGCGGGAAGTTACATTTTCATGGACGGTCAGTACGTCGATCAAAAACTATCGTTCCAACCCGCGCTCACGATCATGACGCAAGTAATCAGCAAACCCGTACCTGATCGCGCAATCCTAGATGTTGGGCTGAAGTCGATTGCGAATGATTACGGACCTCCTCGTGTGATGGGGATGGAAGGCGCCGAATTCACTAAACTCTCCGAAGAACACGGAACACTTCTTCTGCACGGTTCGAGTCAAAATCTTCAACTCGGCGATATTGTTTACCTTCTGCCTAGTCACGCCGGAACAACGATTAATATCCACGATCATTACTTCTGCACAAGGAAAGGGATTCTGGAAGACATTGTAGAAGTCAGTGGTCGAGGTAAGTTCCGTTAATTTAACCAAATCGTATAGCTGGAACATCCAAGATGTTTTAAGGTGTCCAATCCCATCAGAATATAAGGATCCAATTGGTTGAAATCAGGTAAAGCGCGTGCCCGAACCCTCCTGAGAATCGGGGCAGATATAGGTGGAACGTTCACTGACCTTGTGATGTTACGATCCGATGGCCATTACACCGTTAGAAAAGTATCGACCACAGTGGATGATTTTTCACGGGGAATAGTTGAAGGATTAGAGGATTTCCTGCTAACGGAAAATCTCAAGACCAGTTTGGTGTCTGAAATAATCCATGGAACCACTGTTGCTACCAATGCAATCCTTGAAAACAAGGGTGTAAGAACAGCCCTAATCACGACAAAAGGCTTCCGCGATATCCTGGAATTCCGTCGCCTCAGATTCCCAGATCTGTTTTCACTTGATTACACGCCTCCTAAAGCTCTTGCGCTCCGCCGCAACAGGTATGAGGTCAAAGAGCGAATGATGCACGATGGTTCGATTAGGGATCCCCTTGACGAAGTCTCTCTCGAAACAGTGCTATGCGAGCTTGAAAAAACTCAGCCCGAGGCCATCGCTATTTGCCTGTTGCATTCTTACGCTAACCCTGTACATGAAAGGCGAGTTTTGGAAGCGGTGCAAAACCGATTTCCGGATGCCTACATAAGTGCTTCCATCGATGTGCTTCCAGAAATACGCGAGTACGAGCGTACAAGTACCACCGTTATTAATTCGTACATCGGTCCGATTGTCGACGGTTATTTAAAGTCGATGCGATCTCGGCTCGACCAAGCAGGCATACCTGTTCCCATTTCGATCATGCAATCGAACGGTGGTGTAATGTCCTACACCGCCGCCCGTCGTACACCTGCTCGAATTATCGAATCTGGACCTGCAGCTGGAGTTATCGAGGCGCATCGTCTAGCCGAACGCCTAGGTCTAAGAGACGTAATCACTTTTGACATGGGAGGTACAACAGCAAAGGCCTCCTTGATTGAAAACGGGGAACCAAGCCTAACAACAGAGTATGAGATTGGCGCAGGAATTCAACTCTCCAGCCGGCTTGTAAAAGGCCGGGGTCATGCACTTAAGTTACCGGTAATCGATATAGCAGAAGTTGGAGCTGGAGGCGGTAGTATCGTACGTATAGACTCAGGTGGATCGCTTAGGGTTGGACCAGAATCAGCTGGAGCTGTTCCAGGACCTGCGTGTTACCAACAGGGCGGCAGTGAGGCCACCGTGACCGACGCTAATGTCGTGCTAGGTTACATAAATCCCACTTCAATTGCGGGCGGGTCGGTCAGTGTCAATGCCGGTGCAGCGTACGACGCTCTTAATCAATCGGCATCAGACCAGTTGGGAATCGAGACGAAAGACGCCGCTTATGGCGTTTATGCCGTAGCCAACACGATGATGATCCGAGCAATCAAATCGGTAACGACATATCGAGGTCGCGATCCTAGAGACTTCACCCTAATGGCGTTTGGAGGGAGTGGACCTGTTCATGCTGCGGAAATGGCACGATCACTCGGTATCAAGAAAATTATAGTTCCCGCGTCGCCTGGCGTGTTCTCGACCCTCGGTTTGCTTGAAGCCTTACCAGAGTACGGGTTCTCCAGAACGACAATAGCTGATCCAGAAATAATGGGTTCACAGGAAATCGCTGATAGATTTACGGAACTCGAATCATCGTCGCTTGAAAGACTCAGAGAAGAAGATATGGGAGAGGACGTTAGTGGATCTTGGTCGAGGACGGCTGACCTAAGGTACCGCGGACAGGCGTACGAATTGACCGTAGCAGCTGACATCACAACGGATGAGAATCTCGTAAGTGAAATTATCGAACGGTTTCACCAAGAACATCAACGAACTTACGGACGTCGGGCATCGGACGAGCCAGTCGATCTGATCACTATCAGGTCAACGTTCCGTATGGAAGTGGACAGGGTTATCCCGCATTCAGTAAATGTCTCTCAAGACAGGCAACGACCTCGAGAGGCGTATTTCGGTAAAGAGCAAGGTTCAATTATGACCCAAGTTATTAGCCGGGAAGAATTGACCAGCACATTCCGATCGGGACCACTAATTATCGAAGAGTATGACTCCACGACGCTGGTACCGGTTGGTACGGAAGCACGGGTCGATGAACTGGGCAATATCATCATGGTTAACAAAGGTCTGGAAGTGAATCGTGATTGAAAACAAAGTGGATCCAATCACATTTGAGGTTGTTCGTAATGGGCTCGACTCGCTCGTCGATGAAATGGCGATCACAGTTATGCGTACGGCCTACTCAGGAGTTGTGCGGGACGCTCTGGACTACTCAACGGCGTTTTGTGCAGCCGATGGGCAGGTAATAGCTCAGGGTCTCACGATAATGCTTCACCTAGGCTCGTTCCCGGCAGCAATCGACTCCGTACTTACCAAATTTGCGGGTCGTATTAATCCTAATGATGTGTTCATTCTCAACGACCCGTACACGTCCGGTGGAATGCACCTACCAGATGTCTACATCATCAAGCCAGTGTTCACCGAAAAAACTCTCCATGGATTCGTTGGGGTTGTTGCGCATCAGGCTGATATGGGCGGGCTGGTTCCCGGAAGCAACTCGACGGAGTCAGTTGATATCTATCAGGAAGGGCTGAGAATACCTACGTCGAAAATGTATGACGCAGGAACACCAAATGAGGCTATTTTCGACTTTATCGAGACGAATGTAAGACTGCCGATTCAGGTACGCGGTGATATGCGTTCTCAACTTGCTGCATGCGACATAGGTGAGCGTGCTGTATTAGATCTCGTCGATCGATACGGTGCTGAAGAACTCGTCAGGTACTTTGATGCCCTACTCGATTACAGTGAGGAACGCGCACGAAGCGAAATCATTGCATTACCCGACGGCACGTTTGAGTTCGAAGATTTTATCGATGCGGAAAATCTGAAAGAAGGACCGGTCAGAATCGCTGTGAAACTCGAAATCAAGAGGGACGAAATTTTCGTTGATCTCGATGGTTCTTCACCTCAGGTTCCGGCCGGTATAAACGCACCAGTGCCATTCACAAAAGCAGCAATTTACGGAGCTATCAGGCTGATAATGGACCCTGATATCCCGAACGCTGCCGGTTATCACCGACCAATTCACATCAGTGTTCCCGAAGGAACAGTTGTCAATCCGGTTCATCCTGCCCCAGTGGCAGCAAGAGGAATAACGGGGTTCCGAACTATGGATGCCGTTCTGGGGGCGCTGGCGCAGGCCGTCCCAGACCGAGTTCCAGCCGATGGGGAAGGTGGCAACACGCTGATTAGTATCGGAGGTACAAGGCCTGATGGCAGCCAGTACGCATTAGTGGATTTCTTCGGTGGTGCACGTGGCGGAGGACCAAACAGCGATGGCGCCGAGGGTGTTTCTCATCCGGCTTCCAACCTTGCGAGTTCTCCTGTAGAAATCCTGGAAGTCGAGAATCCAATAATCGTTGACGAATACGCGCTCATTCAAGATTCCGGTGGTGCAGGGAAGTTCCGAGGTGCGCAATCATATGCCAAACAGATCACCAACCTTGGTGACCCGGCAATACTTCAACTTAGATCAGATAAGCGGAAATTCCCACCCTACGGTTTACAGGGTGGATTGCCCGGATCACCCTCATTGAATATCCTAAATCCGGGATCGACCGAAAAACTTCTTCCTACATTGGCGCAAGTCCAACTGGGTCACAACGATGTCATTCGTCACGAAATGGCCGGTGCTGGTGGATGGGGCGACCCGCTTGAGAGAGAAGCATCCGCAGTTCTGGAAGATGTGATTGATAGCAGAGTTTCGATCGAGGCGGCCAGAACTGAATATGGGATCGTTATTTCTAACCAAGGGACAGAGATTGATGAGTACGCCTCCGTCCAACTCAAATTAGAGATGAACATCAGAAGAGATCAAGAACCATAGATCAGTTTTGTCAAAACTCAGATCACAGGGCCAAATAATCCACCAGTTCAGTCCTCTCGAAGAATGACGTTAAGTTCAGTTGGTCTATAAGGTTTGTCGCTCTTTTTGGTGGCCACGGGATAAACACATGTGTGGCGCAGGCAGCGAGATATGGCATTTATTGCGGTTTGCATAGACCGTGTATCGGTGCAAACCACAACAATTCCTTACCTCTCTGGTAGACTAATATTCACACGATTATGATTCTGATTTAGTTCCCATGTTGAACTCAATTTCGCATGGTTGACGGAGATAATAATGGCCGACGTTGAAGTACTACAGCAGGACACTGTTCTAGAGGCTCTGCGCGATGTTTACGACCCAGAAATCCCGGTCAACGTCGTTGACCTCGGGCTTATCTATACCGTCGAGGTAGCCGATGGTGATGTTCACGTTGAGATGACTCTGACCGCACCAGGTTGCGGGATGGGTCCTTACATAGCTCAGCAGGCCGAATGGCGAATAGCTGAGATCGACGATGTCGAAGATGTGCAGGTTGACGTTGTGTTTGACCCGCCATGGACTCCAGACATGATTACCGAAGACGGTAAGCGCCTGTTGGGTATCGACTAAACCAATTCGCTTTATACGTATCTATTATTCTGCGGTTCGCCGCGACCAAAAGTATCCTGACCTAACAATATGTCGTCACCTCGAAAACTAACCCCACAAGAAGAAGCACGTCTTGCACAGGTGCGTGCTAACTTTCAAGAACGACGAAAAGTTTCTGAGTCACTTGAAGGAATTGGCATTAGAGTTGGGGTTTACTCGGGTAAAGGTGGAGTCGGCAAAACGACTGTTGCAACGAACATTGCAGTGACACTTGCTGGTCAGGATAACGATGTTGCGCTGTTTGACTGCGATATCGACTGCCCTAATGTGACTCGCGTCCTAAGGATTTCCGAAGGTCCGATTCAGAACGGTGAAAAGCTAATTCCACCGTCCCGTTTTGGTGTGAAGGTCATGTCGATGGCGTTCTTTCAGGACAACGAAGATGAAGCGATTGTCTGGCGCGGTCCGATGATTCATAACGCCATCAACCAGTTCCTACACTCGACCGAGTGGGGAGATCCTAATTACATGGTTGTTGATCTTCCTCCGGGAACATCTGACGCTCCGCTTACGGTCATGCAAACTCTAAACCTAGACGGATTTGTGATCGTCACTACTCCACATGAGCTTGCAGTTCTCGACGCTAAGCGCTCGATAAACATGATCAAGAAGATGAATCTGAAAGTCTTCGGAGTTGTCGAAAACCTTTCAGGAGGCGTGTTCGGCACAGGCGGTGGTCAGGCTCTCGCCGAAGAGATGGAACTTCCGTTCTTGGGCGCCCTCACAATGAGCGCCGAATACACAAATTCACAGGGACCAGCTTCACTAGAATCTGACGAAGTTGCCGCAGAGTTCAAAGTAATTACCGATAACCTGAAGGCTCAGATCGAAGCTGACAAGAAGTAGCGTTTGATTCGGACAGAGTTGCTGTTCGCTTCCACTAGCTGATTAGTTCATTACTGGCGCGCTTACCAATGTATTTCGAACTGAAATCTAGGGTTAACGACTCGTATCATGACGTGCCATCCTCGCCCATATCGATTCCGGCATATTCACAGTTCAGACAAATTCTCCGGCGAATAACGAAAAGATTCCGACTGTAGCGTTAATTACAACTGATCCTAAAAAAACCGTGAGTGCAAGTTTTGTGATCACCTATTTTCTAACTAATCGGCTTTCTTAAGCATTGCGGAGATCGAATCCTCTAGCGAACGTTTTTTGTTGACTGAATCGACCCGTTCGTGGCCAATCGATGAATCAGTGATTGCCTTGAACGTTTCCGAAGCTCCCTCGTGGATCTTGGACGTAGTTCCTGCATATCCAAAAGTCGCAGCTATTTCGTCCATCTCACCGATCCATCTAAAAGCTTTAGTAGAAACCGTCTTCAAGCTATCCATGCCAGCAAGCGTACCCGTTTGGCTCTGCTCCAACTCAGTAATCAGCTCTTCATACAGATCGAGCGACTTAGCTGTCATCAGCGTCGATGCGTAAAGAGCAGCGGTGCCTTTTGTAAGCGCAGCGTAGACCATTTTGAGTCCCGAAGCGCTACCGATGGGACCGTTCATTATCGGCACAGAAATTCCCTTGCCGTCTAGTTCACCAAGAATATTGGCGTGCTCACCAGAGGCGTAAAAACGTGGGACTGCTCCGGTACGTGGTGACCCGCCAATAATCCCAGCATCTATAAATTTACCTCCGGCACCACTTATTTCTTCACCTATTTTCATACCGGTCGCCGGCGAAACAGCATTGCAGTCGGCAAATGCGACTTTAGCGTCGGTCCGAACCATCACCTCGGCAATATTTTCAGCGAACGACAGTGCTTCGGATGGTACGAGTATTGATAGAACGATATCGGATTGAATTACTAGTTCATCAAGCGAGCCGACGTCCTCGAATCCCTGTTCACTTGCCCGCCGCTTCGAGTCATCACTTCGACCGTTGAGTGCTGTAATGACCCTCAGACCGTTCTGTTTCAGGATTCCACCGACACCACTCCCCATATCTCCGGGGCTCATCACTCCTACGCTTTCTACTGTCACGAGCTAATCTCCTACTACTGCTTTAGTACAACGATAGCCTGCCAACTGGCAGCGTAATTGTGACTCCGGTAAACAAAAAATACGCCCGACCAACTCACCGGGCGCATTATTCATAATCGACCCAAATTCACGCTAGCCCTTCACTGCGGCGGCAATTGCATTGCCGACCAGTTCAGGTTGACCTTCACTCATGCCAAAAACATGAATTTCAATTTGCGGTGCGTCCATTGCAACACGCATCCAGATGGAAGGATTGCCGTTTTGAAGCTTCTCAACTAGGTCATCATTGGTGAACCCAACAATAGCGGAGTCGAGACTAAGAATCACACCGAACGGCTGGTGTCCCATAATATTATTGTTGATCTTTGCAGTAACTCCAGGAATACCCTGAAGCGGCTTCAATACCGCCTGAGATTGATTTTCAGCAAATGCCAATCGATCTTCGTGGTTTATCGTGAGCCAGCGATCTACAGCAGCGACTACTCCCATGATTTCCTGTCGGTCGATCTTCTGCGGACGACCAATTCCACGAATTCGCCTGCCCTCATAACCCACAAAAGAATGTCGGCTAATAGCATCAATAACTTCCTTGGTACCGAGAGCAAATCCCGTCGAATGCGGAGCACCCATGTACTTCGCAGCAATACACTGGAAGTCGGCTCCCATTTTCACGTACTTACCAAAATTTTCTAGAGGATAGATCTGACCTGCCGCATCGACGGAAACAGGCTTTCCTGCTGCGTGGGTGATTTCGAGCACCTGCTCGAGGGTTAGCACATTAGGGTCGGTTGGCTTCTGTTCGTACACAACATAGTGAACAGCTGCGGTACGTTCATTAATGGCGTTTTTGAGGTCATCCTCGGTTGTGCCATTCTCATCGCCAAACTCAACCAGCTTTGCCCCAGCAAGTTCGAGACACCGGTCGTACCAGTAGCGCTGACGCTTCTGAATAAGAATTTCGTTCGGCATGCCTGTCGTATCAGGTAGCTGTTCGACTTTTGCATCGTCAGTACCCGCCATAAATGCTGCCGTTGCAAGTGTTAGTGCAGAGCCTGCACCTGACGTTACGTAAGCCGCTGGAACGCCAAGCATTTCGGCAATTCGATCACCGGCCACCTGTTCAAGTTCAATCAATGGAATATAAGCAGAATCTGCTGCATCCATCGCGGCTTTAACTTCTGGAACAGGAGTCGATCCGCCGAGCAATGTAACGCTGCCGGTAGCGTTTATTACTGGCTTCGCACCCATTTCTTTGTATATCGATCCCCAATCGTTGGTAGTCACGTCTAGTTACGTCCTTCTCAAGCTTGAATTCACAGGTCTCGCAAGCCCACACTTTAGTTCGCGTCACGATTCTCTTTCGGTTGCCGAGTCAATATACCCTTAGCGATCGACACTCGCACCCAGTTAGCATCGAATTGATATCTTCTAGCTAGTTCATATGACACCGAGCGAGATATTATTCTCACCCAAGAAATCAATGTACGCGTGTACAGGACAAGCGGAAAATGGCCGACTTCGAAGAAGTCTCAGTGAAATTA
>CAWVYJ010000042.1:0-17191 GCA_963934365.1 uncultured Dehalococcoidales bacterium | reverse complement strand
AGGAATCCGCACTTTATTGTTTAACTTGTGTTTAACACTGTCCGCAGGGTTCCGTCAGCACATACAATCTCGATGTCGCCAGCCTTTTTTTGGTTACTGGCGAATCGCAATGCATAAGTTTTACTGCAGCATTTACGAAGGAAATCCGCATGGTCCTGAGCGACCGATCGATAAGGGAAGCAGTCGAAGCTGGAACAATCGGTATTGAGCCGTATTCCGACCGCGACGTCCAGCCCGCTAGTGTCGATTTTCACCTTGCAAACACGATATTGGTATTTCGAAATTCGACTCTGCCTTATATCGATCTCCGCAAAGACGTACCGAATCTAACCGATGAGGTAATCATCAAAGACGACGAGCCCTTCATGCTTCACCCGGGCGAATTCGTGCTGGGCAGCACACTTGAAAAATTGACTCTGCCGAACAATCTCGTTGCTCGAATCGAGGGCAAGAGTTCGTTAGGTCGACTCGGCTTAATGATTCACTCAACAGCCGGTTTTATCGATCCAGGATGGTCTGGCAATCTCACGCTTGAACTGGCGAATGTCTCTCGACTCCCGATTACTCTGTACTTTGGAATGCGTATCGGTCAGATTTCGTTCCAGCAGATGACGACGGAAGTAGATCGTCCATATGGATCGAAGGAACTTAGTAGTCGTTACCAGGGCCAAGAATCACCGACTGCTAGCCGGGCGCATCTCGATTTCGACAGCCACATCAAGCGTTCTTAGATTTTACTGAGGCTCAGTCATAAGTACTCCACTTGATAGAACACTAGATCTCGCCGAACAGGCTATGGGAGGTGTTGCACCCCGTCCCGCTGTAGGTGCTGTCGTCGTTCAATACGACCAAATCATTGGCGAAGGCATGACCGAGCCGCGACCGGGGCGACACGCCGAACCGATCGCACTTGCAGAAGCCGGCGAACACGCGAAAGGCGCAACTCTTTACTGCTCACTAGAGCCGCATGCGTTTCAAGGCGTGGCTCCGCCCTGCACCGAAGCAATAATTGCGGCCGGGATTGCCAAGGTTGTGTCACCGCTTGAAGATCCCAATCCAAGCGTTTCTGGAAACGGCTTCCGACAGCTAAAGGCTGCCGGGATCGAGATAGTCCGAGAGGCTACTGAACAGCAGACCAAGCGGGCCGAATTTCTTATCGAAGGCTTTAATCATCATCTGAAAACTCAACGCCCATTGGTCACTCTAAAACTGGCGACGAGCCTCGACGGAAAGATCGCAACTCGTACGGGCGAATCGCAGTGGATAACAAATGAATCTTCGCGCACTTTAGTTCACGAAATGCGAAGACAAACCGATGCACTGGTGACAGGTATAGGCACGGTACTAGGTGATAATCCAAGGCTGACCGCACGAGATTCTGACGGTAATCCAACTGGTCGGCCAATGCTTCGGGTAATCATCGATACACATGGTCGAATGTCTTCTGACGCGCTGCTAATAGACGAGCCGGGCGAAATTCTTTGGGTTGTTGGACAAGACGTTGATGCAACATCACCTGCCCCTCATGTATCGATTTTGAAATGCGCCCTTGCTGGCTCGAAAATTGACTTAGCCGCCGTCTTGGACGAACTCGGATCAAAGGGGCTTCACAATATGATGATAGAAGCTGGGACTGGACTCGCTGGGGCGTTCGTCGAAAGTGGGCTTGTCGACAAGGTAGCTGCGTTCATCGCACCAAAGATCATCGGTGGGAAAAAAGCACCTGGACCAGTAGCCGGACTCGGAATATCAGTAATCAACGATGCTCTCGTGCTAGAAAACATCACCCACACAGTCATCGACGGAGATATTCTTGTAGAAGGCTTCGTTTCAAAGTCGAGTTGATGTACTCGACGGATTCGATTGAACCAAGCCGGCAGTAGGCAAAATCAGGCAATGTTTTCAGGAATTATCGAAGAAGTAGGAACCGTCGTACGATTCGACGGTGAAACCCTCGTCGTTCGAGCTAATCAAGTGCTTAAAGATCTAAAAATCTCCGAGTCGATCATGGTAGCTGGTGCCTGCCTTACCGTCACTGCACTTTCCGAAATCGACTTCACGTTTACTGTCGAAACCGTTCCCGAAACTCTGGTTCGAACTAACTTTGGTGATCTTAAACCCGACAGCAATGTCAACCTCGAACGATCACTACGTTACGGCGACCGAGTTGGTGGGCACATGGTGCAAGGTCACGTCGATGGCGTTGGAAGGGTTCGCTCTGTTGTTGAAGACGGGAATTCGAAAGTCTTGGTCATCGAGGCTGCAGAGAATATAATTGAAAACGTCGTTGAGAAAGGTTTTATCACGATTGATGGAACCAGCCTAACAGTGGTCAATCGCTATGCCGATAGTTTTAGTATTGCGATAATCCCGTTCACGTTCGAACACACGACAATTAACGAACGCCCAGAGGGTTCAAAGGTGAATCTCGAGGCCGATGTAAACGCTAAGTACGTTGCAAACCTCATAGCGCCATACCTGAATAATCTTCCCAAGTAATAATCATCGTTGAATAAGCTTCCACAAAATATGACGATAAATCCACACATACCCGATTCAGTAGAAGCTCGAGCCATCGAGTCGGTTGAAAAAGCACTCGAACAGATCACAAAGGGTGGGATCGTGATCCTCGTCGACGACGAAGACCGCGAAAACGAAGGCGACATGGTGATGGCGGCTCAGGATGCCACACCGCAGAACATCACGGTAATGGCGAATGAGGCGCGCGGACTAATTTGCACTCCGATGATAGGAGATGATCTTGATCGTCTCGGACTTCCAATGCAGGTGCAGAACAATACGGCGGAACACGGGACGGCTTTCACGGTAACCGTCGATTCTAAATTCGGGATTACCACCGGTATTTCATCTGCCGACAGGGCGCACACGATTCAGTTGCTTGCCGATCTAGAATCGTCAGCAGCGAACTTTGTGCAGCCGGGCCACGTCTTTCCGCTTCGCTACGAAGAAGGCGGAGTGCTCGTGCGAGCTGGTCACACCGAAGGATCTGTTGATCTTGTTCGTTTGGCAGGCAAGCATCCTGCGGCCGTTATATGCGAAATATTGAATGACGACGGCACAATGGCGCGCCGACCTCAGTTGGAAACAATAGCCGAGAAACATGACTTCCCTATCGTTACTATTGCCGACGTTATCGCATATCGAATGAGTCACGAGAAGCTCGTCGAACGTGGTGCGGAAGCTAGGCTTCCGACTGCACACGGCGTATTCAAGGCGATCGCTTACAAGAGCTTTGTTGATCCATCGGAACACGTCGCTATTTACATGGGTGATATCAATGACTCTGAGCCAGTTCTCGTGCGGGTCGAGTCGGAATGTCTAACTGGTCATGTTTTTGGCAGCACTCGCTGTGACTGCGGCGACCAAGTAAACATGGCTCTGAAACTGATTGCAGCCGAGGGACGCGGCGTTCTGGTTTACATGAGGCAAGAAGGTCGAGGAATCGGGCTTTTGAACAAGCTCAAGGCTTACGAGCTTCAAGACCAAGGGCTAGACACGGTCGAAGCAAACTTGCGACTCGGCTTCCCGATGGACCTGCGTCGATACGGGGTAGGTGCGCAGATATTGAATGATCTCGGAGTTCGACGTTTCAAGCTGCTTACGAACAATCCCAAAAAGGTCATCGGACTCGAAGGGTTCGGACTTCAGATGGTTGAGCAACTTCCATTGGAAGCACCGATCAACGACGAGAATCGGTTCTATATGCAGACGAAGGTCGACAAAATGGGACATGACCTTGAAGTCGACCCGTCGGATTCTATTGGCAAAAATTCGAGTGACAAGGCCAAAAACTAATGCCACCTCGTAAGATCAAACAGAACATGGACGGAAAAGGGCTAGGAATCGGAGTCGTAACTGCTCGGTTTAACGATTATATAACCGATCAAATGTCAGCTTTGGTTGTAACCCGACTCACCGAACTCGGTGTCGCTTCAGACGACATTGTGATTGTTCAGACTCCGGGAGCATTTGAACTACCGCTGATAGCCCGAAGACTTGGTGAGCGTGGTGATATCGACGCAGTGATTTGCATCGGAGCGGTAATCCGTGGAGACACTGATCATTACGAGTTCGTTGCGCGTGCAGCGACCGAGGGTATCGCCCGCGCCAGTGACGATTCAGGCAAGCCGGTGATTTTCGGCGTGCTGACAACGGACAACACTGATGATGCCGTCGTTCGGATCGGTCACGCAAGTGACTACGCAGATGCTGCGGTCGAAATGGCTAACACGTTGCGCCAAATGCACGAATTAGCATAACGTCATTTAACGCTTCGTGATTCCCCGGCGTACCTGCTAATCTTCAGGCATGTCTGGCGAACCAAATACTTCCGATCAAGAACGAGTGATATTTCACGTTGATGTCGACGAAGGCAACTAGGCGAGTGGCCGATAAAAGTTAAACAAAAACCGCTCCAAAAAACTTTTTTGGGGCGGTTTTTCAAATTCTAAATGCATCGAATCATTATGGATTTGAAAGCAAACCGGCTTCTTTCGCTGCTGCCATCACGATCGGTCGCTGCTCGTCGGTAAGATCCATCACTGGCGGAATCGGTCGACCACAGTCGATGCCTAAACGCTCCGAGAGAATCATCTTGGTCACACTGGCGGGTGCTCCAAACATTCGCACTACATTGACGATCTCCTTTGCACCATCCTGCAATCGCTGAGCCGTTGCGAGATCGCCACGTTCCCATGCATCGTGCAGCTCCGTGTAGTGCCAAGGTGCAAGTGACAGTGGGGCGTCAACTGTTCCAACCGCGCCCATTGTCAGTGCCGGTAGTGGAATTGCGCCATTACCAGAGAAACATTTTAGCCCCATATCGGCGAACGCTCGGATGTTGCCAAACGTGAAAGCTGAGTGTTTGAGACCGATCACGGAAGGCACTTGCTCGACAACTTTTTCCATGAGTTCAGGAGTGAACTCAACCTGAGTTAGCTGTGGAAGGTTGTAGACGAAGAACGGCAATCCGTCGGCCGCGTCTGCGACCCGTTTGTAGTGGTCGATCGTCATCTGATCGTCGCCCCTGAAGAAGAACGGTGGCACACAGCAAATAGCGTCGTTGCCTGATTCTTTAGCGGCTTTTGCGCCCTTGGCAGCGCTTTCGGTACTCACTGCACCGACATGCATGATTGAAAGACCTCTACCTGAAATCGTTTCACCCGCGATGCGTGCGGTGGTCGCCCGCTGTTGCTCGCTCATTACAGGACCTTCGCCCGTAGAGCCAGCAACCCAGAATCCACCCACTCCATGCGATAAGTTGTCCTCGAAAATCGCTCTAAGCGCTTTTTCGTTTATTCGCCCATCGGCATGAACAGGAGTTGGGTTCGCAGGGAACACGCCCTCCCATTCCAGTCCTTTGCCGGATGCCTTCGCCCGTTCAGCAGCAGTTGCGATCGTCGCCATTCAGAAACCTCCAGAGGAATTACCTCTATTACGTGAAGGCGACAGTCTAGCTCTTAATGTGTCCACGATGTTGGCTAGTTGTCCGCCGATGTTCACTTCGAACAAGATAGGCTTTTACAGAATTAGGCGGAAGATCACCAAAGATCGAGAGATTCGTAGAATTTTGGCGTGGTTTTATTAGGCACAACAGAATCACCTTGCTACTATTAATGACTGTTCGCAGATGCCGATTCGTCTAGCGGTAAGACACCAGACTCTGAATCTGGTAACCCAGGTTCGATCCCTGGATCGGCAGCCACGTGGCCCCATCGTCTAGTGGCCCAGGACACGGCCCTCTCAAGGCTGAAACAGGGGTTCAAATCCCCTTGGGGCTACCATTAAGTAGCAAAATAAAGCGGCTAGTACGTTTACTAGTCGCTCTTCTATTAACTGCGAGTTTGGTCATCGACTCACAATTGCAGTCAGATGTTCAAAGGTTGACTACAATGATTCACCTCTCGATTTAAGGAGCGAACTTTGGTTCGCGGACATGGAGTGGGCAGGACATTCGATGATGCTCCAAAACGCCCGATTGCACGAAAAACTCTGATCAGGGTCTCGAAGCTTTATCGTCCGTATCGCTCCACGCTCATCACTGTTGCGATCCTGATATTCATTTCAGCGACGCTAATGATAGCCACGCCTTTGCTCATTCGACAGATCATCGACGTGGCTATCCCAAATTCTGATCGCACAAGCCTGTACTGGCTGACTGGGTGGATGATTGGCGTAGCCGTCGCAAGTGGTGTGATTTCGTACGGCACCAATTATCTCAATATGCGAACGGGTCTCACCGTAATGGAAGACCTAAGACTCGCCGTTTACGGTCATCTCCAGAAGTTACCACTTTCGTTTTTCACATCGACTCGTACAGGTGATCTTCAGACCCGAATATCCGGTGACGTCTCCAGTACTCAGATGCTACTAACCGATACGCTCGGCGTACTGCTTTCGAACTCCGTAGTTGTAATTTCAGCGGTTATAGCGATGTTGGTGATCTCGTGGCAATTATCGATAGTTGCATTAGTCACTCTTCCAATATTTACTCTCGCCATGTTTAAGGTTGGTAAACGAAGACGTGAACTCACACGTCGGACGCAAAAATCGTTATCGGATCTAACGTCTCGAACGGGTGAGACGCTTTCGGTATCGGGTGTGATGCTTTCGAAGACGTTCGGACGCGAAGCCGATCAGTTCGAATCATTCAAGCAGAACAGTTCTGAACTCACAACACTTAGTCTACGGCAGGCGATGACAGGTCAGCGCTTTTCGGTGGTGATCCAGACGTTCTTCACGATGACTCCAGCAATAATTTGGCTCATCGGTGGCTACTTCATCATCAAAGCAGACAGTTCGATTTCAATGGGTGACATCGTTGCTTTCACCGCTATTCAGGCACGCTTATTGTTCCCGATGGCGGGTCTGTTCATGCGGGGTATTCAAATATCGAGCTCAATCGCATTATTCGATCGAATTTTTGAGTATCTCGATATCGATCCGAAGATCAAAGATCCTGTCAAACCAGTTCTCGTCGACCCTGCAAACTTTAAAGGCGACATCGTATACAGCGATGTTGGATTTAGGTATTCCGAGAATTCCACTGGAGATAAGAAAACATCACTCAAAGACGAATCATCGCCGTTCAAGCTCAAAGACATTAGTTTCTCCGTGCCCAGTGGCGGGCTTACTGCTTTGGTGGGACCCAGTGGAGCCGGAAAAACATCGGTTGGCTACCTACTTGCCCGTCTATACGATGCTGATAGTGGGTCGGTGTCGATCGATGGAATCAACGTGAAGGACATGGCTCAGGCCGATCTTTCAAAACTGATTGGTGTTGTATCGCAAGATTCGTTCATGTTCCACGGTACGATTCGAGAGAATCTGGTATTCGGCAAATCGGAAGCAACCGAAGCTGAGATGATCGACGCGACAAAGGCGGCTCAGATTCACGATTTGATCGACGGCTTGCCTAGCGGGTTCGAGACTATGGTCGGAGAACGCGGGTATCGGTTGTCGGGCGGAGAACGCCAGCGACTGGCAATTGCTCGTGCGATTCTTTCCAACCCGCGAATTTTGTTGCTTGATGAAGCAACCAGTTCGCTCGATACGCTCTCTGAACGATTAATCCAGCAGGCGCTAACCCGACTACGTCAGGGTCGGACAACTGTCGCTATCGCCCACAGGTTGTCGACCGTCATCGCGGCTGATCAAATTTTGGTAATGGAGCAAGGTAAAATCTCCGACAGAGGCACGAACGAAGAGCTTCTCGATCGATCATCGCTTTACAGGCAGCTCTACGAAGAGCAGTTCACAGCGATTCCTTCGCTTTCGTAAGACGACCGATATACGCCACTAATTTCCCGAGTGCAGACGAGAAATCTGGGGCTGGGGTGGCGCGGGTCGTTCGTTCGATAGCCATCGTCGGCTATGCCCCCACCATTGAAGATCACTCTACTTCACTGCGCTCCGGCCGGGATGTTGCTACTTATTCGAACGAGAATGGGTGTACATTCTCAGCGTACGACAACCAACATCTGGAGAACGAGTCGATGGTATCCGGTATCACCCACAATCAGCCCCTTAGGCCAGTAATGACTCTAAGGCCGCCCAACGACATAATGTACGAGGAGTCGTTCTGGGACGAACTCGCCGACGCCGGCGTAAAAGAGGTCGCCCTTCAGTGGTTATGCCTGCTCGACGATCAGGCTCACAAAGACGAAGGCAACATATATCCCCAGCCTGAAGACGGCCACCCACGAGGCTTATCAGCAATGGGTGACGAACGGGTTAAACGAGTTCCAACCGCAGCGTTCAATCCAACACCTGAATACTACGATGGCCTTTCATGGAAACCGCCCACGATGCCCGATCATCTCGTAGCGCAAGCCGAAAAGTTGTCAGCAGCGCTAGACATGGGACGTTCAAAGGGCTTCACGATCTACACAGTGGACGATAAGGGATATTTCCTCCACGGCGGATTCGGATCAGGAAAGCTCGATTTATCCAACTGCACGCCCAGCTTCACCGACCCCAGCATGCCCGCGATGACCGTCGCTCGTGCACGCGACACTGCGAAGCACTTCCCGCAGGTCACTGGACTGCTGCTCGACGGTCCTGACTTCAAGTGGGAGATTCAGCCGGGCCACCGCGATGATTTGTGGGTCGAGCCAATCGACACTCCAGAGAATCGAGAGTTCGCCACAAACAACGGCATGGATTTCCAAAAAGTACTCGACGGACGAGAGCACTTTAAAGAATTCCTGCATAGTTTTAATCCGGAATATGCTCGCAATTTCATTTCAAAAGCGCCCGGTGCGGTGGCGAGTCACGATTGGTGGCGGGATCACCCCAAATTCAACGACTGGTACTCGTTCAAGCAAGCTGCAGTCGAATGGAGTGTGAGCAGCTCGTACCATGGCATTAAAGAGCACCTGCCCGACTTACAGGTAGGTAACTCGTCTCGTTTGCCGTTCGCCGAGCCGCTCACCGGTCACAACACGGTGAGGAAGCAGAAGTACATCGATTTCCAGCAGCCTAAGCAATATTGGTGGTCTGGCGGTGTAGCCGGATTCCGAGGAACTATCGTGAACTGGGTCGATACTCTTATCGATTGGAATGATGGTCTCGATCAAGATTTGGCTTCGGAATTGTTCGGGGCGATGTTCGACTATCCGCTTGCTGCTTCGTATCCGATTAGCGATTACAACGGCGAAGCAACCGATGAGTGGTTCACGACTGCGGTTCGTGATCAGACGGCAAAGATGATCGCCAACAGCGGTGGGCAGCAACGCTATATGCCGTGGGTTGGACTCGAGCATTTCGGATCGAACTGGCTAACGGCGAGCGAGCTAGATCGAATGCTAGCGGAGATGCAGTCGCAGGGAGCAACGCATTATTGTTACTTCATCTACAACTCAATGAAGCCCGAGATTTGGGACGTGATTCGCAAGTACAGCACTGGGTAAATTGTTTGATATGAATCGCTATATTGCAGGTAATTACGTATCCAGATTTCGAAGTGAGCGACCATAATCTTTGACTGATGTCATATTTAATGTCATTATGACATCATGGAATTGTCAACATACATAGAATCACTTAGAAACAGCCTGCGAGTGACCGCTGCTCCGGCTGGAAAAGATGTGGCTGATGCAGCCGTATTACTGTCGCAGGCGATTGAACCAGCGGCTCGACTCTGCCTGCTAGAGGCAATGTCGGGGGCAGCGGACGAGATCACGCTCGCACTGAATGATGCAACCGTTGAAGCGCGATTACATGGTCAGGAAGTTGATTTCGTCGTAAGTGAGCTGGCTTCCGCCGATGTCAGCGGAGCACAACCGGAACCAGTGGAATCGCCATCAAAAGACGATGTTGCTCGGATCACCCTGCGCCTACCAGAACGCCTCAAAAAATCTGTCGAGCAGGCTGCCAAATCAGAGAATCTATCCGTGAATGGCTGGCTTGTAGAGGCAATCGCATTCGCGGTTTTGGGCGGCAGCGAATATAGTCGCAATTCCCGTCGTGGCAAACACAATCGAAGTTATCGTGGTTTCACACGGTCTTAATTTTTTTGAATATCCCTCGTTAGGCCTGATCGCACGAACTAAAAGAAATTATCCAATGCCCGAATTTACGCGTACTACTCCCCTTTCGATCAAAATTTCCCTCCCGAGCGGGTCGGTTGATGTAGTCGCAGAACAACGTGACACCGTCAAAGTTTCTGTCACTCCACTCGGTAGCAGTCGACAGGATCGTGAAGCTGCTGAAGCGACCACCGTCGTTGTCAACGGAGATGAACTGAAGATCGAGCCACCAAAGGGCAACAGCTATTTGAGAAGTAGTGTTCAACTCAAGATCGAAGTACAGACGCCGAGAGATAGTGACATACGCATTAGCGTCGCATCAGCAATGGTTAAATGCACTGGGCGATACGGGGAAGTCGTTATTTACTCTGCATCGGGCGACATGGATATCGAGGACGCAAGTGGCGATGTAAAAATCCAGACTGCCAGCGGAGATGCCAGTATTGCTAACGTTGGTGCTCAACTGCGCGTAAAAACAGCATCAGGCGACTTTTCAGCTGGCGTCGTAAATGGGTCGGCGAGACTCAGAACCGCCAGTGGAAACATTGATATAGCAGAGGCTCACGCAGACGTTCAGTCGAAGTCGGCATCTGGCGATCTAAAAATCGGTGTCGCCCACCTCGGGGTAATATCTGCTAACAGCACTTCCGGAGAAGTTAGCGTTGGAGTTATTCCGAATACCGGAGTTTGGCTCGACCTAGATTCGAAATCTGGAAACATCTCAAGCGACCTTGATTCTTCAGGCGACCAATCCGAATCAGCGGATCTAACGATCCAGGCTCGTACCATGAGTGGAGATATCGACATTGTTCGCACTCGGAAAAATGCGCCTGTTTAGAAATAGCACCACCGCGCCTACTCGCCCTAGCTAACGGGCGGTCGTTTGTCGGCCCAAGGTTGGGCTTCTTCCAACGCGGCCGACGCCGCTAATACGCTCACTTCGTCTTTCATATCGCCCACGATCTGTAGTCCAATTGGCAGACCTTCTGACGAGAAGCCAGCGGGAGCTGATGCACCGGGATTGCCGGTAAGATTGAACAGATAGGTGAACGGCGTGAATCCCCAGAGTCGGTGAAGTACTTGCTTACCACCGATAATGTCGGGTTCGTCACCAATATCAAAAGCCGGAACTGCCAACGATGGCGAAAGGAGCAGATCGTAATTGCCGAAGTATTCGTTTACGTACTTTCGGTAAGCGCCGATGTTGCTAAAGATGTTCCACATACGCTCGGCAGAAAGCGTATCGGCTCGATCCATGTACTCGCCGAAGTAGTCGGTCATGTCTTCACGGTGATTGTCGAAATCTTCACGTGCTGCGTCGAGACCCTTGATCGTGAAGTAGTCGAAGAATGTCCAGAAAACGTCTTCGTAGTCAGACGGGTTGAAGTCGACCGTTTCGACGATTGCGCCCGCATCTTCGAACGTCTTCGCCGCACTTTCGGCGATCTTCACAACTTCAGGATCGACCGGATTGCCGCCCATGTCGGGCGTCCAGCCGATCTTCATTCCTTTCACGCCTTTGGTTAGTGCCCCGACATAATCAGGCACGTCGTCCGTGATCATGTCGTACTCACCCCGCGGGTGGTAGCCTGAGAATATCGCCAGCGTTTCAGCAGCATCTCGCACCGTGCGAGTGAGCGGTCCTGAAGTGGCATTGTTCATTATGTTGTGACCAGCGTTACGGGTCGGACTCGCCGCGCGTGCCACTCTGCCCTGCGTTGCTTTTATTCCGTAAACCCCTGCGAACGCAGCAGGGATTCGTACAGAACCTCCACCATCGCCACCAGGCGCAAAGCTAGTCAGCCCGGAAGCCACGGCTGCCGACGCTCCCCCTGAAGAGCCGCCGGGGGTTTTGTTGGGATTCCACGGATTTCGAGCCGGTGGGCCTAGTCGATTTTCAGTCGTCCCAGCGAAACCATTTTCAGGAGTATTCGTCTTGCCGGTAATGATAGCTCCCGCGTCTTTGACTCTCGACAGTGGAATCGAATCAAATTCGGCAATATTGTCTTTGTAAGTTAGCGAACCGTGCGTCCAAATGACGCCTTTCATCGGTTCGGTATCTTTGTAAGGAACTGGAATTCCGTGAAGCGGCCCAAGCTCGTCGCCGCGCATTACCGCGGCCTCGGCGTCCCGAGAGGCGTCCATCGCCATGTCGGAAATACGGGTTATGAATATCCCCAGCTTAGGATCGAGTTCGTCGGCGCGCCTCAGATGAGATTCAGTGAGCTCGACTGGCGAAATTTCTTTCGAACCAATCATCTCTCGCAACTTGTAAGTAGGTGTGAATCCAAGTTCTCTATCTGAGGTCATGACGTTCTATTGGCCCTTCATTGCTTTGATAAACAGTTCGGTTGGCTCTTCTGGCAGCATTTCTGTTTCGATTGTACCGTGCACTTAGGCCAACTACGAGTCGACTAATGTGGGCGTTACCGTGAGCTTCGATGAGGCTTAAATCCATATCGACCGAGCAGGGTGTATTGGCATACAACCATCCAGTCTTGCTATTCAATTTCGAGGCTCCCCTGAGTAATTCGGTCGGGATCATGCTTGATCCGATCACATCCACATTCGGTCAGTTTCGAAAGCATCAGGTAGGACGGCAAAATTGGTTTCGCATTCAGCGTTAGTTCGGGATGACAAATCTGATCGCCGTTGCTGCAATTCACACCTCGGCTTCCACACGATGATCTATTCCATTTTAGATCCGACGAATCGCGAAAGAGCTCGAGCTGTAGGGTCGGTTCGTACATTCACTACAGCTGGCACTCCCGAAGCGAAAGCACGCTCGAACGCTGGCTTAAGATCTTTAGGATCTTCGACCAGTTCACCATGACCGCCAAGTGCCTCAGCGACTTTGTCGAATCGAGTGAATCCAAGCTCACGACCGGGCTTGCGAATACCTTCGACACGAGCTGTCCAGCCCTCGTTGTTCGACACGACAATGACGATAGGCAAGCTGTGTCTAACAGCTGTGTCAAAATCTTGAATATTCATTCCAAGTGATCCGTCTCCGTGAAGGGCGACGACCTGTTTGTCTGGCTTCGCTATTTTCGCTCCGAGTGCATATGGAAGACCCACTCCCATGCAGCCTGAGGGGCCTGAATTTAGGCGGTGACCAGGTACATATGTCGGCATCGACTGTCGACCGAAGTGAAGAATTTCGTTACCGTCGACGGCGAGAATTGAATCTCGATCCATCACTTCGCGAAGCTCTTTGCAAAGTCGGAGAGGGTGAATCGGCTGTTGGTCGGAATTTTCGAGAGGCGCAACACGATCCCTACGCGACAGGTCTGCTTCACGAAGCTTGTCGACCCACTTGGATTTCGTCTTCGATTCGAATCCGATGCGATCGGCTTCGCCGACAAGTTGCTGGAGAATAGCCTTGGCGTCGCCCTCTATTCCAACATCGACCGAGCGGTTATGACCAAGTTCGGCTCCGTGAATATCGATCTGGATGATCTTCGAATCGGCTGCGATACGCTGCCCAAAGGTCATCATCCAGTTCATTCGGGTTCCAACAACCAGAACTACATCTGCTCCTCTAAACGCTCCAGAACGCGCCGCGGGAAACGACATTTCATGATCGTCGGGGAGTAAACCTCGTGACATTGGTGACGTGTAAAACGGAATGCCCATTCGTTCTACAAGAAGTCGAAGCTCGTCGTATGCCTGCGACCACCAGACTCCTCCGCCAGCGAACACCATCGGGCTGCTTGCTTCGGAAAGCATTTCTACAGCTTGCTTGATTAGATCTGGGTCACCGGCAGGTCGTGCTCTTCCCGATGCGCGGGACGGGACAACAGCATCTGATTCTTCGACCTTACCGTAGAGAACATCTTCATTGCAATCGATGTAAACCGGCCCCGGTCGTCCAGTAGTAGCAATACGGAAAGCGGTCGAAATATGCTCGGGGTAACGTGCTGGATCGCTGGGTCGCATCACAGCTTTGGATATCGGTTCGAATATGCCAACTTGGTCGACTTCTTGAAAGCCACCGCGTCCAAAGTCTTCGATCGGCCCAGCGCCTCCAAGCGTAATCATCGGTGCACCGTCGACCCATGCTGTGTATTGACCTGTCAGCAGGTTCAACGTGCCAGGTCCAGACGCAGCAGTGGTGACACCGGGCTTGCCAGTGACACGGGAATATCCGTGGGCAGCCATCGACGCGGCTTGCTCGTGACGGAAGTCGATCGCCTTAATTCCCATATCTTCGGAATTATTGATGATCTCGTAGTTGGGTCCGCCCATCAGATAGAAGAGGTGCTCAACCCCTTCTTCCTTCAACGTGCGGGCCAGTAGGTAGCTGCCATCTACTTCCATAGTGTTCTCGATAACTCCGCTTGTGTGAATGATCCAATCAATTTGGATTTAATTTTGGATTCAGAATACGCCCGTCGACGCACTTCGTTGTGGGGTTCTAACGATTAAGACGAGCCGACTTTAGCCTATTGCCTTCTTCAATTGGCGAATCAGTAAGTCGGGCCAGCACGCCTTTCGGCGAGGTACCTGCGAGCTTAGCGGCTTCGGCAATCAATATGACGCCGCCAGCAAAGTCATCCTTCGAAATAAATTCTGGTTCGACACCGGTTTCGCCACGGTTGTGCCATGCGCCGAGTGGGAATGCCGTGCCCGTGACCTTGTAGCCAAATGCTTTGAACGCGGATGCCTCACACCCGCCAGCGTTCATTAGTTGTCGTTGAACCTTAAAATCGTAATTTGTTGATTTGATTTTGTGAACAGCCTCTCCCAGATAGGCCTCCGCTTCATAGTCGAAAGTCGCTGCTCGATCACCAGTACGTATCACGACACCTTCGCCGATTTCTGTGCCGGGAATCACGGAGCTTGTCTCGACCGATACGATGATCGTGTTTTTTGGGACAAGTTCGTTTTCGGCAGCTAGACGAGCGCCTACGAGACCGGTTTCCTCGGCACGAGTGAACAGACCGTAAACGTTACCTTCTGTCGGCGTATTTACAATCGATTCTAGGGCAGCAAGGATTGCTGCACAGCCAGCCAGATCGTCGGCAGCGCGCATCTTGATTAGGCCGTCTTGTATCAAGAAGTCAGGCAGGTCAGGAACCACTGGACGCGGGAGGTCGCCGAGTTTAGTACCTATATCCGTCAGCTCTGCATATACGGTGTCGGTACCGAGCCACCCGGCGGCTTCACGAGATTTCGGAAAATCGCCTTCTACCAATTCAGCTCCGGTCACGGTGGCTTCGATGCGTTCACCGTTCTCTCCGATAACCAAAATCATGGCTCCCGCACGACCCGCAGCGATTCCGACTCCACCAAGTGCTTTCAGCGTTAGTTTCGAACCATCTTGGGCAACAACTTCATACCCGGGATGATCAGTGTGAGCAACGAATGCAATTCCAGGAGCCACAGGATCAGTGCCGGGTTTTGTAGCGAGAACGTTGCCCCACTCATCGACCGATATCTCTAGGCCGCCTTTTCTGGCATGCTCCGCCAGATAGTCGGCAGGTCCATCTTCCCAATAGGAAGTAGCGTTGAACTCTCCGAGTTCAGAGAGAATATCGATTGCGGCAGATTCGATCTGCCCAAATCCACCAGAAGTAGCGTTATTTACAGAATCCGAACCGGTAGTCATAAAAGATAAACCAAAGACGATGAATTGTTGTTGAATCAGAATTTTGTTGCGAGAAGCATACGCGTTGAATCGTTCCTAAGAGTCACACTAACCACCGTTCACGTTCTACAATGCCCGAGTTCGCAACAACCTACCCTTTGAACATTCTGAATTGAGATCGAAACGATATGCCTGAAGTGCTCGTATTTTCCGGCCCTGCCCTCCCCTTGTTAGATATGGCGAACGAGATGAAACCAGGTGACTGGAATCTACACATTCGCACTGATGAATCGACCGATAAGGAAATTGCGGAAGCAGCTGACATCGCAGATTTTATTCTAGTATTCGGTCACGGCGTCTCAGATGAGACCCTCCGACTCGCAAAGAAAACTAAGTTGGTTCAACTTTGCTCTGCAGGTTTCGATGGGGTTAATCTTGGACTCGCAGGCGAGATGGGTATTCCAGTAGCTAACAACGGTGGTGCGAATGCTATTCCAGTAGCGGAGTTTGCGATAACGCTGGCATTATCGACGATCCGTCACCTTCCCGTGTCCAATTCTGACACTCGGGGCGGAGACTGGATGCGACCTGAAGTAGACGGTCGTGACTCGCACGAATTATTTGGTGCAACGGTCGGAATCGTTGGTGCCGGTCGTATCGGCAGTAATGTCGCTGGAATGCTACGAGGATTCGAGACGACTACTCTCTATACGGACAAGGTGCGAAGTGTAAAGGCGGAGGGCTACGGAGCAACGAGGGTCGAACTCGACGAGCTACTCGAGCGATCAGATATCGTCACTCTTCACACACCCCTCGACAACAGCACTCGTGCTTTGATCAGCGAGCGTGAGCTCAAACTAATGAAGAAGACTGCAGTCCTCATTAATACGTGCCGAGGTCCGGTAGTGGACGAGATAGCATTGCAGCATGCGCTAGAAGATGGTGAAATATGGGGTGCGGGATTGGACGTGTTCGAGCAAGAGCCCGTAGATCCAAACAATCCCCTACTCACTATGGATAAAGTTGTAGTCGCTCCGCATATTGCAGGTAAGAGTTACGAAAGTTATCCGAGAAGAGTACGATTCGCCTTCGATAATATGAAACGAGTTTGGGATGGCGATACAGCGCAAAGCATCGTCAAACCCGAATAACGAATCACTGATTAAACAAACCAGCAAAACGAGAACGTACACAGACTTATGAGCCCAGACGCTAAAGATATTCGAGTTCTATTTCTAGGCCCTAAAAACCTACGCAATGGCACCGCAGCCGATTTTCCACATCAGAGCGCAGCAGCAACAGAGATGGGTGCGGAATTTGTGGTGTACGACGGTGACAGCGATGGTGAGCTTATCGAAGCTCTCAAAGATGCCGACGTGGCAATGTCCGCCGGTCATGGCGTTTCACCCGACCTCTTCGTCCACATGGGAAATAACGGTCGCTGCAAAGGGCTCGTTTCGTTCGGTCACGGCTACGACAGTATGGATCTTGGATCTGCCGTTGAAAACGGCGTAGTTCTCGCCAACACTGCTTCGTTCGGAACTGAAGAAGT
>CAWVYJ010000041.1:0-17418 GCA_963934365.1 uncultured Dehalococcoidales bacterium | reverse complement strand
TTTCACTGACGATTGGCGTTATCGCTTGATACGCTGGCAAACTGGAATATGGTCTACTCGACCCGGACAATACCATCACCTTGACTTTTATGCGTCTACCAAACCTATTAAATTTTCTGTTGCTGATGATCGCAGTCGCTATTGTTGTTTCTGCCTGTTCAGGTTCAGGTGTTAGCGATAATCCTTCTGGTCAGTCGGAGGCTACAGTAACTGCTGAAAGCACAGAATCCGTTACTGAAGCGACTCCAGTAATCACGCCAACCCCGGTTTCGAGAGCTCCCCATCAGCAGCCGTTATCGACTCCTGAGTTAGTCGAAATTCTGACGCCGTCTGTAGTTCAAATCGCTGTCAGTTTGGATCGTGGGCAAGGTGTCGGGACTGGCGTGATTCTCGATGACGATGGCCTAATTCTCACGAACTGGCATGTAGTTGAAGGCGCTATCGCGATAACGGTCGGATTTGAAAACGGAACGATTGCTGAGGGAGAGCTATTCAGGCGTGATCCACAGCTTGATCTAGCAATCATCAAGGTCACTGGAGAGACCGGGCTTTCGCCCGCTATATTTGGCGATTCGGATGCACTTAGAATCGGTGAAGATGTAGTTGCCATCGGGCATGCTTTGGGTCTACGTGGTGGCCCTACGGTCAGCAAGGGTGTTGTGAGCGCTCTCGATCGAACTATTGTTGGTGATGCTGTTGGTGACCTCACAGGTCTAGTTCAAACCGATGCGGCGATCAATGAGGGCAACTCGGGTGGTCCGCTCGTAAATATGTTTGGTGAAGTCGTTGGTATCAATACTGCGAAGATCAATATTGGCGACCGTATTGGATTTGCGATTAATATCAACTCCGCAAAAACCGCTGCCTACAGCCTGATCGCTCAGGGACCAGTTCCCCCTCCTGGTTTTCTGGGAGTTGGTGGTGTGGATGTAACTAGGGCCCTTGCTCGTGCGTTGAGGCTGCCGGTTGGTGAAGGCTTCGGTGTGACAGTGATCGAGCCGGGATCTCCAGCCGATAAGGCGGGAATTGAACTAGACGACATCATCGTGCAACTCGATACTACCGAGATTACGCGCGGGCAGGATCTGACCGAGTTCCTACGTGAGCACCCGACTGGCAGCAGTATAAAAATTACGGTCGTACGAGACGCCCAATTCTTGATTTCGCTAGAGGCAACTTTGATCGAGCGACCTTAACGCTAGTCTCAGTTCTCGATCGGTAATTTGTTCGTCGATCACACATTTGTGCATTCAGTCATGCAAAATGTGCTGAATTATTCATTATCGAAATCGAAGTGCTAAGGACATTTGAATGACTGATCAGACCGGTTCTGAGCTAAAAGGAAAAGTTGCGATCGTCACTGGCGCTGGGCGTATGCGCGGGATAGGCCGAGGAACTGCCACAGTTATCGCTCGAATGGGTGCGCATGTCGTGGTTACTGGAACAGGTCGTGATCCTGATTCTTTTCCTCAAGATGAAAAAGACGCTGGCTGGAGAGATATTCATTCAACTGCTGAACAAATTGAATCGTTTGGCGTGAGTGCGCTTCCACTCGTCTCGAACGTCGCAGATCAAGACGATGTTCAGAAAATGATCGATGCCACTCTTGTTGAATTTGGTCGACTCGACATCATAGTGAATAATGCCGCTGCCCCGTACGGGAACGATCGTGTTTCGGTGATGGATATGCAGGCCCACATATTCAAATCGATAGTCGATGTAAAGCTGATGGGAACGTTCTACGCCTGCAAAGCTGCGGCTACGCAAATGGTCAAGCAGGGCGAAGGAGGGCGCATCGTGAATTTGTCGTCGACAATGGGCAAGAGTGGTCGACCCAATACGAGTGCTTACAACGCCGCCAACTTTGCTGTCGATGGTTTTACGCAGGCGTTGGCTAAGGAAATCGGCGTGCACGATATCACCGTTAATAGCGTTTGTCCCGGTCTTATCGAAACTGCAAGGCTTGATCCAATGGGGCGTACCGATCGCTGGGATACTCGGCTTGCCGAGATTCCTTTGAAGCGCGCAGGTACCGACGAAGAAGTTGGCGAGCTAATCGGATTCTTGTGTAGTCAGCGGGCGTCGTATATCACTGGCCAGTCGATCAACGTCAATGGTGGCGTGATTACCGAGCGCTAGTTAAATATCGAGACCTTCGTATTCGGCGATTTCGACGAAGTCTTCCGCTTCGTCATCCCACGCAAACTGTCGAGCCTCTTGGACGCGATCTCCATCGATGCCGACAACGATCTGATGAACTGGATACGCAGGACCATCGCCCCAAGGGTCAGACGCATTCGCCTTATCCGTTTCCGAGAAGTAGGCGCGCCCGTTCGGGTGCGAATGGTAGATGATTCGGGGTCGAACATCATCGTCAAGCGTCCTGCTCAACGCTAGCAGATCGCTATCCGCAATAACGAATGCTGTTTGAGCTGATCGGTCTTTCGCGGTGGGGTGAGTTTCTGGCTCGTAGGCGTTGATGGCAGACCGGACTCCGGAGGCCTCATTTGAATCCTTGTTACCTGTCAGCCAGCCACAGCATTCGTTGGGGTATGACTTACGGGCGAATTTGTATATTTTCTCGATCGAGGCGCGTGGGACGTTGATCGGCTCGGGCTTTGGCAATGGGTGTTCCTGAGTGGGGTGTTGTCGTTAAGGGCGTATTCGCCACGGAAGTTAGATTCGATAAGACTATATGGGATGCGTCTGGCTAACCACATCCGACATCGACATCTCGCCCGTTGCCATTATCGAAGTGGAAAGAACTTCGGATGGCCGGTGATGGATACGCTGGTAGTTGGCCGAATCGCACATAGCGTTGCTGAGTATTATGATTCCCACGTCTTACCTTCTCGTAATGACAGGTAAACCTCAGGTGGTATTGAAGATTTATATACACGTGACTGTGTAAATTATTTGAGTGCTTAGATCCGACCATGACACGACGTTACGCGTTCGGCTCTGGGTTGTGACACGATCTGATAACTACGACCCGTCAGTAACGTTGACCAAGCTAGAATTTGTAGATGCCCGGACTTCCAAAAAGCTGGATATATCGAAGAAGGCGAAAACTTCGTCGGGTTCAACGCGAGGCTTTGGCACGCATAGGTTTGTCCACCGCTGGCGCACCTGCGGTTGGCGCAACGACGATGTGCATTGCCTATATGTGTCCATGGGCGCACTCGTGCAGTGCAGCGACCCCTCGCCCTGCTTTGGTGGGCGAACGAGATTGTCTTAGGAAATTTCCTGAAGATCATCGGCCTAATTCGGGATTGTCAGATGCTGCACTGGATAATCTGGCTAAACAGCGAGAAGACGGTATTCGACTCGAAAGCGTTACTGTTGGTATTTTGGACGAATTCAGACCAACCGGACCAACTGCTTCGATGAATCAAAAACGACCATCACGTCCGATCTACGACGCGGGCGTCAATGGCAAGCCATTTCTGCTCCCGTTCGATCAGGTCAGCCACGTTAGACGTGGTTCTTAGGCGTCTAGTTCGGCGATCTCGTCTGAACTTAGCCCAAGGTCCCTCAGAATTTCACCCATGTGCTCGCCGAGCGCCGGAGAAGACTTTAGTTCTGGCATACCGTCGTCAAACGTCAGAATTGGACCCGACGTTCGGATTTTGTGTCCAGTGTGGTGATCGACCTCAATTACGTAATCGTTCGCAAGAACTTGTTCATCATCGACCATCTCCTCGATGAACCGAATCGGCTCACACGGGATGTCGTGCGAACGAAGCTCTTTGAACCATTGATCAGTAGATTTGCTAGCGAATATATCTTCGAATTTAGCAACTAGTTCATGCCCTATACGGATCGCCTCTGCCGTTGTGTCGTCGTAACTTGGGTCGGTCACACGCGGGTCTTTGAAACCGAATATATCGAGCAATCTAGCACGGGCGTGAACGGCTAGCGTACCAAGAGCAAGCCCTCCATCGAGCGTTTTGTACGCTCGGTAGTAGCATCGGTAGATTAGCGGTCTGACAGCCATCTGATAGCTATCTTGAATCTCCTCGTAGCTGGCTCCTTGTTCAATTAGCCCTGGCCGAGTTTGTAGAAACCAGGTCTTTGCCGGGGCAGGAATGCCTTCGACATCGGCAATGCGTAGGCTCTGCATGGCAATAGCGTTCGCCAAAAGACTTGTGGATACAAGCTGGCCTTTACCGGTTTTTCCTCGTCCGATGATGCCAGCGAGAATTCCATTCGCCGCTGCGTAGCCGGTTGAGAAATCGATGTAGGAGGAAGACCAAACAACTTCTGGTTGTCCGTTTTTTGTAATCTTGCCTTCGCTCGCAACCGCTCCCGTGTAGCCCTGAACGATCAGATCAAATCCTGGCATATCTGCCATGTGACCTTTCGAGCCGTATGCGGTGATATCTACGTAGACGAGTCGAGGATTGATCTTAGAAACCGATGCGTAGTCTATGCCCAGTTTCACGGCGGTATCGAGTCGATTGTTGGAAATGATGCCGTCTGACGATTCGATTAGTTTCCGAAGTGCGATTTGAGCTGATTTTAGTTTGAGATCAAGACAAATGCTTCGTACGCCTCGGTTTAACGGAACGAACACACGGCTTTCATTCTTGGCGAACGAGCTGGCATGTCGCCAAGGATCACCTTTTGGAGGCTCGATTTTTATCACATCGGCACCCATGTCGGAAAGTAGTTGTCCACCCCACGGCCCGGCAACAAAACTGCCGAACTCGAGAACCCTTATTCCCTCTAGAGGGCCTGCCATAGACATACGATTTCCTGTCTGTTGTGTTCCATGTCCAAGCTCGCTGCTCATGTGGACACTTTGGGCAGATGTTATCGCCGTTCACTCTTCAATGTCGATTGAATATGGCCGAAAACCTAAAATTCCATGTGTTGTGACACGCTAGGCATTTTCAATCGATCTGTCTGTAGTCGTGATCTAGTCTTAGATGGATGTCGTTCGCATGGAACTCGAATAGGGAGTCTTTGTCAAAGCTGAAATGCCTAGTTGAGATCCACGCCTGATGCTTTTGCGACGGTGTCGAGGTCTTTGTCGCCTCGTCCGCTGAGCAGCAGTAGGACAATTTGTCCCTTTGGTAGTGTTGGAACCCACTTCATCATGTATCCGATGGCGTGAGAAGGCTCAAGCGCTGGGATGATTCCTTCGTTTCGGCTAAGGAACCTGAAGCCTGCCAGTGCATCATCGTCGGTTGCTGAAACGTATGTCGCACGTTCGGTGTCTTTCAAGTAGCTGTGCTCTGGACCAACGCCTGGGTAGTCGAGTCCGGCCGAAATGCTGTGCGCTTCTGTCACCTGACCGTGTTCGTCATGAAGCAAGTAGCTCATTGAGCCGTGAAGTACGCCGGGTCGGCCTTTTGTCATAGTCGCTGCGTGGCGCTTGTCGAGTCCCTCACCAGATGCTTCTACACCAATTAGGCCGACGCTCTTATCTTTCTGGAAGCCTGAGAAAATGCCCATAGCGTTCGATCCGCCACCGACACATGCGATGACATAGTCAGGAAGTCGGCCTGCCATGTCGAGCATCTGCTGTCGGGCTTCGGCACCGATGACTGCTTGGAAATCGCGAACGATCTTCGGATACGGGTGAGGACCGACGACGCTACCGATGATGTAGTGAGTGTTTTCGACGTTTGAAACCCAGTCGCGAATCGCCTCATTGGTGGCGTCTTTTAGCGTGCGACTTCCCGAAGTTACAGGCTCGACTTTGGCGCCGAGTTCTCGCATCCGGTAAACGTTTGGAGATTGGCGTTCGATATCGGTGTCGCCCATGTAGACGATGCACTCAAGACCCATCTGCGCACATACCGTTGCGGTTGCAACACCGTGCATGCCAGCACCAGTTTCGGCGATGATTCGCTTTTTACCGAGTCGTTTTGCCAGCAAAGCCTGTCCAATTGCGTTGTTGATCTTGTGAGCACCAGTGTGGTTCAGATCTTCACGCTTGATGTATATCTGCGTTCCACCGAGTTTCTCTGTGAGGTTCTTGGCGTTGTACATCGCAGAAGGGCGACCAACATAGTTGGTTAGAAGGTCTTCAAACTCAGCCCAGAACGAATCATCCTGCCTTGCTTCGTCGAAGGCATTTTCGAGTTCCGTCAGTGCCGCCATCAGCGTTTCAGGCACGAACTTGCCGCCGTAAGGTCCGAATCGCCCGCGTGCGTCGGGCAGTGATTCTTCGTAGTTGGATTTAGGCAGGGTTGATGTCATCTAATATTCGTCTTAGAGCAGGCAATAATGATTGATTCGTCACCTATCAGGATTCAAAATAGTATTGGAAGTCTGGGCATGAATCTTGATCACAAGCTAGGATAGCAGCAGATGTGTGAGCCGACCTTCTTTGCGTAGACGCGCTATGGCGTATATTTCGGGACACAATTTTCATTAAGGACAACTGCATCATTGGCTGAGTCGAATTTAATCCGACCTAATATGGACGACTACATGATGTCAATTGCCGTCGGAGTTCGTGCCCGTGCGAACTGCCTCGGAAGCCAAATAGGTGCGGTTCTGGCTCGCGATGGTCATATCGTTTCGACCGGTTATAACGGCACGCCTCATAAGACTCCAAATTGCGATGAGAATGGCTGCGTTCGATGCTCGAATCGTGATCTGTATCCCGCTGGAACTGGATACGACATGTGTATTTGCGTTCATGCCGAACAGAACGCATTGCTCTCGGCAGCAAGGTTCGGTATTGCTGTCGAAGGTTCGATTCTTTATACCACTTGGCAACCTTGCTTCAGCTGCACTAAAGAAATGTTGCAGGCAGGCGTTCTCGGTGTTCGGTACGGCGAGAATTGGGAGCCTAATCCTGATTTGAAAGAAGAATATGAACGGCTTCAAAGCTTCTTTCCTGAGAAAGTATTAAAGGTTGATCTTCCAGCCGATGCCGATTCGCACACCCGTGGTATTAAGGCGTAATCATGAAAATCACCAAAGTTGAGACGATCGCACTGCGAGACGACGCAAACGGAACGGTAGCGCCTTGGAATCCGTCGTTTTCGGAATCGGGCGGCGAACCTGCAAGCATGGGCGGTTACGACCTCACGGTAGTTCGGGTTAACACCGATGAAGGCATAAGCGGTATCGGACAATGTGAGGCTCCTAGTTTAGTGATCGATGCGATTATTCGATCGACACTAGGGCTAGAAGTACTGCTGATCGGCGAAGACCCGACAGAGGTTCAGCGCTTATGGCAAAAAATGTACGACTCGACCGGCGTATTTGGACGACGTGGAGTTGTAGTTGGCGCTATTGGTGCTATCGAAACAGCTCTATGGGACATCGCAGGCAAGGCGGCTGGGAAGCCAGTTCACAAGCTCATTTGGCGGTCGTTTACTACCACAGCAAGTGATACTGAGCCTCTAAAACGAGTCACTCCTTATTCAACGGTCTATCCGCCTGGTGCGAATCTTGATGAACTTGAAGAACGAGTCGGAATAGCTGTTTCTCGTGGTATGAAAGCTGTGAAAATTGAAGAATGGCCGGGACAGTTCGGGAACGTAGACGTCGAAACTGATGTTGCGGTCATTGAAAAGGTGCGCTCTATAATCGGGCCCAAACGAGACTTGATGATCGATGTACAAAATCGTTGGAGAGACGTTGGTCAGGCACTTCGAACTATCAATGCGATTGAGCAGTTCAATCCGTTCTTCATCGAAGCTCCGTTGCCTGCTGACAACATCGAGGGTTACCGTCGTTTGGCTGAATCGACCAACGTAAGAATTGCGGTTGGTGATTGGGGTTTCAGTACGCGCCACGAATTCGCCGATTTATTACGCCGTGGACGATTGGATGTCGTTCAGCCAAGCGCAGTTCGTGCCGGAGGAATGCACGAAATCTTGAACGTAGCTGAAGATGCATACGGTTTTGGGGCATTGTGCATCCCTCACACGTGGTATCACGTGGTAGGAGTCGCTGCCGAACTTCATCTTGCTGCGATCACCCCTAACATGCCTTACTTCGAATTCCCTATAGCTTTCCCGGCGTCGCCATTGGTCGAGAACTTGCTGCTGCCTAACTTCGAGATTGCACCGGATGGAAGTATGGAGGTTCCTGATCGTCCGGGCCTTGGTTTTGAACTCAACGAAGAAGTTATTTCAGATTTCAGGGTCGATCCTTACTAATCGTTTCTTCTTCCGCATATAACGACCGAGACCATCGGCGCGAGATAACCGGATATTTAATACAGATCAGAAGTTCCGTGATCGTTATCCCGGCGCTACTGGGATCGTTTTTGTTGAAGACGACATTAGTTTCAAAGTGCGGTTGACGAATCAATTGCGTAATCCACCGATGCGATCGGTGTTTTCGATCGTGCGTTTCAAGTAAATCCTAGTTATTTGGGGTTAGCATGAACTGCAAATGTAACCGACCTATGCGAATTGATTAGTTAGTCACAGGGTCTGGTCTTTTAACTCGAGATTTGAGTACTGATAGCACTGCAATATGGATATTTCGTTCGACAATGACACTTCAAAAAGAGCTCGCTTACGACGTGAACTACGTAATCCTTCCGTACTGACGATCTTGTTGATCGTCATTGTTGTTTGCGTCGTGCTTGTTGGTCCGTTCACCCCAAGTTGGGTTTCCACCACACAGAAAAGCCTTGCAGATATAGCGAAGACCAAAGAGATCAACAAAGCGAGTATGGTCTCGATCTCAGCGGTTATTCCAAGCCAGATTTCACCTTGGTTGGCGAATCAGGCAAACACGATGATCAATGCTGAAGGTCCACTCGATTGGAAGGTAGTGTCGTTTAGGACAGGGCCATGCAATGGCGATAACCTGTCACAACTTCCACCGGGTAAGTACTCCGATTCGATCGGTACGGCATGTGTTGAGCTAGATCGTATTCAGCAGGCGTATTCGGGCAAGTGTTTTAGGGCAACCGATTGCAATATTCCTGAAGTTGCCAAAGAGGAAATTCTTGCAACTATCGATCAGGTTTGGGAAGCTTTCTCTGACGCCGGATTTGTGCTTCCTTACGATTTAATCGAAGAAGGAAGCCCTTAACCGCATGTTTCCTCGGATAGACTGACTTCAAAATTACATAGATGATGTGCTGGCATTGTTCGGTGAATAATTAATGGCCGTATGGCTGAAAAGGGCGATCACGAAATGGGTCTTCAGTATGAGCAAGATAATTCCGGTAAAGAACGACTAAAACGGGCAATTATGAGTCCGTCCAAACGGACTCTGCTTATCTTATTGTTGGTGATAGTCGTGATTACTGTTCCGTTTTTAGTGGGGACAATTAATACCGCTTCAGACGGTATTAGCGAAGTATTCGGCGAGCATGATTTGACGGAGAATATGGAGCGGACTCCTGACAATCTGGAAGACGAAGATATCGCTCCGTGGTTAGTTTCAAACGGCGAAATAATGATTGCTGCGACCATTCCTCCTGATTGGGAGATCGGCAACTACCGATACGGTGGTTGCTCTGATGAACGACTCGGAGCGATTGTGGATGCGACGTACAGAACGGCAATGATTGACGGGTGCAACTCGTTTTACGATATACAAGGCAGGTACAACAGAGACTGCCATATCGCCTCCAATTGCAATGTGCAGCAAATTGCGAAGGATGAACTTGCCGCCGAGATGGTGCGCCTCAGGTCAGCCCATGCTGCTGCTGGCTTCACGTGGCCTAGTTCTTAAATAGTCTCTACTCGGTTTTTAAGGAAAGTTCGCCCACATGGACAGCAAGCAATCTCCGCACGGGCTAAATGGTGAGGCGTATCGACCGCCAAAGATCGGTAGTAAGGGCGCTGTCGTTGCGAATCACACGATGGCGACTCAGGCAGGGATGCGAATACTCCAGCGGGGAGGAAACGCGGTCGATGCCGCTATAGCAGTTGCGTTCGCACTTGGAGCAGCGGAGCCACAGGGGTCGTCGATTGGCGGGGACGGCTTTGTGATGGTGCACATGGCCGCGAACGCCACTGTAGAGATCGTAAATGGAACCGGCGCAGCTCCGCTCGCTGCAACAGCCGATAAGTTCAAAGACGGCATACCATACACAGGCATTTTGGGAACGTCGGTTCCGGGAATTGTCGATGCACTTCTAAGCGCACACGAAAAGTACGGCATTCTGACTCTAGCGCAGTGTTTGGAGCCAGCAATTGAGCTTTGTGAAGACGGCGTTCCTGTTTCTGATTTTCAATCTCGAATGGCAGCACTAAATCCGGTTCTCCGAAGTTCTTCAACTTCAGGACCAGTATTTGCTCCGAACGGAAACTGGCTGAAGCCTGGCGAAATTCGCAGGAATCCCGATTTGGCTCATACGTATAAGCAGATTTCTGATCAAGGCCGAGACGCATTCTATGAAGGCGATATTGCCCGTGAGATCGTACGGTACTCCGAAGAACACGGTGGCTTATTGACCTACGAAGATCTCAAACGTCATGAGGTCGAATGGCAAGTGCCTGTTTCGATAAACTACCGAGATCGAACTGTGTACGAGGCGCCACCGAACTCAAGTGGACATGTTTTGCTTCAAGAGCTGGCGATGTTTGAGCAGTTCGATCCTAAGCAGTACGGCTACATGACCCCTGAATCAGTACAACTGATGATCGAGGCGAAGAAGCTAGCGTTCGCCGATCGTGAAGCGTATCTCGCCGACCCTAACTACGTCGACGTGCCCATTGAAGGCATGCTAAATGCCGAATATTTGGCAGAACGAGCGGCACTGATAGATATCGAACGAGCGGCCTCAAATGTCTTAGAAGGCGATCCGTGGGCGTTCATGGATCGGTCGCCTGATTCAGCTAAGAAGCATCGTAAAGGCGGACGGCTTCACTCGTCTGGAACTGACACGACGCACTTTTGCGTGGTCGATCGCTGGGGCAACTCGGTCGGTGAACTCCAGAGCATACAGACCATGTTTGGCTCGTGCGTCATTGGGGGATCAACCGGAATATTGATGAACAATCGGATGACCTACTGGCACCTCGAACCCGATCACATAGACTATCTCAATCCAGGTCAACGAGTGCGACACACCATGAATCCAGTGATGGTTTTCTCGAAGCCGGTAGAAGAAGGTGGCAAGCTCGAGTTGGTATGTGGAACTCCGGGAGCCGATACGCAGGTGCAGACGAACTTCCAGGTGGTTACGAGCGTATTCGACTACGGATTGAATGTGGCAGAGGCTATCGATGGTCCCCGCTGGACTCATAACCAAGCAGGAATGGGCTCTGCATGGCCGCGATCAACAACGGATGTACTTCAGATCGAAAATAGGGCTGGCCCGGAAGTAATTGAAGGTTTGAAAAAGCGTGGACAACCAGTCGAATCTACAGGTACGTGGGGTGGAGCCGGTAGTGAAGGGGCAATTCAGGTCGATCTTGGGAATGGAACGTTATTTGCAGCATCAGATCCACGCCGAGAGGGTGACGCACAAGTTTGGTAAGTTTCCGGGCGGTTACTGATTACTGCTTCAAACACGAGAATCGTTGAACTTCTGATCGGAGTTCGCATTATTTATCCATCGACCGTTTCACCCCAATAAACATGGGGGCTTCGAGTTGGATTGAATATGAACAACTAGGTACCAATAGAGGTTTGGTAGTAGCGTTCGGGCGAACCCCTAACCTAGGGATGAAAAGCTTGTGCTCTCTTCATCCTGATCTTGATTAAATATCTGGTTGCGGGCGAATTATCTTTTGTTCACTGCTCGTTGTGACAGCAAATTCAACCACAACAGTGCTCGCCATCTATAATCACCTGCGTTCTCGATAACCGATCCCACGAAAATCTCGATCTCTAATTACCAATGAGTAAAAACATATGAAGTATCGCCATCTCGGAAATTCTGGTCTTGAAGTCAGCGTGATTGGTCTTGGCACCAATAATTTTGGCGGTCGAATGGAATTTAAAGAAGCTCGAGAAGTGCTCTTTGCAGCTATAGACCAAGGCATAAACTTCATCGATACGGCGAATATATACTCCCACGGAAATTCCGAAGAAATCATCGGTCGGTCGCTGATTGATCGTCGAGACGAAGTCTTGATCGCAACCAAGTTCGGTATGCTCTGGGAAGAGGGTCCCCATGGTAAGGGCGGATCTCGCAAGCACATTATGGACTCGCTCGAGGGGTCGCTTCGACGGCTTCAGACCGATTACATTGATTTGTACCAGATGCACAAGCAGGATCCTGACACGCCGATCGATGAAACTTTGCGGGCACTAGATGACGCTGTTAAGGACGGAAAAGTTCGTTATACCGGACTGTCCAACTTCGATCCTTGGCGGATCGCTGATGCTCAGTGGACAGCGAAACACAACGGATACACCCCGTTTATATCGTCTCAGCCTGAGTACTCGATGCTCGAACGCGGAGTTGAGCGAGCAGTGCTGCCAGTTTCGGAAAAATACGGTCTCGGTACACTGCCGTACTTCCCGCTAGCGCACGGATTTCTTACAGGTAAATACCGTCGTAACGAGGCAGTTCCTGAGAACACGCGATTGGCTCTTACGCCAGCAGCTCAGGGCAAACGGCTTTCGGATGGGAACTTCGACATTCTCGATCAACTAGAAGTATTTGTTGATAAGCGCGGTCATACTATGGTCGAGTTGGCTTTCGCATGGATTCTTGGACGAGCGTCGGTCGGATCGGTAATTGCCGGAGCTAGCACGCCTGATCAGATTCGCCAAAACGCCGCTGCTGCCGATTGGGAGCTTTCAACCGACGAAATGGAAGAACTGGCGGGGATACTCGACGGATAGGTGACTGAGAGCTTTTTTCTAAAAGAAAAGTAGCTTAGTTACTTAGATAGATCGTCTTACGTTTCGACTGTGATAGTCATTGTTGGAGACGATAAATCGGTGGTCTAGTCAATTCTTCGGACGAACATGAAGCTACGAACTCTACGAGAAGTGTTGAGAGTTCGACGGGTATGACGCCTTTTGTCTTGCCTATCTAATCATTATGAGGGTTGTCATACCAATCACATCAGGGAATTCTCATATGGTCACGAGCAGAACGGTTCGAGGCTAGTCAACCGTTATGTAGCAATACGATGAGACTGGTGAGTCTGTAGAGTACCGACGATATGCCAAATCACATACTCGCAATTGATCAGGGAACAACGTCGACACGGGCGATTGTTTTTGACTCCACAGGCTCACCTGTTGGATCGGCTCAGGTCGAACTTTCTCAACATTTTCCTCAACTAGGCTGGGTTGAGCATGACCCAATAGAGATAGCCGAAGCGGCCGTAAGTGTCGCTAAGCAAGCCATTGGACGTGCCAAGCTTGCACTGGAAGATATCGCAGCAATTGGAATTGCCAGCCAACGCGAAACAACCATTGTGTGGGAGCGTCGAACGGGTCGACCGGTTGCCAATGCGATCGTATGGCAAGATCGACGAACTGCTGAGATATGTCGCGATATAGTGAAAACCGATCATGCTAGAAACATCAGGCAGATAACTGGGCTTGTGATCGACTCCTATTTCAGCGCAACTAAGCTGATGTGGCTGTTATCTACCATCCCCGATGGACAGGCACGAGCTGAAGCCGGAGAACTGTGCTTTGGCACGGTCGATTCATGGCTTTTGTGGCATCTCACAGACGGTGAAGTGCACGCCACAGACGCTACGAATGCATCTCGAACGATGCTATTAAACTTGCACGATCTCCAATGGGACCCGGAGATGTTGGACTTGTTCAACATTCCACAAGCGATGCTTCCTGAGGTGAAAAACACTGCAGATGATTTTGGTTTTACTTCGAAAAAGGTGTTAGGGGCTGAAATTCCGATCACAGCGATGGCAGGCGATCAGCACGCTGCTTTATATGGTCAGGCTTGTTTCAGGACTGGCCAAATAAAGTGCACGTACGGTACAGGTGCGTTCGTGCTGGCGAACAAAGGCAATACGCCGCCGATTCCTAGTTTAGATGGGATTGACGCTGGATTGGTTGCGACACTTGGATTTCGTATCGGCTCTAAAAAGACATACGCAACCGAGGGCTCGGTATTCGTAACCGGAGCGACTGTCCAGTGGCTTAGAGATGGTCTCGGTGTTATTTTAAATGCGGCTGAAACCGTCGATCTCGCGATGTCAGCTGGATCGAACGAGGGAGTGTACTTTGTGCCGGCGTTTGTTGGACTGGGCGCTCCACATTGGCAGCCTGATGCAACTGGGTCCATTACCGGGCTAACGCGCGGAAGTGATCGCAGCCATATCGTTCGTGCTGCTCTCGAGTCGACCGCATACCAAGTCAAGGACGTTGTCGATGTAATGGAAACCGGTAGAGCACGATCTCAGGTACCGATTCGTGCCGATGGTGGTCAGAGCGACAACCCTTTCGTTATGCAGTTTCAGGCAGATATTTTGGATCGACCTGTCGAAGTGGCTGGTATTACTGAAACGACCGCGCTCGGTGCGGCTTTTCTTGCGGGTAGAGGGGTCGGTATGTGGGGATCTGACTCTGAAATTGAGTCGATGTGGAAGGCTTCTGCGATTTATGAACCGTCGATGAGCGAGTCGGAGCGTAATTCACTGTATTCAGGTTGGCTCGAAGCGATGCGTAAAACTTCGCCTCGCTTCTAAAGAGTTGGCAGATTAAAGAATCCATAGAAGCGGTGGCACGAAATGCCTCTAGTGCCTAATCTGGTGGGTAAAGCGTCACTTTTCGTCAAATCAACTGCTAACCTTCCGCTCGTTCGGAACACAGCAATATGCGGAGGCTCGGCAAATGTACGTTGGAACTCAGGTGGCAGCACGGAACGATGCGGATTTTGAACAGTGGTCACAACTAGGCGTTATGAACGTCTGCTCAGATCCTCCAGGAAACCCGCACGACTGGACAATTGATGATCTCAAGCAACATCGTGAGAAGGTAAATTCGTACGGTATAGAGCTTGATATGGTGCAGATTCCGATATCGTCGACCACGCTAGATCGATCGCAGTCTCCGAACATCATGCTTGGAAAAAGCCCTCAGCGCGACCGTGAGATCGAATCGATACAGAACATCATTCGCATGTGTGGGGAGGTAGGAATTCCAGCGGTCAAGTACAACATGAATATCATAGGTATTCCTCGTTCAGAGCGAGAAGAAGGTCGTGGTGGAGCATCAAACTCTACGTTCCGCTGGTCGAAAATGAACCCCGATGACCCTAAGACAATCGCTGGCGACGTTACTGTCGACGAGTTCTGGCAGCGCATTGATTATTTCTTGGAACGTGCCGTTCCCGCTGCAGAATCGGCGAAGGTTCGCATGGCGTGCCACCCGCACGATCCGTATACGCCGGATGGCTATATGGGTGTGACTCGAGTTCTTGGCACTATTGATGGCATGAAGAAGTTTGTGCAGATGCATGAGAACGAGTACCACGGTCTGAACTTCTGTCAGGGCACTGTCACCGAGATGCTCGACGATCCTGGCAAAGAAATCGCAGACGTTATTCGATGGTTTGGTAGCCGAAACAAGATTTTCAACGTTCACTTCCGCAATATTCGGGGTCATAAACTCGACTTCATGGAAGCGTTCCCAGACGAGGGCAGCATAGACTTTTCGGAGATCATCAAGGTCTACCAAGAGGTTGGATATAAGTACATGTTGATGCCCGACCACGTGCCGTGGATCAGCGGTGACGACCCACAGGGAACAGCGTTTGCGTTCTGCTATGGCTACATTTCGGCTTTGTTGCAGGCAAATGGTGAACCACGCAAACAGCCGTGGGTAACAAAGGCCCCTAAAGGTGATGGCGCCTGGTAGGTCGTCGTGCGATGAACGTTTCTGCTGAATCGATCGTCGAAGCTCTATTATCGGCTGGGTATCAGATTGAGCAGTGGAGTCGGCTCAGAACTGGTCAGAACAGTATCGCCATTCTTGCGAATGATGCGTGGGTATTCCGTTATCCACTCCATCGTGGCGCAGCGAATTCAATGGAACTCGAGGTCGCCGTATTACGGGTAGTGCACGGTCGACTTCCTGTGTTTACACCAGATCCTGAAATATCCGTAGAAGTCGAAGGTCTTGATTGGCGGGTGATTGCATACCCGTTTATTCCTGGGCAGATCTTATGTAAGGATCAGATAAGCGATATGGGAGCGGCAAGTCTTTCACGGCTCGGTAAGGACCTCGGCCGATTTCTTACGACGCTTCATTCCACGCCTTCATCCCTCTTCATCGGTTCAAATTTACGAGCTGAAGATATAAATGAAAGATGGGCTAGTTTCATGGAAGATGTCCGGAGTGTCTTGAAACCGCGGATCACATCTTCGGAGTGGAATCGATCGAATCGAAAGCTGAATAAATCGATCGAGAAGATAAAAATGTTCCAATATGAAACCGTGTTGTGTCACCGCGATTTTGGGTTAGGAAATTTTGTTTTCGATGGTCGTTCACGTTTAGCTGGCGTCATTGGTTTCGGAAGCGCAGGACTTGGTGATCCTGCCGTAGATATTGCGACTCTGATAGGTACGAATGCTCTTGGAGATTCGATGATTGAATACGTTCGTCCGGCATATACATTGACCGACGATTTATTGCAAAGAGCACGAATATATAGCGCAACGTTTCCTCTCCAGCAGGCGTTGTTAGGTGCGAAAAACGACGACGAGTTAGATATTAAGGACGGTATCTACGTCTACCTAAACGAGTGAGGTTTGAGAGTTGCAATTTGCGATATTCGAAATCGAAGATGAATAGTAATCACACACTTGACAGAGCAAACAATCTGATAGTGCGAGATACTAAATTAATTACAGCATGACATTTGGATAGTAGGTTCAGGGAAGAAGGATTTTCACTTGAAACATCAGGAAGAAACAAAAGACTCGGTCGCTTACCGATCCCATGTGAGAATAGAACGAGTTAAAGGTCCAATTCGTCGGGCATTCGTTCCGGCACACGAAGGTCCAGTGATGTTGGGTGTTCATTCTGAGGTTGCGGAGCACTACGGGGTAGATAACAACGTCGTTGATCCCTACACGACCACTCTTGACTATGTGATTGCTTCTGTCGCTGGCTGAATGACTGGAACATTTGGCGGTGCCCTTGAGGCGCGCGGGATTCCTGCTGGCGATGGCTTCTTTCACTCAGAAAGTGTTGGCGAGCTAGAAAAAGATGGTGGAGTACTTGTAATTAAGCGCGTTCACGTGAAGTACATCCTTAAGGTCGATTCCTCCATACGTGAAGAGAAGGCCGACGCTATTCAGCGTGCGTTTGATTTGCATGCCAATTCATGCCCCGTGTACCGGAGTATCTACACAAGCATCGACATCACGAAGGAACTTAAAATCGTCTAGGGCCAGCTAACCCTAGGCAGTTTGTAGTGTGATCGATTCGGTGATGCCGGGCAGGCTTGTTTAGGTCACTACGATGTAGGTTGCAGACTCGATGATGGGGTAGTACTTTGCACCTAGGCAAAATTAGCCTCGAAAAATCTAATTAGTC
>CAWVYJ010000040.1:0-17735 GCA_963934365.1 uncultured Dehalococcoidales bacterium | reverse complement strand
TCAGGTGCTCAAGATCCATCTCTCGAATCGGTGTGTCCATCGAAAAACCAAAGTGCTGAGACAGCGATTCGAGCGTCGAGTGATACCAAGGCGAGTTCGTACCCGACCGCGCCCATGGCGTAATCGCACCGTTGTTCAAACTAAGCGATTTGTCCTGAATTACGAGATCAGGATCAACTTCCAGTTTGAAACCTAGCCCGGTGCAAGTTGGGCAAGCCCCGAACGGCGTATTGAACGAGAAGTTGCGAGGCTCCAGCTCGGCTATTGAAATATCGCAATGAACACAGGCGAAGTGCTCGGAATAGACAACATCTTCATCCGCACCCTTTTTACCAGCGCCGAGTTTTGATGCGATCAAGTTCCCGCCGGCAAGTCTAAGCGCGGTTTCGACCGATTCAGTGAGCCGACCCCGATCAGTGACTTCACGAACGATGATTCGATCAACTACCACTTCGATGTTGTGCCACTTCGTCTTAGCAAGCTTCAGATCTTCAGCGAGCTCTCGTGTATCGCCATCGATTCGCACTCGCACGAATCCATCACGCCGTGCCGTCTCGAACACCTGAACATGCTCGCCCTTCATGTGCGTAATCATAGGGGCGAGAACCTGAAGCCTCGTCCCTTCGTCCCATTTCAAGATCGAATCGACAATTTGCTGAATCGTTTGTCGCTTAACCGGACGTCCGCAATTATGACAATGAGGGCGACCCGCTCGTGAGAATAATAGTCGAAGGTAGTCGTAGATTTCGGTCACGGTTCCAACGGTCGAACGCGGGTTTTTCGAAACACCTTTTTGGTCAATAGAAATCGAAGGGCTCAAACCCTCAATATGATCGACGTCAGGCTTTTCCATTCGCCCAAGGAACTGTCGAGCGTACGCCGATAACGATTCCACGTACCGCCGTTGTCCTTCGGCGAATATCGTGTCGAACGCAAGGCTGCTTTTGCCTGAACCTGAAACGCCCGTAATCACCGTTAGAGTGTCACGAGGAATGCTGATATTAATGTTCTTCAGATTGTGTTCGCGGGCTCCGCGAATGACGATGTCAGAGTCGGTCATAGTTCAGGTGCCGAAGCACATCTTTCAATCGGCAATTGCCAATAATTCATAAACAATACGAATGATTTTGAGCGATTTATTCCAGCGTATTCAGCGTCCGCTAAGCGTTGCGGCGCAAGATCTAAATCAGTTCAAATGAGTGTAACAACACGATGCAAGTTTTCGGACTATCAATGTCACTCGCTCGAACCATCGCTCGTTGTTCGTTCAATTCCGTTCCCGTGATTAGGGCGGGTGCGCACTTCGTCCATGAACGCCTCTGATCGTAATCCGCGATCAAGAACGTGATGAATCTGTGCCCGTAATATCCTAGAAAGCTGTCTTCTATCGTCGTCGCCCGACTTCATTACGGTCGCTTCAGCAATATTGGTACGAGACAAAAACCGAAGAAGCTTGATCGTATTCAAACTTGCCGGAAGTAACGCTGTTTCTCCAACCGGACGTGACTCATTGTTCACGAGTCCTCCCCGGTCCGCAGAATACAGATGATTCGCTGGCTCCAACTCGACGCCAGTCTCAACGCAGCGTGAAAGCTCAGGAGAAAATCCGCTCAACTGTAATAAGCGCATTTCATAGAAATGAATCGCCATTTCAGGATTACCAGTCGCTTCCAATGCATCAAGAACATCTATAAGTAGTCGGAACAAAGGCTGGTTCGCACCACTCTCGACCGAAAACCGCTCTGCCATTTCTGAAACGTAGGCACCCCTAGAAAACCGGTCAAGATCGTTACGAAGCCCACGAAATCCATTCACAGTCGATGCCTGGCTAAGCCCGTGTAATGTTCGAGTTTCTCGAACGGAAACGCTCACATGCTTCAGCAGATCGAGATGGCCGCCCATTTTCGATCCCGGCTTACGAGCCGCCTTCGCAACCCCTCTGACTATCCCGTGAATTGGTGTCACTAGCGTAATAATACGATCGGCTTCGCCCAAGTTGCTCGTGCGAACAACCACGCCATCAGTCGTATATGTAACCGGTCGTCGCTTCGAAGTCATAGTTGGCTAATCATATGGCCTTAGCGTATATATATGAGCTATGTTCGCTGCTTATACGCAAACAAAAACGATCAGCTATCGCTCGGACTTTCGCACTCATTCGATTCAGAAATATGCAGCGGAGTCGCGGCGATCAGGCCTGTATCGGCGTCACGACCCATACGGATCGGTGAATCGCCGCTGGCGCCAAGAACTATCGTCCTGAACTTGTGATCACCAGGCAAAGTGAAGACGATCTTAGCGTTGTACGGATTCGATCCTGATGGCTGAACTGCCCACTCGCCAATACCAAGCAGGTCACCGTCGAGCACCGCAACGCTCTCGGAACATAAATGCAGATCGCCGGAAAATGCCTCGGTTACCGAATATTGAGCGTAGTTGTAAGCCACTGTGCTGACCAACGCGCCAGACAAATACGCTTTCCAGTAGTTGACGCCAAGATTCTGATCGATTTCGCTCGATCCTTCAACCGTGATCTGTGATGGAAATTCACGCTTGCCGTCTTTCCAAGGAATTTCGTCGATAACAATTTGCTTGATATCTACCTGTTCTTTCAGCATTCGGTCTTCGTCGGTAAACGCATATTGAATCCCAGCATTAGCTAGCGCACATCTATCGCTCAGCCTAAACTCCATCGGAGTTGAACTGCCCGATCTCGCAGGATTGCCATCGTTCACACCGATTGCGTAAGTTACCGAATCGCCAGTAAGGGGAATTTCGTGTGAGAGTGTGACCTCGTACCAATATCCTGCAGAGGGGTTAACGGACCACTTCAGAGGACCTTCAGGATCACCTACTAGGAAACCAGTACCGTCCGGGCATAAATGCAGATCACCTTCGAAACTACGGCGGCTGCGGAAGTAGAACCTACCCGAATTTGCGTTCGAAACAGTTCCAGTTAGAAACTGCGTCCAAAGAGCAACAACTTCATCAGAGCTGGCTCGCGAATAAATCTTAGGATCGAGTCCTTCAGGAATAGCCCGTACTTCGTCGCCCACAAGATTCGGCCACGGCGTAGAGGTTGGTGAAACCGGTGCAGGAGTCACATCGCGCAAAGCAAATGTAGCTACCGGAAAATCAGGGCGACCCGCAGCCGGCAATGGCTCTGTACCGCAAGCGGCTAAGACTACTGCGATAAGCGACAAAAAAAGCACAGCATTCAGCGAACCTGCAGGGCGATATGAATATGTACGTAAGTGACTCATGAGGTTCGATACGCTGGGCGCTGCCAAATGGTTTGAACAGCTTGATCGCCTACACAGTAAACGTCATCACAGCGTATGTCTTCGAATAATCGAAGTCACTTTGGAAGTCGAAAAGCCTACACGGAAAGAAGTACGCCGATACCGTGTAGGAAATTGCATAAGGTCTAAATCAACTACGGAAACCGTGTAGCCGCAATCGAGAACTGTTGCCTACCGTTACCGTGTAGCCCTACTCAAGCGTGCCTGTCTGGCGCTGTGGAATCTCCGCCCGGCTTTCTAATGCGTGAGCAAGAGTTGAATCGTCGGCGTACTCAATATCCGAACCACTCGGCAACCCGCGAGCAAGCCGAGTTACCTTTACGCCCAGCGGACCTATTAACTGTTGAATATACATAGCCGTTGCCTCGCCTTCCAAGTTCGGATTCGTCGCTACGATCACTTCAATTACCGTGCCGTCGCGCAGTCGTTCAAGTAATTCTCGTAATTTCAAATCGTTTGGACCAACGCCGTTCACAGGAGAAATTACTCCGTGAAGAACGTGGTATTTACCTGCGTAAACCCTTGCTCGCTCCACGGCTACAACGTCCAAAGGCTCTTCAACTACACATATTCGAGTGCTATCACGCTGAAGATCACCGCAAATCGTGCATTCGGTCGCTTCTGCAATGTTGGCGCAGGTGTCGCAAAGAACGACTCGCTCTTTCACGCCCAAAATAGCCGCAGCAAACTCTTCCGACTCGTCCTGAGGCATTCGAATCAGGTGGTACGTCAGCCGCTGTGCACTCTTAGGTCCAATTCCGGGCAGCCTGTGAAAAGCCTCGATCAATCGGGCGACTGGAGGGGCAGCGGAAGGAGCAATGTCGGAAGATGGCATTCGTGTGTTTCTTATGAATCAGCCAAAGCTGAATCGCTGGTTACATAAGGCCAGGAATGTTCATGCCGCCCGTGATAGCGCTCATCTTGTCGGAAGCAAGCTTCTGAGCAGTGTCCATCGCTTCGTTTATTGCAGCGAGAATCAAATCTTGAAGCATTTCGACGTCTTCTGGGTCTACTACTTCCGGGTCGATCTCAATCGACTCAACCTTCGATCCGCCAATAACCAAAACCTTGACCATCCCGCCGCCAACTGATGCTTCAGTTCGTGCGACTGCGATCTCTTCCTGCACTGCTGCAAGTCGGACCTGCATCTGCTGGGCCTGCTTGAGCATGTTCTTGTTCATCATTGAATAAGTCCTGACCCCTGACAACAGGGAGCGTCTCACTCCCGATTATCGAGAAACAAGACAACAAAAATTGAATCCGACAATCATACGTCGTTACCAACCGATACGAGTACTTTGTACGACGGTTCGTGAAACAGAAGCTCCTATAAACTCCCGGCTAGTCGTCTGCATCTGCATCTTCAATGACAAACTTCGCGCCCATCGCCATCGCAGCCCGAACCATTGCGCTTTCTTGATCAGTCGTCGTTCCTGTCTGGCCGTTGCCCGGCCTAGCCGATCCGACATTAGTGGCACGGTTGTAAGCCTTCTCCTCTTCCGCAGCCTCGTGCGGTGAGCGAACTTGCAGTTCTAGCTCAGATCCGTAGGCATCAAGAATCGCAACTTTCAGCGCATCTTTTGAACGCTGATCTTGCATCTCCTCCATGAAGTTGTTTTTAAGGGTGTTGCTTTTGAAGCGGAGTGAAATCTTGCCTTCAGCTGGCGTAGGAGTCTCGACGTTGCGAAGAATCGGACCAACCACAAATTTACGGTTCTTAGTTCGGCGCATCGCCCAAACAACCTTGTCCCACTGCTGTTCAGTAGGTGTTCGCTCTCGACGTGAAGCCGGAGCGATCTCTTCAGCATTCTCCGACCCAACAGTTTGGCTAGCAGCCTGTTGGATAGCTGCAGGCCGAGAAGGAGCAGCACTAGAAGATGCCGGAGCTGACGGTCCTGATGCCGCCGCAGTAACAGGCTTCGTAGTTGCCTTTAGCACCGCCAGTTCGAGCGGAAGTGGCGAAGACGAGTTGGCTTTCATATCGGCCTGACCCAGACAAGTCAGAATATGCAAAATTTGGTTCAGACGTGCAGGTCTTGCCGCCGCCGCCATCGTCTCGGCGAACTCTGAACCCTGAGTAATCGAATCTTCAACGCCCGCCTTCATCAGCAATGCCACTCGGAGCGCATCAACAGCCCCTGAACGCAATGCGCGAAGATCGGCACCACGCTGTGCCTCACGATTAATAACGGTCAACGCAACCGCAGCTTCTTTGTCCAGCAATGCTGTCGCAAGTTCGGTGCTGGTAGCGGTATCGCCCAGACCAAGCAATTCGCGTGATTGTCCCTCGGTTATCTCAGAAGGCTGACCATCAGCGCCTGACTGTCCGTACGAAACATAAAGCTGCTCAAGCAAGTTTTCGGCATCACGCAACGATCCCCACGCTGTTCGAGCGATCATCTCCAAAACAGCCGGTTCTGCTTCGATCTCCTCAGCCTCGCACACCTCTATAAGCCGTTCGATCACATCGTCGTTAGAAAGTCGCTTGAAATCGAACCGTTGGCAACGACTAATAATCGTTGGAGGTACTTTGTGAGCGTCGGTTGTCGCCAAGATCATCACGATATTCGGTGGCGGCTCTTCGAGGGTTTTCAGCAGCGCATTAAACGCTGCATCGGTAAGCATGTGTACCTCGTCGATGATGTAGACCTTGTACTTACCCGAAACAGGCCTGAACTGAACGTTGTCACGCAGTTCACGAATATCGCCAATGCCACGATTAGAGGCAGCATCGATCTCGATGAGATCCATGTAGCGACCTTCATCGATCGCTATTGAGGTTTCTGAATCGGTAATCGGTTCGCCATCTGGAGTGATTTCTGAGTTAAGTGCCTTGGCAAGAATCCGAGCCGTTGACGTTTTACCGACTCCACGAGGGCCCGTAAACAAATATGCGTGGGAAACGTGATCGGTCGTAATCGCCCGTTTGAGAGTTTTCGTGACGTGCGCTTGCCCAGCCACTTCGTCGAAACGAGTAGGGCGCCACTTTCTGTAAAAAACCTGGTTATTTGTCACTTCAGAACCAGTCTCTCTGCTCTCATATACCCGATCAAACGATCAGGCTTATGCGCCAAAAATCTTTGCCAACACAGCGTCGGTCTTGTCGAACATAACCTTTTCTTCGTCAACCTCGGCGTGATCATACCCGAGAAGATGAAGAACACCGTGGATAGTCAGCATTGCCAACTCACGATCCGCCGACTTGCCGTTCTCAGCCGCCTGCCTAACGACCTGAGGAAGGGAAATCGCAATGTCACCAAGACGATCTGATTCTACTTGGTCGCCAACAACTGAAACTGACGAATCGAACTCGGGCCAATCATCATCGCCCGATTCGTCTTCTTCACTCATTGAACTTTCGGTCTCGCCCGCAGTCTCGCAATCGGCGTTAAAAGAAAGCACGTCAGTGATTTGATCCTCGCCTTTGAAATCCCTGTTGAGTTCTCTGATTCGCTCGTCGCCAGTAATCATCACTGTTATGTGATCTGGCCCGTCGATTTGCTCAGAATCAAGCCCGTCAACTGCCGCTTTCATTACGAGAGCAATGTCGGATTCTGACAGCTCATCGATATCGAATACGACCTCAACTCGACCGTCTTCAGACAAAAAGGATTCAGTATCTTTGGGAGACTTCAAAGTGTCATCATCCTACCATGCTCTAACGTGAATTTTAGACCCCGACCCACTCGAAACTCTAGCTCATTTTCGAAGCCATCTCGGCTTCTTCGGCAAGCACGCGAATTTTCGAATAAAGCGGTGCGTAGCGGGAGTCGGAATTTGCCAACTCGCCTGCTTCCAAGCGAGCATTTAGTATGCCCATTCTCACTTCAGGGGACCGCAATTGTCCAACTTCCAGATACGTTCGAGCATTGTAGAGGCTCGGAATCAACTTATCGCTAATTGTTCGAGCAACCCAGCGTTCTGCAGGAGGCGCGGCAATCTCTTCAGCCATCTGCACGGCTTCTTCGAGAGTGGTCAACACTTCCGGGCCCGTTGGCCACAGATCTTCAGCGTCCCTAATTGGCATTTGTTCTAATCGCTCGCATCGTCACTAGGTAGGTCGTCATTCTTGGCAGGCCTAGCTCGATATCTTTTTAGGAAGAACCAAAATACCACTACTAGCACCGCTCCCGAAACATCGGCAACTACATCAATCGCCTCAGATGCCCTTCCATCTACGCCCGATTGGTGAAATTCGTCCAACACTCCGTACACGAGAGCCACAAATATCGTCGAGTAAGCGATTAGACCTTCAGTAACTGGCCGTAGTAGTACGAACATTCGCAGCACGCTCAAACTGAGTATGAAGTACAGCGCAACGTGAACTACGACACTGGCTAACGGCAACCACGATACGACATCGTTCGCATCGTCGAAATCACCAGCCGGACGATCCGAAAGCGCGTAGATAAAAGCCATCCAACCAAGAGCTAATACAGCCCAAATCCAAGCACGATCTAATTTAGCCATATTCAACCATCCCAACAATGTCATCCTAAATTCATTTTAGGACTTCTCTACCCCCTGCGACGTCATCTTTGATTTAGTCAACCACCTAACTTCTCGCCTGCAGCGGTAGCGAAGTGTAGAAACCTTCCGCGGTACGTCAGGGCGGAGTGCTCGCTTCAAAAAGCAAACTACTACTCAACTGACCAAGAAAACGAGGTTAAGCCTGCCACTCCGAATCGAATGCCAAACTCATCGGATGCCACCAGTCGTCTTCGGCAGCTTGTGCAACCTTCTGCTGATACGTCGACATCAGATCGTTCCACTCTCCAGCCCGCTTTGAGGCAGTGTAGCTCTGGAAATCACGACGTGGATCGAAATCATCAGGAACCGTGCAGTACATAAATAAGTGATTCCCGCTTCGGAAAATCTCCATGCGCTCGATTCCAATGCCCTTCAACGCCTCAAGTACCTCAGGCCACACATTGCGGTGGTACTCCTCGTACTCGGCAATGATCTTAGGATCGTCTTTGAGGTCCAAAACCTGTGCTATCGACTTCGACATTCGTTCTCGCTCCAGATCAACAAGGTGTTGCCGTTAAAAATAATGATTTCGATGGACGCATAGCCTACACTCTGAGGCATCAGAATATTTTATTTAGCTTAGTGATTCTCTTTAGAAATGAGGTTTTAGCAACATGCAACGAGTCGGATTCGAGATGAAAATACACCCCGAGATGGTTGAAGAGTACAAGCAGCGACACGACGACATCTGGCCTGAGATGTCAGAAGCTCTAATTCGCACCGGATGGCGCAACTACACGATCTTTTTTCGAGAAGACGGCTTGCTGTTCGGGTATGTTGAATGCGACGAGTCACACGAGGCGTCAGTCGCTGGGATGTCCAAAGAAGACGTCAATCAACGCTGGCAGGACGACATGTCTCCGTTCTTCCAACTACCCGACGGCGCCCACGCCGATGAAAACATGACCACCTGGCGAGAAGTCTTCCACGCTGATTAGATTGGACTGTCATCGTGAATTTATTTTTAGGATTTTCATGCCCCATTTGCAGCTAGAAAACCGTCCTATCCAAATGAATATTAAAACCGCCACCCAATTAAGTAGAAAACGTCACTTGTGACACCCCGTCTAACATCCGACTACCTCGAACTTCCCGGCCCCCTCGAAGCCATCGAGGGCTACTTCGAAAAAGGCTGGTCCGATGGCCTACCCGTAGTTCCACCCACACCAAAAGCAGTCACTGCGATGCTTGCAGCCGCCAATCTCGCACCCGACGCCATACTCGGTATCGAGCCAGTCAAAGGCACAGTTATCACTGCCGAAAAAGCAGCCATCAACGCTGTTATGGCAGGCTGTAAACCCGAATACATGCCCGTCGTTGCAGCGGTAGTCGACGCCATTACCCAGCCCGAGTTCAATCTTCACGGAATCACTGTTTCCACAATGGGCGCAGCGATAATGGTGATCGTAAACGGTCCTATAATTAAAGAAATAGATATCAATTCGGGCGTTTCAGCGTTCGGTCCCGGCTACCGAGCAAACGCAACGATCGGAAGGGCTGTCAGGCTCATAGTCATGAATGTTCTTGGCACCAGAAGCAACGACGGACTCGACAAGGCAACGCTAGGCCATCCTGGCAAATACACGTGGTGCGTAGCTGAAAACGAACAGGTCTTGCCTGAAAACTGGGATCCACTTCATCTCACACGCGGCCTAAGCGAATCAGAAAGCGCTGTAACCGTAGTTTCCGGTCTTAGCGCAACCCAATTTGGTGAGCATGAAGCCAGCACGCCCGAAGGCATACTCGATGCGTTCGCTCAACGTCTCTACCCAATGGGACCCGGCGTAAAGCAGGTGGTATTGGTGATCTGCCCCGAACATGCAGCCCACTTCACGACCGCAGGCTGGAAAAAAGAGCAGGTTGGGCAGTATCTGTACAAAAACGCCACAAAGATGACGTCTGAATGGATCGCAATGGGTTTACCAAGCGGGGCACAGAAAGACTCAAAGGTAGATCTAAGCACTGCAAACGTCGATTCGCTAATTAGCGTCCTAGATTCACCCGAATCGGCGATACCAATCATAGTCGGGGGAGACGGTGGAGCTTGGAGCGCGGTGATACCGCCGTGGTCTCTGGGATCTCGATCAAAAATAGTCACCCGACCGATCACCACAAACAAGTAACATCTAGCGAGAAGAATATTTGAGGAGCGCCGTATGATAACCGATGCAAATGAGAACACATTCAGGGTTCTCGATCCAACCGCACCTCAGTCGATTGCGACCGATGGCATGGCAGAACGTCCTGAGTCGCTCAAGGGTTTGCGCATCGGACTTCTCCGCAACGACAAGCTCAACGCAGAACCACTTCTCGACGCCATATACGATGTACTCGCCGATCGATTCGAAGTCGCCTATGCCTACCGAATCAACAAAGGCGACGCATCTCGACCCGCCGAACCGGATCTGCTGGGTGATTTCTCGAACGAAGTCGATGTCGCTGTACTAGCCAACGGCGACTGAGGAAGCTGCTCGTCGTCCAGTGTGTACGACTCACTCAAGCTCGAATCTCTCGGCGTTCCTGCAATCGCAATTTGCACCGAACCGTTCGAATCCGGTGCCAAAGCAATTGCCAACCTAGGCGGCATGCCCGACTACCCATTCGCTCTAATCCAGCATCCCATCGGTAGCCTAAACCGCACACAAATCAGAGAAAGAGCAATAGAAGCCGCCCCTCAAATTATCGGTTCACTGCTCGCCAGGCGAGGATAGACTAGGCTCTCCTTTCCTTGATGCAAAGTAATTAGAGTAAAGATTAAATGTGGGGTAGATCCGAGTTACGCAGTAACGAATCCGATTAATGAGATGCGATGTTCTGCCAAGTGCTAATACACGCCCTGAGCTATAGCGATGCGCCTCCAGGGGTCATTGTGTCCCTACTCGCAAGACGTGAGTAGCCTTTAAACTTTTTGCTAAAAATCCGCCAAATACCGGCAGCTCAGCTTCTCTCAAAAGCCCCATTCCGAGCCTTAATAGCAGGCAATTTCACCAACATGATGGGTGTGGAACTGCGCATTATGGCTCAATCGTGGTTGATTCTCGAAATTGTAGCCTTCCAAATTTGGATAGGCGCCGCAACAGGACTCCGCGTCATACTCGCGATCCAATCAGTACGACAGTCTGTCCGAGCGATAAATCCGTCTAGCTGTGACCAATTATCTCTACCGATAGATAAACTGTGTCCGACTTAGTCAGTCAAGGCAACGACGAACCACGATAATCGGCAATAAAGGCAACACATTGCTACCTGAATTCATCGATACACATCACCACCTCTGGGATCTTGAAAATAATCCCTACCCGTGGCTAACCGAAGCTATTGACCACTTTGTTGGCGACTATTCAGCAATCAGAAAATCGTGGCTAATAAGCGATCTTCACGAAGGCGCAAAAGACATTCCGCTAGTGAAATCGGTTCATGTTCAGGCTGAATGGGATCACAACGCCGATCCCGTGGGCGAAACCGCCTGGCTGCAATCTGTTGCTGACGACCCTGATTCAAAAGGTATGCCCAATGCCATCATCGCCTACGCAAACCTCTCGGATCCTAATGTCGAAGACACGCTAGAACGCCACGCCCAACACGCCAACTGGCGTGGCATTCGGCATATGCTCAATTGGTCCGAAGACAAGCCAAACTTCCGATTCGCTGAATCTGGAAACCTAATGAGCGATCCTCAATGGCTGTCCGGATTTAAGTTACTGGAAAAATTCAACGGGTCATTTGAAGTGCAAATATGGCCATGGCAGCTACAAGACGCCGCCAAACTCGCCAACGACATTCCCCAAGTACAAGTCGTTCTTGGTCACGCTGCAATGCCAATCGGTCGGACACCTGGAGATTTGCGAGAGTGGCGCAAAGGACTCGAAGCATTGGGAACAGCTCCTAACGTCTCTGGAAAAATTTCAGCACTCGGAATGCTCGATCAGAAGTGGACTACCGACTCAATCACACCGTTCGTACTAGATATGATCGATATTCTAGGCGTCGACCGATGCATGTTCGCGTCCAACTTCCCCGTCGACAGCCTCTTCAGCGACTACGCAACCGTCTGGAATGCCTACGACGAAATCACATCAGATTTCACAGAAGAAGAACGAACAAAACTCTTCCGAACCAACGCAGAAAAGTGCTACAGAATTTAGATCAAACGTCCTGTTACCTTCGCCAACCCCACCCCAATCATGCCATCCATCCAAAACATCTACCACACCGGATTCATTGTTGATGACCTCGATAAAGCCCTTGATTTCTACACACGTGTTCTTGGCATGAACGTCGAACGATCTCCCGCAATCTCTGAAACTCCATGGATATCTGAAGTAGTCGGTTACGAAGACGTCAAAATGCGACAGGCGTACGTTGGAGTTGGCGACGGACACTCAATCGAGTTAATCGAATACATGCGACCTCGCGGCGAGAAACGCTATGACCAGTTCGATCGAAACCGACCAGGATCTGCTCACGCCGCAATGATCGTCGATGATGTGCCAACTTGGCGAGACCGACTCGAATCTGAGGGGGTAAAAACGTTCGGACCCCGCTATGAACGCGAGCTCGAATACCCGTGGGCCCGTTTTGCAATCTACTTCCAAGACCCCGATGGCAACTGGCTAGAAATGATTTCACGGAACCCTAAACCCGAAGGATCAACCGAAAACTAGGACGGAATCCCTTCCCGCTCTCACTTCGAGTAGGGACGTGAGGCGGTTATGGTGTGGGTTAAAATTGCTCAAAAACCACATTTGGTCAACTTAGCAATGAAACTCTTGATCATACATTCTTGTCATAACCCAAAAGATGCCGAACCCAATCTCAGCATGGCTAAATAAATTTCTCAGCCGACAGCAACGATCAAAACGCTCTACGCCCGAGAAAATCATCAACACGTTCAAGAACGGTGTCCGTGAAGCCGACGAAGGGCGACCTAAAAAGGCGATCAAGTACTTCACGGAAGCAATTTCAGAATCACGAAACTCGGCAAAACTTCACCACTACCGAGGGGACGCCTACGCCCTCGACGGTGAACATGAGAAAGCCATCGTAGATTACGACAACTCGGTGCGTTTTAATCCGTCATACCCCGACACCTATCTCGACCGCGGAAACTCGCACTACCAGTTAGGGCACCTAAAAACGGCCCTTAAAGACTTCTCCGAAGCTATCCGACTCAAACCAGATTGGGGTGAAGCGTTCGCAAACCGCGCCGTAATACATGCAGAACTCGGTAACACGGAAGAGGCAAATTTCGACGCGAAAGTCGCCATTTCTATGGAAGTAGATGCTCTTAATCTCACAGAAATGTTGGAAATAGCACGCAACAACGCTCAAAACCTTTAGAATCCAGACAAATACGGATTCTCGGGGGTTTTGAAATGACGACTACCGAAACTCGCACTGACGAGTTGTTGATTGCCCACCTGCTTCGACGGGCTGGATTCGGAGGTACGGCTGAGGAGCTGCGGAAATACTCGCAATTTGACTACGAAGATGCAGTCGACCAGTTTTTAAATGCAATCGACAGCACTGCTCTTCCTCAAGACCTCATACGTCGATATCACATCGACCAGTCCGATCTACGTACCCGAGGTAGTAGTGCCGGAAACTGGCTGTACCAAATGGTTACGACTGACGCTCCGTTCATCGAAAAGATGAACCTGTTTTGGCATCGAGTGTTCGCAACTGGCCAAACGAAACTAATTCAGGGCAAAGCAATGTCGACTCACCTCGACATGCTTCGAGCAAATGGTTTGGGTAAATTCGACGATCTGCTGCTCGCACTGTCCAAAGATCCGGCGATGATCCTGTGGCTCGACAATCAAGATAACCACAAGGATTCGATCAACGAGAACTATGGTCGCGAAATTCTCGAACTGTTCTCAATGGGAGTCGGTAACTACACCGAAGAAGACATCAAAGAATGCTCTCGGGCGTTCACGGGCTGGACGGTCGCAAATACTGACTACATGGCGCTGAAAATGCGCAACAATACGATGCGACCCTACGGTTACGTCAACTGGCAGTTCAAATTTGATCTAGACGACCACGACGACGGCGAAAAAACATTTTTAGGCGAGACCGGAAACTTTAATGGCGAAGACATCATTGCCATCATCTGTAAAAACCCTGCAACTGCCGGATTTATCGCTCGGCATCTGTATCACTACTTCGTTGCCGACGAACTTCCTGTCCCTCAATGGTCGCACTACCCTCCGCTAAATCCAAAAGCAATTGAAGTGATGACTCACGCCTACTTCGAGTCCGGTCACTCGATCAAAGCGATGCTACGTGCATTGTTCCTATCTGATTCGTTCAAGTCTCCGTCCGCATGGAACGCAAGGGTGAAAAGCCCTATCGAGCTCGTTGTCGGCACGGTGCGGCTCGCTGGCGGATACGACTATCCGACTTCAGATGTCTACTCTCATATTGCAGCGAGCGGATATATGGGACAAGATATCTACGCACCGCCAAGTGTAGAAGGCTGGATGGGTGGCGCCGACTGGATATCGACTGGATCTATGGTCATGCGAATCAACTTCGCTGGTGAAATCGTCGGAAACTTGGAGAGCAAGGGCGTTAAAGAAATGGTTTCCACTATCCGCTTAGCAGCGGGCAGCTTCCCGACAGCTGACTCCCTAGTGAACGCCAGCCTAGCGAGTCTAGGAAGCCTTCAAGTTGGCGATGATACCTTCAACGGTCTAAAGGATTACGTAAACAATGTAATCCCGAGCCCGTCGCCGAATGTGAAGTACGAGGGCACGTCAAACATCCCCGACGAAGCCATTGCGTCCCTTCTTCAACTCATTGTCGCTACCCGCGAGTACCAGTTCGTTTAGATCATTATGACCATTCAGACGAAAAACAAACTCAACTACGTAGATACCATCGGATTCGGTGCCGACGTTGGAGGCCGCGGTTTCCACATACCAGTCGATCTCTCGATCAGACTTGATGGCCGTATCTTCGCCTTAAATCGAAGCCCAATGCATCGTTTGGGTATTCGTGTTGGCATTTGTGATGTTCATCATGGCTGGTATCACGAATTCGGCAGCGATGGCACAGGCGATGGTCAGTTCGTAAGCCCGACTGCAATCACGCACGGCCCTGATGATCGCGTTTATATTGCCGACGAAGAACTCAATCGAATAACCGTTTATACCCCGGATGGTGAATTCATCGCAAAATGGGGTGAACCGGGGAGCGATCCCGGTCAAATCAGCGGACCCGCAAGCCTGAAATTCACCTTAAACGGAGATTTACTGCTGGTTGATCATCTCAACAATCGAATTCAGCGCCTAACACCCAACGGCGACTATATCTCGCACTTTGGGTTAGCAGGCACCGGCGAAGGGGAGTTCAATCTTCCTTGGGGCATCGATACTGATGTAAATGACAACATCTATGTTGCCGACTGGCGAAACGACCGAATCCAACGATTCGCCAACGATGGAACATTCATTGACCAGTACGGCACGTCTGGACGAGAACAAGGCCAACTGGACCGACCATCTGACGTCGCAGTTGATCAAGACGGATTTATATATGTAGCCGACTGGGGTAATCAACGCGTCCAAATGTTCGATTCAAACTGGAAATTCCAACAGTCGGTACGAGGCGCTGCGACGGTCTCGCCGTGGGCACAGGAATACATGAATGCAAATGCCGACGAAGCCGAAGCAAGAACTCGATTCGATTCATTCATCGAAGTTGACGCTACGGAACCCCACGAAATCTCATCAAGAGTCGAATCCTATCTCTGGGACCCCACCGCGATCGAAATCGACCCAGAAGGCAGGCTAATAATTACCGACTCCCTCCGCCATCGCCTTCAGGTCTATCAGCGATCTAACGAATAGCGACACAAGACATGTCATTGGTTCCTGTCATTGCGATGAGGAACGAAGTGGCAACCACGAATCAACTCTCGATTCAGCCAGCCAAAACCCCACCAGCACAACTACAGCAACTCACCAGACTAATCAGCCAACACCATCATGATCAAAGAGAAAGCGGCAATGCCACCCACCACGAAAACCAGAGAAAAAGTCCTCGTAGTCATCCAACTCTCTGGAGGAAACGACTACCTCAACTGCATCGTTCCTTTTCAGAACGGTTTCTATAAAGACTCACGACCTAACATTCGTATCACCGATGACCAGGTAATCCCACTCGACAAGGGCTATGGACTCAATCCCGGCATGGGGCCGATGAAGACGCTTTATGATCAGGGCAAAGTCGCCATCGTTCATGGAATAGGTTATCCCGTCCCTAATAGGTCTCACTTCCGGTCTATGGACATCTGGCACACAGCCGAACCAACAACAGTCGGCTCAAAAGGCTGGCTCGGTCAGGCAATCAACGAACTCGACCCTGAAGGCAGCAATCCAGTGACGGCGGTCAACTTCGGAAACGGGCTTCCAAGAGCACTTGCAGCCCCAGGAGTTCCGGTCGCATCGGTCGGGGATCTCGAAAACTACGGACTTCTCACCGGAGTAGCTGGGACCAATCAACGTGAGCAAGCTCTCAACGCCTTCAGCCGTATGTACACACCCCTACTCGGATCCGACACCGTTATGGACTATCTAGGCCAAACTGGGCTAGATGCCATGCGAGGAGCCGACATCCTCAAGGAAGCGCCGCTCAAGTACAAGTCGAATGTCGAGTATCCTGACAACCCGTTCGCCAAAAGTCTCAAAGGCGTTGCTCAAGTCCACTTTGCCGATCTCGGAACCAGGGTTTTCTACACCCAGTACGGCAGCTTCGACACTCACACCGACGAAGTAACTCTCCAATCGAAACTATGGAACCACATTTCGAGTTCGCTCATCTCGTTCTTTGATGATCTCGAAGACCACGGACTAGGTGACGAAGTAACGGTTCTGATGTTCTCTGAGTTCGGAAGGCGAGTTCTCGACAACGGAACAGGAACTGATCACGGATCCGGCGGAGTGGCGTTTGTAGTCGGCAATCAGGTTGCTGGTGGTCATTACGCCGAATATCCGTCGATAGATCCAGCCGACTGGGTGCAAGGCGACCTCGCATTTAACAACGACTTTCGAGGCCTTTACACGGACATCCTTGAAGATTGGCTCCATGTCGAAGCCAAACCAATCGTCAACGGCATATACGAAAAAATAAAACCCTTCGCTGTTTAACTAATGCCTCCTGATCGTCGGAGTTAGAGGGGCAGACTCGACCAAGCACGAATGTGGGCCTGAAGTAAACGCCCCTCTAACTAGGTGAGACGTCTTCGCCCCGTCGCAACATCGGCCAGACTAACTCAGCAATCGCCAGAGCGACAAAGCCTTCGGATGAGACAGATAATCATGCCCGTCAATCCAGCGTAATAAACAGCGAATGCCTAATCTTGCCATTCACAGCCCTCGAGATATGACCCTGACCCGTTGTGTCTTCCGCGAGAAACATTTCGCCCGCTCCCATCACCCGCTTATCGCCACTGCCAACGGTAATTTCAACTGCCCCATCGAGATTAACCACGTATTGCTTGCGTGGTGCTACATGAAAATCGTAGTCGTACGACTCACTCGTTTCACGGAATATAATACCCGTCGCAGGAAACAACTCGGAGATATGCCCTGCAATGTTCGGCTCCATCTCCACTTCAATCTCACCAAAATGAGACTGCCCATCATTCCCTGTGTACAGATGGGTAATTTTTGTCTTTTTAGTCATCTAGTGATCATCGCTCCTTGAAATCCATTAGCGACCTTCGCCAATCAGCTCTCCGGACGTATCTGATCCTTCGCTACCACGATCGTAACTTAGTATTTCGGGTAAACCACCTTCAATCGACGACTTGATACGACCGCTAAAGATTTCGAAGGTCTTCCGGCGGCGGCGTTACCATGGTCTGCACTGACGCAGCGTCCATCTTTGATGCCA
>CAWVYJ010000039.1:0-18559 GCA_963934365.1 uncultured Dehalococcoidales bacterium | reverse complement strand
CACCAATTGGCTTATTCAGCAAGGTGCAAACATAACTACAACTGCCGACGATATCCTAGAAGTTCTCAACCTTGAGAATCAATCTGTACAATCTTCCTTCGTATAGCCCGATTCTCAAGGTTTGTCAGAGAAAAGTGCTGCATTTGGTAAAAACGCGCTTGACAACTACGCGCGTGAGAACAATGTATTAAGTATCGAACGTCTCGTCATCGATCTTCTTGAAATCTAAAAGGAGCCGATGAACGTGGATAACATCACTCGAGCGCTGGGCGAGACTGCAGCAGCCGCAAGCTCAGTTTGGGTCATGTTAGATCTGAGGGAAAACGCCCATCAGGGCGGTTCGATGCAATTCATTGCTGATAAAGAAAGTCCGGTGGTATCGTCATGAAAAATGGCGACCACTAAAATGAGGGAATAAACAGTTGGCGAAAACGTCAAAGCGTGATCTTGTCATCGTCGAATCACCGGCGAAGGCCCGAACAGTAGGGCGATTTCTTGGCGACAAATACATCGTTAAGGCATCTATGGGTCACGTTCGTGACCTACCCAAAAGTAAACTAAGTGTCGATGTCGAAAATCTGACATTTGACCCTACCTACGAGAACGTACGTGGACGAGCAACCCTCATAGCCGAAATTAAAAAAGCGGCAAAACAGGCCGACTCCGTATACCTCGCAACTGACCCAGACCGCGAAGGCGAAGCAATCTCGTGGCACCTCGTCGAAGCAGCCGATCTGGGCAAAGCTAAAAATCTCAAACGGGTTGTGTTTCACGAAATCACAAACTCAGCTGTCGCAGAAGCGTTCTCCCACCCCCGTGAAATCGACATGGAGCTCGTCAACGCACAGCAAGCACGACGAATTCTTGATCGAATCGTTGGTTACAAACTCAGCCCTGTTTTGTGGGGCAAGGTGAAGCGTGGGCTGTCTGCCGGTCGAGTACAGTCCGTAGCACTCAGAATTATCGTCGACCGCGAACGTGAAATTGAAGCATTCAATCCGGTGGAGTATTGGGTAATAACAGTAGATCTGGAAACTGAGTCTGGATCCCGAAAGTTCACTTTCAACGCCAATCTCACATCCGTGCCCGACCAAGAAGGCAAACCGGTCGTCGATAACGAATCGACTGCTATGGCGATCAAGACTGACCTCGAAGTGGCGACATATACCGTCTCAAAGGTCACTCGCAAAGAAGCCAAGCAACGCCCACGACCCCCATTCACAACGAGCACGCTGCAGCAACAGGCTGCACGCTCGTTCCGATACAGCGCTCAACGAACAATGCGCATCGCTCAGGATCTTTACGAAGGTATGGAAATCGGTAGCGCCGAACCTGTCGGTCTCATCACCTACATGCGTACCGACTCTGTAAACCTCTCCCAGAACGCGCTGGAAGAAGCCATGTCTTTCATAAAATCTACTTACGGCGACGAATACTCAACTGGCCCTAAGAAGTACAAAACCAGAAGCAAATCGGCGCAAGAAGCTCATGAAGCTGTACGCCCAACATCTGCATCGAATACACCTGACAAGTTAAAGCCATTTCTGTCGAGTGAACAACTACGTCTTTACACGATGATCTGGAAGCGAACTATCGCCAGCCAGATGGCAGACGCTATCGTCGACAACACCGGCGTCGATATCATCGCGGCCGCTCCTAACGGCAACGAATACACCGTCCGCGCAACAGGATCTGTTATCAAGTTTGATGGATATCGAAAGCTCTATATCGAGACAAAAGACGAAGACGCTGAAGATGACGACAGCAAACAGCTGCCTCCGATGAACGAAGGCGATATTCACAATAAGCAAACCGTGAACGCCGACCAGAAATTCACTCAGCCGCCACCTCGCTACACCGAAGCGAATCTAATTCGATTTTTGGAAGAACAGGGAATAGGCCGCCCTAGCACATACGCGTCTATTGTCGGCACAATCGAGGGTAGGCAGTATGTCGACCGAGAAAAATCTCGATTTAAGCCAACTCCAATGGGTGTAGCAGTATCTGACTTCTTGTCGGAGCACTTTCCAAACATTATGGACACCGGCTTCACATCTGGCATGGAGTCGAAACTCGACGCCGTGGCAGAAGGTAAGCAAGACTGGGTCGAAATGCTTAAGGAATTCTTCGACCCGTTCGACAAAGCGGTCACAGAAACGAACAAAAATGCAGAACGTGTCCCTCGAGATAAGTTAGTTCAGGTAAGTGATGAAAAATGTGAAGGTGGAGATGATCTCGTCATCCGTACCAGCAGATTCGGTAAATTCCTGTCGTGCGGAAAATTCCCGGAATGTCGCGTCGCTATCTCCACTCGTCCCGGCGAACGAGCCACAGGCGAAGTCAAAGAAAACTGGGAGATCGCTTGGAAGACTGCAATGGAGAAGTGCTCGATCGTGCACCCAGAAGCAGCCGCAGCAGCAGCAGCAGAAGCTGAAGCAAAACGCGGAGCAAAGCGAAAACCTTCCAAGAAAAAAGCCGCTGCTAAGAAAACCGGAACTAAGGCGAAACCTAAGGCCAAATCCAAAGCCTAGTTTTGGGTTCAAAATCTATGAAGTGGCGACGAAGGAACAGATTTTGGCTGCCCGATCATGAGGACCGCCAAGCAACTCCCCTCACCTGCCATGGAAGAGGCTCTGCTGAAGTCTGACGTACCTGAAATTTCTAACTTGATACGAAACTACGTAGAGCATATCGGAATAACCCGCCAACTTGCAGTCCACACCGTTCGCAACTATGTTAACGACCTCGCACCATTCGTTCGGTTTCTCGATGAAAAAGAAGTTGGAAAACTTTCGACTGTAGATCGATTGTTTCTACGCAGTTATCTCGCATGGCTAATCTCCGGTGGATTCACCCGTAGCAGCGTGTCTCGCAAACTCTCAGCTCTCAAATCATTCTTCCAGTTCCTTCGCCACTCTGGCGTCATCGAGCTAGATAACACCGAGCTTATGACTGCGCCCAAAAAGGAGCAGAAGCTCCCAGCCATAGCATCAAGTCACGAAATCGATCGGCTCCTCGATGAACCCGACACCAACACCGATGCAGGCATCCGTGATCGAGCAATTCTTGAACTTTTATACGGCGCTGGTCTTCGTATTTCTGAAGCATATGCAATCGATATAACGGATATCGATCTGGGCAGCCGTGAAGTCCGAGTGATAGGTAAAGGATCTAAACCACGAATCGCCCTTTTCGGCCAATCTGCAAGCAAGTGGATAGACAACTATCTCAAAAACATCAGACTCAAGTTTGCTAGTAGACGATCCGATACCGCGGTGTGGATGAACCAGTCTGGCGGTCGTCTATCAACCCGGTCAATACAGCGAATCGTCAAAAAATACGCCATTGCTGCCGGACTCGATCCAGACTTCCACACTCATTCGTTGCGACACAGCTTCGCTACCCACCTGCTCGATGGCGGAGCCGACCTCCGAGTAGTCCAAGATCTTCTCGGGCACAGCAGTCCGGCAACAACGCAAATCTATACTCACGTATCTGCCGAACAAGCCCGGTCTGTATACCTGGGCGCGCATCCCAGAGCCAACAGATCAACAAGCTCCACCAAACCAGCGAAGAAAAATTAAAGAAATCTAACGAATCTTCGTAGTACGCTTAGCAAATAACTATTGATCGTGGCCCTTCGTCACGGAGCCACAGTGCAAAACATGAACGACCCGACAGCTAGGGAGCCAACATTGCCATCAACGATTCTTGTCATCAACGGACCCAATCTGAACAATCTCGGAAAACGAGATGCATCGATGTATGGGACTAAAACTCTCGATGATATTCAGAATGATATTTCAAATAAAGCATCCTCTCTCGGAGTCGATGTGAAGTTCTTTCAATCGAACCACGAGGGTTCGATTGTTGATTTCATTCAGGAATCATCGGTTGGAGCCAATGGCATAATCATCAACGCCGGAGCTCTAACTCAGGTTGGCTACTCGATTCTCGATGCGATACTCGACGTCGGACTACCTTTCATAGAAGTTCATCTGTCGAATATTCATGCCCGCGAAAAGTTCCGCCAGGAATCCGTCTTCGCTGGCAAGGCAATTGGCCAGATAGCGGGATTCGGTCATTCCGGGTACATTTACGCCCTCGACCACATCACAACCGTCATAAATAGCTAATCGCATTTTCTAGGGAGCTAATTCGCATTGAGCGATTTCCGATTTCCATCGCGCGTCGAAAAACTTCGACAACGCCTCGTAAAAGACGAACTCGACGCCATATTCATCAGTAACGGTGAAAATAGGCGTTACATCTCCGGCTTTGTAAGTAGCGCAGGGTACTTACTGGTGACACAGAAAGACGCGATCATCTGCACCGATTTCCGCTACACCGAGCTAGCTGAACAGCAGGCTCCCGGCTGGCGAATCGACCGCATTGGTGGACCATCCGACTGGCTTGCGAAATTGGTGAATGAATTCGAAATCAAGACTCTTGGATTTGAAGCTGATGACATGACGGTAAGCACCCTTGAACGCTTCAAAAAAGCTTTCAAGGAAAACGAGACCAACCCAGAACTGAAGCCTACTTCCGGCATCGGAGTCGACCTTCGAGCCTACAAAGACTCCGGTGAGCTTCAGCTACTTCAGCACGCCATCGACATTGGCGACCAAGCATTCGAAGAAACAGCCAGCCAACTTGAAGTCGGCATGACCGAAAAAGAAGCTGCTTGGATCTTCGAAAAGGCAGTCCGAGAACGTGGCGCCGAATCTATTTCGTTCGAAACCATAGTCGCAATTGGTCCAAATGCAGCCCGTCCTCACCATGCAACGAGTGACAGCAAATTGGTGGAAGGTCAAACGATCGTATTCGACTGCGGAGCTCGGTATCAGGGCTACTGTTCTGACCTCACTCGCACAGTCGTACTTGGCGAAGCTGACGACGCAGTAAAACGCGTCTATGACATCGTGCTCACCGCACAACTCACAGCCATAGATATGGTCACATCGGGCATGACCGGTGAAGGCTGTGATGCGATAGCCCGAAAAATTATCACTGAAGCAGGGCACGAAAACGATTTCGGGCACAGCCTTGGACACGGACTCGGACTCGAAGTCCACGAGAATCCAGGCGTGGGACCCAACGCTAAAGGAAAGCTCGAAAACGGAATGCCATTCACCATCGAGCCAGGTATATATATTCCCGGATGGGGCGGAGTTCGCATAGAAGACGTCGTAGTTCTTGAAAACGACAAAGCTCGCGTATTAAGTCACGCAGCTAAAATGAAGTTCTAACAGCTTCTATCACGTATATTTGAAACCCGCCACGAACAAGTTAGGTAGTGGCGTATGCCACGATAAGGGAACTCAGGAACTGCGATGACCATATCTTCAAGCGAAATTCGTCGAAATATGACCATCATCCTCGACGATGATGTTTACCAGATTATCGAGTGGCAACACCGCCAAGCTCCGAAGGCACCTCCCACTCTCACTTTAAAAGTTCGTCAGGTTAAAACCGGAAATGTCTATGAAAGAAAGCTTGCAGGCAACCAGAAGCTCACCCGAGCCGAAGTCGACACGCCAAAAGTGCAGTACCTCTACCCAGACGGCGATATGCACAACTTCATGGACACCGAAACTTTCGAGCAATTCTCTATTACTGAAGAAGTGCTCGGCGACGCTCTCAAGTACATCGCTGAAGGCGACACGCTCGAAGTGATGATGTACGAAGGCAAAGCGCTATCAGTACAAGTTTCGCCGTCTGTAACACTCGAAATCGGCCAGACTGAAGTCGGCCTTAAAGGCGATACCCAAAGCGGAGCCAACAAGCCAGCTACCACTACCACTGGCCTGACTCTCAATGTGCCCCTATTCGTATCAACTGGCGACCGAATCATTGTTAACTCAACAACCGGTGAATACACGGGGCGCGCTGACTAATTTTTTTCAACACCACCTTAAAATCCTGTCCCGTGGAAGTGTATTTTTGCGCATAACGAATCGACGTTTTAAAGTCACTATCTTGCCGCCAAAATACTTGGACCAAGCCTCAGACTGTGCCGTATTACAGACGCCCGGTCTGGTAGCTTCGAACCGTCTGTGAAAAAATGCTTCCATGACAGGCAACTACGATTCAATTGACGAGCAATCTGGTCAGAAAACTGCGTACACAGTAAGCGCTGTTGCCGACTACCTAAAAGCCAGCCTTGAATCCGACCCCCGACTAGCCGATCTCACCGTAGTCGGGGAAGTATCTGGATATCGAAACCCGTCTTCCCGGCACCACTACTTCGCACTTCGTGACGAGCAATCTGTCATCCGATGCGTAATGTTTCGATCCGGTAGTGGCGGGCAATTCCTCGCTGACGGCAGCCAAGTCATCTGTCGTGGACGTATATCGATCTATACTGCACGCGGCGATCTGCAGTACTACGTAGATCAGGTCGAGCCCGATGGCGTGGGTGCACTCCAGCAAGCCTACGAGGAAATGCGAAAACGCCTCGAATCCGAAGGACTGTTTGAACTCGATCGCAAGCGAACTCTTCCCGAGCTTCCAAGTAGAATCGCAGTTATCACCTCGCCGACCGGCGCGGTGATCCAAGACATCATAAACGTCCTCACTCGTCGATACCCGCTCGCTGAAATCATCCTTATACCCACTTCAGTTCAGGGCGACAAAGCCGCACCCGAAATTGTCCAAGCCTTTAAAGCCCTCAACGCCATAGACGACATCGATGTCGCCATAGTGGCTCGTGGCGGTGGTTCCCTAGAAGATCTCTGGGCGTTCAATGAAGAGATCGTCGCACGAGCCATATTCGCCAGCAACGTCCCGGTGATCAGCGCAATCGGACACGAAACCGATACCACGATTGCTGACTTTGTTGCCGATCGCCGGGCACCAACACCATCTGCCGCAGCCGAAATCGTTGCACCGGATGTGCGTGACCTAGGAGCCTACGTCTCTGGCTTCACAAGTCGTATTGACGAAATTATCAGTCGCAACATTCGCGATAGCCGAACGAAATTCGAAATGGCTGTCGACCGCATGAACCTACGAGCACCCGATACACAATTGCCAAGAAAAAGTGTCGATGATCTACTCACACGAGCACGTCTCGCCGGACAACGCCTTGTCGAATCGTCAAGATTGCGACTTGAAACCGTTGAAGCATCGCTTAACGCACTTGGTCCAGAAAAAATTCTGAGACGCGGGTATACGATCACAAGACTAGCCGACGGAAGTGCAGCCATAAGTGCCACGCAGTTCTCGACCGGCGATAAGCTCGGAGTGACATTCACCGACGGATCAGTCGAAACAACGGTCGATGAAGTCGACTTATAACAGAATCGCCAAGAAAATATCTCAACTTCAACTTATCCACCCAGCCGATACAATCAATCCCACCAAAATTAGCCCTTCGTAAACGGAATAGTCATGGCAGATTCGCCAAAAACTTCAGATTCAAAACCACCAACCAAGTCATTTGAGAACTCGTTTTCTCACCTCGAAGAGGTCGTGCGTAAGCTCGAAACTGGTGGGCTGTCTCTGGACGAAGCTACCAAACTATTTGAGTCAGGTATGAAGCTTGCATCCAAGTGTAACGAGATCCTCTCGTCATCAGAACTAAAGATCACTCGCTTACAGGCAAACTTCGCTGAACAGATGAACCTCGTACCTGTACCCGACGACTCCGATGAGTTCGATGACGTGGACGCTTAACCTGTGACCTCAAACGACGGTTCGGGCAGCAAAGCCCATCTCAAAGTCGGCTGGTTTTCCACCGGTAGAGGCGAAGGATCGTACGGCCTACTCAAGGCTGTACTCGAAGCCATAGATTCGGGCAACCTAAAAACTGAACTAGCGTTTGTGTTCGTCAACCGAGTCAAAGGCCAAACCAAGCAGACTGATCGATTTCTCGAGCTCATTGAAGCGTACGGCATCCCCTTAGTCACTCTGTCATCCAGAGATTTCCGACGAGCTAACGACAACCGGCCTTGGTCGGAACTCAGAGAAGATTTCGATCGTGCCGCAATCGATCTACTTCGCCCGCACAGCGTAGATATCGCCGTGCACGCGGGTTACATGCTCATCGCACCGCTGCTCTGCTCTGAGTATCTAACGCTGAACCTTCACCCTGCCCTTCCAGGCGGAACAATAGGAATGTGGCAACAAGCGGTGTGGGACGTTATCTCCGAACAACTCGATGAAACCGGTGCGATGATCCATGTATCGACAGAAGATGTCGATGAAGGTCCAGTTCTATCGATAACAAAGTTCTCCGTAAAGAGCGACGAATTCACGTCATTATGGAACGAAGTTACTAGTGTTGATCTTGTCGAATTGCAACAAAGCGTCGGTGAAGAATTACCTTTATTCAAAGCAATTCGAGAAGCGGGACTTTTACGTGAGCGACCGCTCGTAATCGAAACTCTCAAAGCCGTCGTAGCGGGTCGTATCGATCTCACCGGTTCCGCTGAAATCACCGACCTCACCCAAGAAGTCGAAAACTCCGTCGCTGGTTAATCACTCTTCGGCCGTTAAGTACGTTTAATTGTCGGAGTTCTGGGCAACCTGCGTTTGCCTCATTTGTGCATCGGTCAATTTGGGCTCAAGTCCAAATATCACCAAGTAGACAAACGTCGCTAGGGACAAGGCTACGAACGCGATTCCATCAGATTTGACCAACTGTTCCAACTACATACGACATATGACCATCCCTAGGCTTTTACCGGAGACGCAGTGCTGGGCTAAGAGTGTTGATGATCCGTCTGTCGTCTGCGGATCACCACCACTATAGGACATATTCGACTCTCTTCTTGCAAACTATCAACTTCACAGCCGAATTACATTAGTGCATTTAGTGACAATAGTAATTGCGAGTTTGCTAGCCCCAAATCCCACACAAATAAAAAAACCTCGGCAGTAGCCGGGGTTTTTTATAATCACAATTTCAACCTACTACCTACGCAGCAGTAGGCCTGCGCTTGCCTTCTGGCAAATCACCATCGAGTCGATTTCCGTTCTCATCGAGCAACTGTGGCCAAGCATTCTCGGTCACCGTCTTCTCGCTGATGATGCACTTCGCAACACCTTCCATCGAAGGCAGTTCGTACATCACATCGACAAGCAGTTCTTCAACAATCGAACGTAGTCCACGTGCTCCAGCTTTGCGTTCGCGAGAAAGCCGTGCAGTAGCGTCGAGTGCATCCTTTTCAAATTCCAGTTCAACGCCATCCATTTTGAACAGAGCCTCGTACTGTCTAATCAGAGCGTTCTTAGGCTCAGTCAGAACCTGAATCAACTCTGCATGATCAAGATCAGCAAGCCCCACTACAAGTGGGACTCGACCGATGAATTCAGGAATGAATCCAAAGTGAAGCAAGTCGCCAGGTTCAACAGACGTAAAGTCGGCCATATCTTCTTCTTTGGCCTTGCCAATAGAGTTGAAACCAATCGATGTAGCGTCTTTGGTCTGCCGATTCTTTATAAGCTCACCCAGACCATCAAAAGCTCCACCAAGAATGAACATGATGTTCGATGTATCGATTTGTAAGAACTCCTGATGCGGGTGCTTACGACCGCCTTGAGGCGGAACGTTTACAACTGCACCTTCAAGAATCTTCAAAAGAGCCTGCTGTACGCCCTCACCCGATACATCACGGGTAATCGACGGGTTCGCAGACTTTCGAGCAATCTTGTCGATTTCATCGATGTAGATAATGCCTTGCTCAGCACGGGCAATGTCGAACTCAGCATCCTGAATTAATCGAAGCAGAATATTCTCAACGTCTTCGCCAACGTACCCAGCCTCAGTCAGAGACGTAGCGTCGGTAATAGCGAAAGGAACATCCAGAATTCGAGCAAGCGTTTGAGCTAGGTGGGTCTTACCGCAACCGGTAGGCCCCACCAGCATCACGTTAGTCTTCTGAAGCTCCACATCAGGGTCTTCAGTTCCATACCAAATACGCTTGTAATGGTTGTACACACCAACCGAAATAACCCGCTTTGAACGTTCCTGTCCGATGACGTACTCATTAAGCATTTCGAACATGTCGCGAGGAGTTGTCGGCTTTTGATGAGGCTTAACAATTGGCTGGTCATCGGAGATGATCTGCTGACACCTGCCAACGCATTCGTTGCAGATGAATATCTTCGATGGTCCTGCGATTAGCCTCCGAACGCTTTCCTGAGGCTTGCCACAGAACGAACACAAATAGGCATCTTTGGTACTTGTACCGTCGCCGCCGCCGCCGTTTGTTTGATCAGTCGTCATATGTTGAGTGCTTAACCTGCTAGTACGAAATTATTAGTTGTCTGAGTGACCTAAAAAGTTCTATTCGGTCGCCAGAGTCTCAGGCTTTAATATTTCGTCTACGAGTCCATATTCGGTCGCCTGTTCTGCATTCAACCAAAAATCTCGGTCCGAGTCTCGCGCAATGCGTTCATAAGATTGACCCGTATGGTCAGCGATGATTTGCCGCAAGCGATCCTGAATTCGAAGAGTTTCTCGAGCATGTATCTCAATATCCGATGCCTGCCCCTGAGTTCCACTCAAAGGCTGGTGCATGTGAATAGTTGAATTAGGCATGGTAAATCGCTTGCCAGCTGCGCCGGCAGTCAACAACACCGTCCCCATGCTCGCGCAGAGACCAACTGAGAAAGTAGCAACGTCACAAGGCACGAACTGCATCGTATCGTAAATCGCCATTCCTGAGTAAACCTCACCACCTGGTGAGTTGATGTACAAATTGATGTCCTTTTCAGGATCTTCCCGAGCAAGGAACAAAAGCTGAGCAACAATAAGATTTGCCACCTGAGCATTGATCGGCGTACCAAGAAATACGATTCGCTCTTTCAAGAGCAAAGAGTAAATGTCGTATGCCCGCTCGCCGCGAGCGCCAGTTTCGATCACCATTGGAACGATGCTCTCGGGAAGATTCAGCAGTGGGCTGTTCTTGCCCTGTGGAACTGTGCCAGATCCGAAATCGTTTGGTGTTATTAGTCCTGATGTCATATTCATTGCCCTCAGAGGTTTCAGTATTTACTTGGTGCTCTTGGCGGCTTTGCTAGGGGTCTTAGCCTTCGCAGAACTAGCCGGTTTCTTTTTGGCAGCTGGCTTAGCTTTCGCCTTGGCAGCAGGTTTTTTCTTGGTAGCTGTTGATTTCTTAGCCGCAGGCTTTGAACCCGTTGGCTTATGAGTCAAATCAATTACCTTGTCGATCGCAGCGCGTCGACTCAGAATTCGTTGAACCGCATCACGCGCTTCATCTGTATCTAGATTTTCGTTCGCATACTGAGGAGTTTCCTGCATTATTGCAATCTCAGCAGCCACTTCTTCGTCGCTAACTGAAGCATCGGTATCTTCAGCTAGAGTGTCGATCACGAGCATACGCTTAAGACGTAGCCCAGCTGATTCCTTTGCCTCAGCAACAATATCCTCTGTAGTTTTACCAATACCCTGCATGTACTGCTGGAAATCTATGTTGTACTGCTGCAACTGTCGCTGCTGATCTTCCAGTACATGCTCAGCCTCATGATCGATAATTAGTGGGGATATCTCGAATTCAGCCCCCTCAACCAAAGCATCAACAATCTGTTCCTCTAACGATCTCCGCAGAGTATCTTTGGCCTGTGCTTCGAGATTATCGCTAATTCGAGTCCTTAATTCTGCAACAGTTTTGAAATCTTCACCTAGTGAAGCAGCCAGTGCATCTGTGACTTTTGGCAAGTATTTCTTCTTCACAGCCGAAACATTTACAGTGAATTTAGCGGTCTTGCCGGCGAACTCTTCGTTCGGGTAATCAACAGGAATTTCGATACCGAATTCTTTAGATACGCCAGCTTTCATACCCTTCAACTGCTCGGCAAAACCCGGTACAGGGTTCATACTTCCGGCCTCAGCCAAGAAGTCGTCCTCATCAACCGTGGCGAATTCATTACCGTCAACCAATCCCTTAGAGGTAAGTGTTAACATATCGCCAAGCTTGGCCGCCCGCTCAACTGGCTCCCAAGTTGCCTGAGAATCTTGAATCTGAGTGATCTGTTCTTCGATCTGATCATCGGTCACTACATCGAGTTTATCGTCGAATTTCAGCTTCGAGTAATTACTCAACTTCGCCACAGGTGGTAAAGCTACAGTAGCGTCAATCTTCACGATCGGATCACGCTCAACAACAGTTACCTGGGGTGGAGTGTGGGTCGATGGAATGTCAGATTCTTCAATCGCAAGACCAACTGCTTCAGGAACCAACGATTCCATTGCTTCATCAAGCAAGTAGTCACGACCGACAAACTGCTCAACGATGTTCCTAGGCGCTTTGCCTTTACGGAATCCAGGAATGTTTATACGCGCCGAAACCTTCTGGTGCGCTCGCTGGAGATGCTTCTCCACGAGATCTTCTTCTACTTCAATGTGAAGAATTGCCTGACGGTCTTCGCCTTCGTCACGAGTAAATTTCAACGCGTTCTCCGAAACAATCAGTTAGCCAAATAGCTAATTAAAAAGGACAGCACGGCAACTCCGTGCAAGAAAAGAGCGCCGCAAAACGCTCCCCCAATGAAAATAATTGTAACTCAGAGACGCGTTTTCTGGCCCCGAAAATTTTAGAGTGTCTACACGTATGCGTGGGGCTATATTTTCGGCATCACCACGCGGATGTGCAAATCTTCCAACTGCTCATCCTCTATTCTTGATGGAGCCTCGAACAATGGGTCGAATGCCGACTGGGTCTTAGGGAACGCAATCACGTCTCTAATAGCCTCTTCGCCCGCAAGCATCGCAACGAACCGATCCAGACCAAGCCCCATTCCACCGTGCGGCGGTGCACCGTATGTGAAAGCGGTCAACAGCTGTCCAAATCTATCGCTAATCTGTTCTTCGGAGTAGCCGATAATGTTGAACAGCCGAGTCTGCAGATCCTTTTCATGGATTCGGATGCTCCCTGAACCCATTTCAGATCCATTGCAAACGAGATCCCACAAGGTTCCGATCACCTTGCTAGGGTCGGTATCGAGATACTCCATGTGCTCAGCTTTTGGTGCCGAGAACACGTGGTGGGCAGGTTCGTACTTCTTAAGATCTTCATCCCACTCGAACAACGGAAAGTCATATATCCAAGAGAACGCTAGGTTCTTCGGGTCGACCATCTCAAGCCGCTTCGCCATCTCGTTTCGCAAGTTCGATAGAACCGTGTTTACGAGCTTGCTAGTTCCAGCGACGATCAACATTAGGTCGCCAGGCTCTGCACCCATCTCGATTGCCAACTTCTTTATGACATCTAACGACAAGAATTTCTTCAAAGGCGACTTTATGTGCTCGTCCTCAAGAGCCTCTAAAGAAGGTGCGCTTTCGTCGAGGGCAATGAACACGAGTCCTTGAGCACCACTCGACTTCGCAAACTCTGTCAGGTTGTCCGTCTGCTTTCGTCCGTAGTCGCCGCAACCAGGTGCAACAAACCCACGAATCGATCCTCCTGATGAAGCAACAGTCTGGAACACTCGGGCATCCGATGTTGCAGCCGTATCAGTGATCGTCATCAGTTCCATTCCAAATCGAATGTCAGGTTTATCAGTGCCAAAACGTTCCATAGATTCAGCATAGGTCAGCCGAACGAAAGGGCCGTTAATCACAGCATCCGGAGTGGTCTCCTTAACGATCCGCGTGTACAGATCTTCTACGACTGCCATTACATCGTCCTGATGAACGAACGACATTTCAAAGTCCAGCTGAGTGTGTTCAGGCTGGCGGTCAGCTCGCAAATCTTCATCACGGAAGCAACGGGCAATTTGGAAATATCGCTCAACCCCCGAAACCATCAACAACTGCTTCAGCTGCTGAGGCGACTGCGGCAATGCGTAGAAATCGCCGGGATGAACACGGCTTGGCACAACATAATCTCGTGCGCCTTCCGGTGTGCTCTTAATCAGAATAGGGGTCTCGACCTGAGTGAATCCCTGCTCAGTCAGATGGTCCCACATGATGTGAGTCACCTTGTGACGAAGTTTCAAGATTTCTTGCATACGTGGGCGACGGAGGTCCATAAACCGATACTTCAGACGAGTATTTGCATCTACTTCGACATCGTCAGAAACCTCGAACGGAGGCGTTAGCGATTGGTTCAGTACAACAAGATCAGTAACGGAAAGCTCAACCGCCCCTGTAGATAGGTCAGGGTTCTCAGCTCCAGGAAGTCGCGAAACAACCTTGCCTGTCACCTGCACAACCCATTCAGATCGAAGGCTTTGCGCCAGATCGTGAGCTTTCTCACCATGCTCCGGGTTGAACACCACCTGTAGAAGACCGGTTCGGTCTCTCAGATCAATAAAAATCAGGTTCCCGTGATCGCGCCGTCGGTTAACCCATCCGGCAACCGTAATTACCGATCCGACCGTAGCTTCTCGCGGCTCTCCGCAGTTCGTGTCCTTGTACACCTTAAATATCCTGTTCGTCTAAATAGTGGAATTAGTCACTCGCAGCATGAGCCAACGAATCGACTGGTAGGTAATTAGAAGCGGGACTACCGCTTGCTATCGGCAAATCGCCACAAACCACCTGTAACCGCTGCAGCAGCCATGAGTTTAATAATGTCGCCGGGAAGGAATGGATAAAGCCCCGCAGAGAATAATTTGCCTTCTGCAGGCCATCCAAAGTCAAATACGGTCAACCAGACAAGAGCTGGGGCGTAGATAAGAAGTGAACCAATCAACATCGGCCACAAGCCTCTACCACGGTTCCAGCCACGCTGTGAAAGGAAACCAATCACACCAGCTGCAGCGATAAATCCGATCAAGTAACCGCCGGTCGCACCGTGAATTACATAATCCCAGCCTTCTCCGCCCTTAGCAAAAACAGGGAGTCCTGCCATCCCGACAAGATAGTAGCCAAGCGCCGAAACAAGGCCCAAACGCCAACCCAACACACCACCGAGCATCAGCACTCCAAAACCCTGGAGTGTGATCGGAACCGGATTATCTGGCAAAAAGAATCGAGCCTGCGCTAGAAGTGAAACCAGTGCGATACCGATTAAAACAGCAGCTGCCTTGTGCCACATATTCGCCATCGGCACGAGACGTTCAAATAATGATGGTTCTACTGGACCCAATAGTGAAAAAGTTTCTGCCCTAACGGTTGTCACAGCGGTTTGCTGCATCGGATTCTCCATGAGGCTGCATCAGCCACGCTTGCTTATCGGTATTCAATGAATCGTACTAGGGTACTAGTAAGCGACGTTGTTGATCGAATGCCATGGAACATTAGTTCGAGTAATCCACGGCGAAGATGATTATATTTCGAGTAAATACAGACGATAGAACTAAAAAGGGGTACATGAATAAACATGTACCCCGGTTTTAAATACATTTCCAAGTTCGGGGTAATTACACCGGAATACCGAATTCTCGCTTCACAACCTGGAGGTTCACGAAGGTTTCCGTACGACGTACGCCGTCGATAGCACCGACTTCATCACGAAGGAATCGACCGAGCGACTCAGCGTTGGGAAGTGTTACCCAAGCAAACACGTCGTAGGAACCTGTAGTAATCGTTACCCAACGGGTGTGCTCAAGGTTAGCCATTTTTGAAGCGACTTGATCAACTTGGTCAGGGTCAACCTGCACGCCGATGAGAGCTTCCGAGTTGTATCCCAATTTTCGAGGATCAGGAAGCGCAATTACGTTGATGATCTGTTCGCTTATAAGGCGCTTAAGGCGCCTGCGAACAGTTCCTTCACTTACTCCAACATGACGAGCAATCCGTGCATTAGAAGCTCGTCCATTGCGTTCAAGAAGGCTGATTATCTTTCGATCAAGTTCGTCCATATGACCTTGTTCCAATGTTCCTAACGAGAGTCCGTGGTTTACAATAAAATTGTGAACACTAGAGTCTAGTAATATTGGAACAGACCTAATAATCTATTCCAAATGGCTTGGCATTCGCTAAATTTGTTCATGACGTAGTATCGTTACAGTATTAAATGATAACGCCGAAATCCGATAACGGGAATCTTTATATAGTGCGTTTATCGTGATATTTCTTTACAAATAATACGCATCAGAACAATGCACTTTTAACCAAAATTGCGCGTAAAGTAATTAATACAACTCAATTACACCTTTCGTAAGGCAATCTGGAGCACCAAATGGTCAGTTCAACGACCGTTGTAGAGTTCACCGAAGCGGCAACAACAAAACTGCTAGAAGTTCTTAAAGAACAAGATGCAGAAGGTCAGTACCTTCGTATCGCAGTTGCGACAGCTGACAACGGTGGCATCGAATATGTTTTCGGGCTGGAAGAAACTCCTGCCGAGAAAGACACCATTATCGAGGGAACCGTAAAGGCTCTTGTCGATGAAGAAAGCACCCCTATGCTCGAAGGATCGAGCATAGACTATGTTGAAGGATTCGAACGCTCTGGCTTCGTAATCTCCAACCCCAACTTCTCATCCGGCTGTGGCTGTGGTGGTGGTGGTGGCGGAGGATGCGGCGGCGGCGGCGGCGGAGGATGCGGCGGCGGCGGCGGCGGCGATGCTGGTGGTGGTTGCGCCTGCGGCGGACACTAATTCCCAGCTTGTTGTTTAGATAATGTTCGGCTGTAATTACTGGACTAATGAAGTAATTGCAGCCTATTCACGACGGCCTGCGGAAACGTATAATCTGCCGTGGATTTGCCACAAAGACGGCCAACACAGGAAATGGTCGCAAAGTCTCAGGAGCCTCATCGGATGACCTACATCATCGCCAAGGATTGTGTCGACGTAATGGACGGTGCATGCGTAGACGTATGCCCAGTCGACTGTATTTACTCAAAGCCTGGCGACAACCAACTGTTCATAAGCCCAGATGAATGTATCGACTGCGCAGCCTGTGAGCCAGTTTGCCCGGTAAACGCAATCTTCCCTGAAGACCAAGTTCCCGCTGAGCAAAAAGAGTTCATAAAGCTGAACTATGAGTACGATTACGACTCTTCGGAGCCAGGCGCAAACGCCTAATCCGTATTTGCGAATACTAGAAAAGCCCCAGCGTTTTCGCTGGGGCTTTTCTAGTATAAGTTAGCTATTCCCTTCCGGATGGTAGCGCAAGGGTAGGATATCTATGACGCGTGACTGAGTTGTCCTGTGACGACGCGACAAACCAGCCCTACCCCCCATAAAGGGAGGGCATTCAGGCAAATTCACAACGGCTAGTTCGAACTTCAACTTATAGGCATCAACTTGCCTGCATTATCGAACGCCCGAAACCTACGCCATCGCATCTAGTGTTTCGGCGATCGGCATCTTGATAGTCGTGAAAATCGGAATCTCCGTCATAGTGAACTGAGCCGCTGGAACCTCACGAAGATCCATAACAAGTGAAGTAAAGTCCGACGGATCATCCATCTCGAAACTAAGAACGAACTCCGTGTCGTCAAGACCAAATGCATAAGACGTATTGATCTTCACCATCGGATAATTCTTGCCGACTCGGAAATGATCGTTCATCATCTCCTGGCGTTCTTTCATCGACTTCTCGTACCAAGGCCTAGTCTTGGTCATAGGGTATATAACCATGTATTTATAATCTTCCTTAAGCTTCGGAGAACCAGCGCCGTGTTTATAACGACTCTTACGTCGAATCGACAGATACGAATGGGACTGATAGAGATAACTGCCGAGCAACGAGTGGTTGATAGCTTTAGCAACCTCATGGAACGTATCTACCGAAGCTGAGTCTTGCACAAGCATAAAATCGGCGTCAGGACGAGTCCCTACCGTGCTGTAAGTGCGAATCTCGTCGTTTTTGGAATGAGTGTCGACCAGCTCAACAAATTCTTTCTTAGCCTTCTCACGCTCATCAGTATCCAGCCTGCGGAATTCCGAACTAAGCTTGAATAGCGTGATCTTTAAAAAATTATCGTATTCAATATCTGGCATATGTCTAGGTATTCAAAATTACTACTGGTTACACTGCGCAATGATTGCGGCAGATTGAGTTCGAGTATATCAACGCAACAACCTTCTAATAGGTAGTATTCACCAATGCCAGATAAGTCAAAATTCGAACGTGAGATAGACGAGATTATTGAAAAGACCGATGCTTATGACTCCATTAACATCGGTGCCACCGACAAATCGCGCCAAGCAAGCAAACCGAAAGCATTTGAGCCGTTCTCTGGCACAACCCCGAAACGCAGCCCGAGCAAGAAACCCTCACCGAGCATCAGCCTTAAACCCGGTAATCTAACAATCGCTGGCATGGCGATTCTCACCTTCGCAGCGTTCACTCCGGTGGCACAAATTCCCATCGCACTAGTCGGCGTCGGATTATTTGTGATCGGATATTTACTTTGGTTCCAATCCGGTACGAGCCAACTTGACGGCTCCAGTTCTACTACAGGCGGCACTGGATTTTTCGGTCGCAACCGTTCGCCTAAAAAGTCGGAATCACCTACACCTGAAGTGAAGTACTGGCGCGGAAGACGAATCGAACAAAATCCTAAGTCGTCTAGGTCAGCTGACTCTAACGACCAGGGTAAGATAATCGACTTCCGGTCTTCAAACGACGACGATGATAAGTGATAGAACGAAACTTATGCCTTAGATCTCAATCAACCCTACTCACTACCTCG
>CAWVYJ010000038.1:0-18757 GCA_963934365.1 uncultured Dehalococcoidales bacterium | reverse complement strand
CGATTCAACCTCGGAAGCAGATTTGCCTTCGACTAACTCTGCCAACAATGAAGCCGACGCCTGGCTAATCGCACAGCCTCGACCCGTAATACCAACCTGCGAAACAGCGGCATCTTCGACCTTTAGCTGAATATGAAACTCATCTCCACAAAACGGATTATTCACTTCAAGATCGATATCTGGCTCGTCGATAGTCTCGGTATTCCGAGGGCTACGATAGTGATCGAGAATGATCGCCTCGTACAGCTCGTCCATATCTCCAAGACCACCTGTCATCGGCTGAAATACCCTTCGGTTTCACTAATCCCGTTGACCAATGCGTCAACTTCGGACTTCGTGTTGTAAATATAAAAACTCGCCCGAGCAGCTGCCACCACACCAAAGCTTCGAACCAAAGGCATTGCACAGTGGTGACCAGTTCGGATGGCAATTCCTTGCTGGTCCAACGCAGTGCCAAGATCATGTGGATGAATCGTATCGTGAATGAATGAAATAACACCACCACGTAAAGCCGGATCCTGTGGACCCAAAACCCTCACGTTACCCATCGAAAGAACCTGTTCCATGGCGTAAGCAGTCAGTTCCTGCTCATGCTTCCAAACATTGTCCATCCCAAGCTCGGTCAAATAGTCGACCGCCGCACCCGTAGCAATCGCATCGGCGATGTTAGGTGTTCCGGCCTCAAATTTGTAAGGAAGATCGTTCCAATTAGCGTCCTCGTAAGTAACTTCGAGAATCATGTCGCCGCCAAACATGTAAGGCGGCATCGCATCGAGCAATTCGTACTTGCCCCACAAAACACCGATCCCTGTTGGACCGAGCATTTTGTGAGCTGAGAAACAAAGGAAATCTGCATCCAAAGCCTGTACGTCGACCGGCATGTGCGGAACACTCTGCGCTGCATCTACCAGTATCACTGCACCAACTTCGTGAGCCCGTGCAGCCAACTCCGGAATCGAGTTGATCGTGCCCAGCACGTTCGACATATGTGTAACCGATACGATCTTCGTGCGAGAGTCGATAACACTTACCGCGCCATCGAGATCAATAACGCCATCGTCGTTGTGCGATAGATAACGAAGCTCTGCACCCTTCTTGAAGGCCAACTGCTGCCACGGAACGATGTTCGAATGATGCTCCATCGCTGTAATCACAATGTTGTCGCCTTCACCAACATTGGCTTCGGCCCAAGTTGCGGCAACGAGGTTAAGCGATTCACTGGTATTACGAGTCCAAATAACTTCCTCAGAACGAGGAGCATTGATGAACTTAGCGACTTTCGTTCGAGCCAATTCGTATGCATCGGTCGCTTCTATCGAAAGAGTGTGAACTCCTCTATGAACGTTTGAGTTCATATGCTCGTAGTAGTCGACCAGTGATTTGATCACCTGTCTAGGCTTTTGCGAACTAGCTGCGTTATCGAGATAAACCAGATCTTGTCCGTTTACCTTCCGTTTCAGAATCGGAAAGTCATCGCGAATCGCATCGACATCGAACCGGCGTGATCCAACATTCAAAGTCGAATTGCTCATGCTGTTCCTATCGTGTCTGATTCTTCAAGCAGAATCGGAATACGTTCATCAGTGATTCGTTCAACGAAATCATTAAGAGCCTTGGGCTCGAATTCGTTGAGCATTTCTTCAGCGAATCCTCGAACCAAAATGGCCTTTGCAGCCTCTTCGTCTACTCCACGAGATTGCAAATAGAACAATGTGTCCTTATCGACATGGCCAGCCGTCGCACCGTGAGCCGCTGTCACATCGTCAGCGTAGATTTCTAGCGACGGCTTTGCATCTATCTCGGCTCCACGTGATAGAAGCAGGTTCAAGTCCTTCTGGGTTGCGTCAGATTTCTGAGCGTCACGCATCACAACAACCTTGCCGCTAAACACAGCGTGTGATTTGCCCGACAAAATCCCCTTATAGAACTGGTTTGACGAGCAACCGGGCTTAGCGTGTGTCGTGCTGATCTCTTGATCCTGCTGTTGTGATCCACTGGTCATGTACAAACCATGCAACGTGCAGTTAGCACCTGGTGCATCCAATAGCGTGTGAACATCATTTCGTGCGATCGAAGCGCCAACTGCGAAGCTGGTCGAAGTGAAATTCGATTCACCCAACTGCCTCACTCGTGTCGTACCGAGGTGGAACGAAAATTCATTCTCAATCTGCACTCGATAATGCCTAATCATCGACTTGTCACCAGCGAACAACTCCCCTACGGGGGCAGTAAACTGAGCCGAGTCCGAGAGGTTCAGGTAAGTTTCGATCAATACGATCGATGTGTTCGCTCCAGCATCGACTACCAATCGTGGGTAGGTAGCTCGACTTTCCGCAGCTTCCGAAGTAACAAATAGAACCTCTATCGGCTGTTCAAGCTCAGTGCCTTCAGCAATCGCAAGGTAAGCGCCATCTTCGATGAACGCAGTGCTCAAAGCTGTGAATGCGTACTCCTCACGACCGGCAAGACTAGCCAACTGTGATTCGATATCGCCCTTGTTAGAAGAAATAGCTTCGGCAAGCGAACCAGCGTCTAGACCTGCAGTGTCATGCAGATTCGATAGTTCTGCACTGAACTTTCCATCAACCACAACTACCGTGTTCCAAGCATCGTCCCACGGTCCCGCTGCCTTGATCTGGTCAACAGTGACCGACCCACCAACGCTGTACGCGAAATCGGCCGCCGCCAACGGCTGTAGATTCGTGTACTTCCATAGCTCGTTTCCGCGACGCTTCGTAGGAAGTCCCAGTTCAGAGAAGGTCGCCCAACCCTGCTGACGAACAGCCTTCAGCCACTCGGGAACGCCTGAGCTCCCGGCAGTCAATGATTCATATGCATCCGAAAATTTCTCAACGGCTGCTGCTGGTGTTGCAAGCGTCATATTTAGGCGTTTGCTCCAGCTGTTTCGAGATATTCCTGATAACCGTCTTTCTCCACTTCGAGAGCGAGATCAGCTCCACCAGTTTTTACGATCCTTCCCTTGACCAGAATGTGAACAACGTCTGGCGTAATGTAGTTCAGCAATCGCTGATAGTGGGTAACGACGATGAACGATCGCTCTGGTGATCGCATCGAGTTCACGCCTTGAGCAACGATGCGAAGTGCGTCGACGTCGAGACCCGAATCGGTCTCGTCAAGAATGGCGAGTGCTGGTTGCAGAACTTCGAGTTGAAGCATTTCATTCCGCTTCTTCTCGCCACCTGAGAAACCTTCGTTTAGCGAACGCTTCACGAGATTCGGGTTGATTCCAACTGCCTCGACTTTTTCGTCAAACAGTTTCGAAAATTTTCGTACCGACATCTTGTCTTCGCCACGTGACTCTGCTTTTGAGTCGAGTGCGGCTTTCAAGAACTGCCAAGGTCGGACACCAGGAATTTCGGCTGGATACTGAAACGCAAGGAACATACCTAGGTGTGCACGCTGGTCAGGTCGAAGTTCAAGAATCGACTCACCTTCAAGCGTCACATCACCATCGGTCACCAAGTAGTCAGGTCGGCCCATCAGAACGTTTGCGAGCGTGCTTTTTCCGGAACCGTTAGGTCCCATGATGGCGTGAACTTCACCCCTACCGACTTTCAGGTTGATTCCCTTAAGAATCTCTGAATTTTCAATGTCCACTACGGACGCGTGCAGATTGTTGATCTCAAGCATTTTTTTGGTTACCGAATTCGAACTAAATTGCTAGCAATAAGTAAAAAGAAACAGTGCCAAGGCACTCACCCGACGGCGCCTTCGAGAGACACCTTCAGAAGCTGGCTCGCTTCGAGCGCAAACTCAAACGGAAGCTCCTTGATCACATCGCGGCTCCAGCCAGTAATTATCATGTGGTGAGCCTCTTCTTCAGATAGCCCACGCGCCATCAGATAAAACAGCTGATCATCACTCACCTTAGAAGTCGAAGCCTCGTGCTCTAATCGAGCCGTAGGGTTCCGAACTTCGATGTACGGAACGGTGTGAGCACCGCACTCATCGCCGACTAGTAGCGAATCACACTGAGTGTGGTTCACAGCATTCTCGGCGCCCGGCATTATCTGCACTTGGCCCCGATACGTGTTGCTGCCTTTACCGGCAGAAATACCCTTCGACACAATCGTCGACTTAGTATTCTTACCGATGTGAATCATCTTCGTTCCGGTATCGGCCTGCTGATAATTGTTTGCGAGAGCAACCGAGAAAAATTCGCCAACGGAATTGTCACCCTTAAGAATTACGCTCGGGTACTTCCAAGTGATTGCTGAACCGGTCTCAACCTGCGTCCAAGAAATCTTGGCGTTCTTATCCGCACGACCCCGCTTAGTCACGAAGTTGTAAATACCGCCCTCACCGTCCTTGGTTCCAGGGAACCAGTTCTGGATGGTCGAATACTTGATTTCAGAATCGTCAAGCGCAACTAGTTCAACTGTGGCTGCGTGAAGCTGACTGGTTTTTCGGAACGGAGCCGTACAACCTTCGAGATACGAAACGTAAGCGCCCTTATCGGCAACGATCAATGTTCGTTCAAACTGTCCCGATCCTTCCGTGTTGATACGGAAGTAGGTCATCAACTCGATTGGACACTTCACTCCGGGTGGAATGTAAGCGAACGATCCGTCGCTGAACACAGCAGCGTTTAGCGCTGCAAAGAAATTGTCGGTGTAAGGAACAACCGATCCCAGATATTTCTTGATGAGTTCTGGGTGGTTTTTCACTGCGTTGCTAAAGGAACAGAAAATGATTCCAAGTTCGCCCAGCCGCTTTTCCATAGTGGTAGCAACCGATACCGAATCGAATACAGCATCAACAGCTACTCCGGCCAGAGCGGCACGTTCCTGCAAAGGAATACCGAGCTTCTCGAACGTTTCGAGCATTTCAGGGTCGACATCATCGAGGCTCTTGGGAGCTTCGTTCGTACCCTTCGGAGCGGCGTAGTAGTAAATATCCTGATAGTCGATAGCGGGATAGTCGATCATCGCCCAAGTAGGCTCGGCTTCGTTCTTTTCCAGCTCGACCCAGTGGCGGTACGCCTTCAGTCGCCATTCAAGAAGCCATTCAGGCTCTTCCTTCTTGGCAGAGATGAGTCGCACAATGTCTTCACTCAGCCCTTTGGGGGCGAGATCAGTCTCAACATCAGTAACGAAACCCCACTTGTACTCACCGCCAGAAAGGTCGGTTTCACGTGAGATCGTGTTCTGGTTAGTCAATAAGTTGCTCCGTAAAGGATAATCTGTGGGGTCGAACTAGACGGCTTTTAGTTAGCCACAACACCCGTTTTGAACTCAAAACAGCTATTTTTCTATTCCTGACCAATTCGGTACATAATTAGTTTAAAACCGCCCGACTCAAGCGTCAATGACTTTTGTAACTACAAACCGAAGTTGGTGCACGTGCGAATCGCGTCGCATTTACCTGCGAAAAAGTTTTTTTGTCACACGACACGAGGTTTTTACCAAACTATGCCAACCCGCCCTTAAACTAGACGCTTCGTAATTCGATCAAAAACTCGAATCGGCTATAGAGAACGTGACCAAGTCACCCGTAAGAAAGAAAAACAATCGTGGAGTACGAAGCAGTAATTGGCATCGAAACGCACGTCCAGCTTAAGACCCGCAGCAAAATGTTCGGCACCTCAAGCGCCGATTACCAGAACGCCGAGCCAAACACGCTGGTCGACGAAGTCAGTATGGCACTCCCCGGCACGCTACCCGTCGTGAACGAAACCGCTGTCGAATACGCAATGATGATCGGGATGGCGATCAACTGCAACATCGCAAGAATTACCAAGTTCGACCGCAAAAACTACACGTACCCAGATCTTATGAAGGGCTACCAGATTACCCAGATGGACGAGCCGATTTGCTACGAAGGCTACGTCGATTTGCCAATCGAAGACTCGATACGAGTTCGCATTAACCGAGTTCACATGGAAGAAGATGTCGCCCGACTCATACATGTCGAGGGTCCACACGGCGGCACAGTTCATTCACTGATCGACATCAACCGTGCGGGTACTCCCCTAATGGAAGTCGTAACCGAACCTGACATGCACACTTCCGAGCAAGTCGAGGCGTACATCAACAATCTCCAGCACATCATTCGCTACCTCGGTGTCGGCACTGCCAACATGGAAGAAGGCTCGTTCCGCTGCGACGCCAACGTCAGCGTCCGACCCAAAGGCATGAAAGAACTTACGACCAAAGTCGAAGTAAAGAACATGAACCGGGTCCGAGCAGTAGTACGTGCCATCGAATATGAAATCGAACGCCAAATTGCTGCCAATGAAAATGGTGAACGAATCATTCAGGAAACGCGCGGTTGGGACGATGGAAAAGGCATCACAGTTCCGCAACGCAGTAAGGAAGAAGCAAACGACTACCGCTACTTCCCCGAACCAGATATCCCACCGCTAATCATCAGTGAAGAGTGGATTGAGCGCACGCAGGAAGCAATGCCCGAACTCCCTATCCCGCGCAAAGCCCGGTTCGTTAAGGAATGGGGGCTCAGCGAATACGACGCCGATCTACTCACCGTTAATCGTTCAACTGCTGACTACTTTGAATCTGTTTGCGAAGGCGTAAAAGCACTCTCGGCTGACGCAAAACAGGCGTTCGCTAAGGCAGCATCGAACTGGCTTACTGGCGAGATGGCTCGAATGATGAACGAAGATGAACTCGTAAACATGGCCGATACCAAGGTATCGCCAGAAGCATTAGCCACTCTTGTCGAGAAGTTTCGCAAGCGCGAACTAAACAACAACTCTGCCAAGCAAGTCTTCGAGATCATGTACAAGAAAGGCACCATACCCGAGAAGATCATAGAAGATCTCGGACTCAGCGTAGTGTCTGGTGCCGACTCACTCGGACCAATCGTCGACGAAGTAATCGCCAACAACGAAAAAGCGGTCAACGACTACTTAAGCGGCAAAGAAGTCGCCCTGAAGTCGCTGATGGGTCAAGTCATGAAAGCCACTCGTGGCCAGGCCGACCCAGTACAAGCCACCGAGATGATCAAAGAAAAACTATCCGCTCGGTAGCATCGCCTGTTAGCCCCCATTCCACACGCCACATGCAATCACCATGGTTCTAGAACTACGACGCCCGATGGCATCCGGAGACACCACTCATCTGACCGGTTGACTTAGAGGGGGAGAATGCGACACGGAGCCGAGTCATCCGATGATGCCAGCGACTAACGCAAAACCCCAAACCCGCCGCGCAAGATGTGGCGAGACAGCTCGTCTGGCTCTAACATAGATAGCTGATGAATCACCGCGTCCACTTCGGCGCCACAGGAAATTTTATGGAAACCGTATTTAGCCTCATACTAATGGTCGTAGCAATTACGCTTATCAGCATATTGCTCTTGCAGGCTCGCGGCTCTGGCTCCTCGCTCTTCGGTGAAGCATCTAGCACCTTCCGATCACGTCGAGGAGTAGAGCAACTGCTCTTCAGACTCACCATCGTGCTTGCATTCGTCTTTGTCGGCGTAGCAATCGCAAACGTCCGCTTCAGCTAGCGACCAAAACAAAGCACTGCCCCTTAGCAAGGCACGAATCTCACAGGTGCCATTCGAGCGCCTTTGTTTTTGTTTTTTTTGGCACAGAACGTTCACAAGCGAGTGTAGAATCCACCGCTATGCCAACAACCCAGAACGCACCTTTGATCGTTGAGCTCGACACACCTTCAGCTCTCGATCCCGCAATTGTAGGCAGCAAGGCGGCGTCAATAGCAGATCTAGTGAAATCAGGTGTAAGAGTTCCTGCCGGATTCTCAATCCCAGCGAACGTATTCACCGATTTCACTTCGCCATTAAAATACGATATCGCGGACGCTCTATCTAACGTCGATATCGAAAACGTTCCATCAGCGTTCAATGCCTCAAGCGCCATATTTGAACTACTAAAATCTGCGCCAACTCCAACAAGCCTACTCGAAGCCATCGCCGACCGAATAAGTGGTGAAACCCGAGCTCTCGCAGTGCGTTCTTCAGCCACCATAGAAGACCTCAAAGGCGCATCTTTCGCCGGAATGTACGACACCTTTTTGGACGCCACCGACGCCAAGTCGGTTCTCAACAGAGTCAGAGACGTATGGGCGTCTTACTACACCGGCAGAGCTATCTCATACCGGGAACACCAGGGCATCCCACATGAAGCTGGTTCAATGGCTGTACTCGTGATGAAGCTCGTGAATGCCGATGCTAGCGGAGTGGTGTTCACTCGCGATCCACGAGACGGTACTGATCAAATACTGATAAACGTTGCACTTGGTTTGGGCGAAGGCGTAGTGTCTGGTGAAGCTCAGGCGGATTCGTTCACACTCAATTCCGAAACGTTCGAGATCACAAATAGGAATATTCTCGATAAAGAGTGGATGTTCGTCCAAGGAACAGCCGGTTCAACCGACAAAAAACCCGTCCCTACAGACAAACGAAGTTCACCGGCACTATCTGACGATAAACTTCTCGCCACTGCTAAAGCTGCAATCACAATCAAGCAGGCATCCGGCAACGATCGAGATATCGAATTTGCCGTTGTCGGAAAAACAGTCCACATTCTCCAATCACGTCCGGTAACGACAGGAACGAAGCCGGAAACAGGACCTACGGTCGACGTCGACTGGGACAATCCCGGAGATGAAAAACTTCATTGGACATCGGGTGGCAAAACTCCAACACTCCCTCTGGTTACCGACTACGTAAAGATGTCGGGGATTGCTGAAAAGCGCTCGGTCCAATTTACGGGTCAGTACATGGGTCGACGCGATCTGAAAAAGTGGGTTCAGGGCTACGTCTACACTGCTGAAACGCCACGCGACCCCGAAGAACTCAAAGCTATCGATATAAAACATCACCTAATGGGCACGCGGCACCTAGCCAAACGATCCACCTATTTCTACGATGTCGTCGAACCTGAACTCAAAAAGAATCTCGCAGAAATCGAAGCAGATCGACCCGATAACGACGCGCCCGTTTCTGTTCAAATCTCGTACTTACGACGTTCTATGCAGCTTGCCGCAGATCACCAAAGCGATCTCCACTGGCGCTGCTGGGCAGGATTCAAAACAAAAGACGATCTTGGCAAACTCTTCACAGAGATCACTGGTCGACCCGAAGTCGAAGCATCAGACCTGATCCTCGGTATTGATCACATGACGGCAAGATTGTCGGCTCGAATGATCTCGCTCTCGAAATTAGTGAAATCAGATACTTGGCTAACTGATGTATTTAAAACCCGAAACTACGATTCTCTATTCGCACGCGGCAATGGTAGTCGTCCAGCCGTGGCAAAATTCCGATCTCGTTTCCGAAATTTCCTGAAAATATGGGGACGCCGCAACGGCATTGGCTACGGTACGGCTTGGACGCCGACTGACCCGTCATGGAATATGAAGCCCGAGATTCCTCTCGACTCAGTAGGTTCGTTCGTGCGCCAAGATATTGATCAAGCAGGGCGCTCCCGATCCGATCTAGTGAGGAAACGACAAGCGGCTATTGCAGCTGTTCGAATTCAAATCGGTCGAAATACCAAGCTACGCAAAACCTTTGAATTCGAACTTTACCGTGGCACCGAGCACATCAGGATGATGGAGAACCACAACTACCTCATCGAGCAGTGCACCTTTGGTGAATACAGAGAAGCAATCAACCGAGCAGGCGAATCTTTAGTCCATGAAGGCTCGATCAATACAGCGAACGATATCTTCTATCTGACGCTCACGCAGCTCGAAGAAGCTGCCGTAAATAACGCCTACTCACAACTTAGCTCTCTCGTTATTGAGGCGAAGGAAGAGTACGCAAAGAACTTGAAACGTGCCCCGTTCGATTACATCGGAACAAAACCGCCTGAAGAGAAAAAAGACGACATAGAAGAATCTCTACGTGGTCTCAGCGAAGACGGCTTACAGCTTCACGGCGAACCATCATCTGCAGGCTCATTCACGGGAATTGCTCGAGTCGTAATCACCAGAACTTCAACACCACCGGATGTTCGCAAAGGAGAAATTCTCGTAACTGAAAATACCGGACCCGACTGGGTACCCGTGTTTCCTCTACTCGGAGGACTGATCCTCGACGGTGGTGACAACTTCCAACATGCATCGCTAATCGCACGGGAATATGGAATTCCCTGCGTAATTCAAACAAAAGAAGCAACAGCCAAGATCGCAGACGGCCAACTAATCGAAGTAAACGGCACCGCCGGAACAGTCACCCTAAACCCAATGGTTTAGGCATAAACCCCCACCATGCTCAACTTTTTGACCAAAGTAAATCCTTAATAAGTGGAAGGGCAAAGCGAAGTAGAGAGAACTTAGACAAGAGGGGCTTACGCTCTTACTTGCGTGTCCAAGCCGTCTCGCCACTGGTGTCGCTAATCGAAATTCCAGCAGTATCCAGCTGATCTCGCACAGCATCCGCATCGGCCCAGCGCTTCTCGGCCCGGGCGTCCTTACGCTTCTGCACAAGTGCACTAACGTCTGAATCACTAAGACCCGCCGTCTTCTGCGGTGGAGCTGTCAAATTGAAACCAAGTGCACCAGTCAATTCACGAACCAAATCTGCAGCAGCTGAAACATTGTTCCCATCGGAACGAGTTCGATTCATCTTTCGACAAAGATCGAAAATCGCAGCCAAAGCCTGAGGAGTGTTCAAATCGTCGTCCATCGCCTCCACGAATCGTCGTTTGAATGATTCAGGATCTAATGACTTCTCTGATATCACTGGCACCGCCTCAACCGCTTGCCTAATACGACGCATCGAACGCTCGGCATCACCAATAAGTTTCTTATCCAAAAGCGGATTGGTTCGGTAATGACTCTGCAAAATCCAAAGTCGAATAGCGTCTGAACTAAACTCTTCAAGAGCCAAATTCACGTCGAATGCATTGCCTAAGGACTTGCTCATAGCCGCACCAGTAGTGCGCAGCAAACCGTTATGCATCCACACACCAGAGAATGGAGTCTTACCAGAAGCCGACTCACTCTGGGCGACCTCATTTTCGTGATGCGGGAAGATCAAATCAAGTCCGCCACCGTGAATGTCGATCTGCTCACCCAAATGCTTGAACGCCATCGCCGAGCACTCAATGTGCCAGCCCGGACGTCCAAGTCCCCACGGACTATCCCAGTTCGGTTCTTCAGGTTTAACTGCTTTCCAAAGAGCGAAATCGGCAGGATCTTCCTTGCCACTTTCCTCATTACGAGCGCCTTCAAGCATTTCATCGATATTCTGACCACTCAGTTTGCCGTAGTCCGGCTTACTGCGAACACGGTAGTAAACTGACCCTCTTAGTTCATATGCGGCTTCTGCTTCGATCAACCGCTTGATCAGCTCAATGATCTCCGGCATATCCTCAGTCGCACGTGGATGCACCGTCGCACGTCGAACATTCAGCCCATCAGCAGATTTGAAAAACGACTCAATATACTTCTCAGTGATATCTGTCCACGGCACTTTGTCAGCGTTCGCACGATTAATAATCTTGTCGTCAACATCGGTGAAGTTCTGAACCTTCTTGACCTTGAAACCTCGAAATTCAAGGTATCGATCAAGAACATCGAACACGATGCTGCTAAGGGCATGACCTAGATGAGAGTGGTCGTAGACCGTCACTCCGCAAACGTACATTTTGACTTCTTCACCCAGCGGCTTGAATTCTTCTTTTGAGCGGGTGAGCGAGTTATAGAGCTGAATCATTCGTTTTTGGGAACTACTTTTGTTCTAAGATTTTGTGGCAGGAATTAGTGTAGCGATCGCTTGAGCAGCAATGCCCTTACCCGCGCCAATTGCGCCAACGTGATCGGTAGATGTTACTTTTACGTTAATACTGGAATTTTCCAGCCCATTAATCACACCGATATTGGCCGTCATACCCGGCACCACCGACGAGAGTCTCGGGCTCTGTGCAATGATCGTAGCATCGACATGCGACACCAGCCATCCAGCTTCAAGGGCGAGCCGGGCAGACTCAGCGATAAATTCTGCGGAATTAAAATCAGCGTATCGCTCATCCGACGAGGGGAATCGCCCCCCTAAATCGCCCAGACCAGCCGCACCGAGAATTGCGCTCGCGATCGAATGAAATAGAACATCGCCATCGGAATGACCATCTAGGTGCTGATCAAATTCGACGTCGATTCCACCGAGCCGCAACGGACCGCCATCCTTAAGACCGTGACCATCGAAGCCAATTCCAAATCGAGAGCCTTCAACCGCAACACCTGAATGCGCCACAGCTCCAACCTGTCGTCTGCCCAGAATCAGAGTCGCAAGCTCAAGATCCTCCGGGGTAGTGATCTTAATGTTGTCGTTCGATCCCGTGAAGATCGCAACAAGCCCGCCGACCGACTCGACCAATGAGGCGTCGTCGGTCACGTCTTCTTCAGTCATATCATGTGCCGTCTTCAGCACATCGAACCTGAATATCTGTGGAGTCTGAATCGCCCACATCTCCGATCTATCGGGAGTCGAAGTCACGACCCGATACGGAGCAATCTTAATTGTGTCTTTCACAGGAACGGCTGCAATTCCGGCCCCCACCTTAATTGCAGCCCTCAACCCACGCTCGATCATTGCCTGGTCAACAAACGGTCGTGCGCCATCGTGAACCGCAACAAAATCTGGTGCACCACCATCTAGGCTAGCGAGTAAATCAAGCCCGATCTTCACCGAATCCTGTCGCCGCACCCCACCAGCAACCACGGCAGCAACCTTCGTAAATCCTCCGACGTTGACGGCTTCATTTCCAGCCTCGAGATTCTCGGATGACATTACAAGCACGATAGACCCTACTTCATCGAAATCTTCGAATACTCGTAGCGAATGAGAAATCACAGACAGCCCTCCCAATATGGCAACCTGCTTATCGATTCCCTCCATCCGAGAGCTGCGACCCGCCGCAACTACCACAACACCTAACCGACCCGTTTTACTGGTCATAAGAACAATCCCATAATCCAATCAATACCCCAAACACAGGCGTAAGCAACCGATACCGATTTAATCGACTTGGCGACAAACACAATTACGACGAATCTCTTCATCGGATATCCAATGCTACCCGCCGCAACGCCAATTACATCGAACAGTGGATTCGGAATTACTGCCCCTAAGAACAAAATTACCCCGCCACGCTTGCTAACCCATCCATGAACCCGAGGATAAAACCGGTTCCGTTCGAAAAACGATCGACCGGAAAGTCCAAGCATGTATCCGGTCAATTCCCCAAGAGCCTCTGCTGACGCTGAAATGAGACCTATAAACAACGGATTCAGCCCAAAGTCCGGGGCTGCTGCTATGCACACCGCCGCAGGACCGGATATCGGTACAACAATCAATCCTGCGGCAATGAAATTGATAATCCAAAGTCCGCCGTACCCCGCGTTCTCAGCGTTCAGTGAATCTGTAGACCACATGACTATGCCGATAGTCGTGAACGCAATAACAAACGCGATCATCGCTAATTTAAGCGCGTATTCACGATTGGTCGACAGCCACAGATGAAAACCGTTTAATTGGATGCGATCAACATCGGCCCCATCGCTCGCCCCGGGCGGGTTAGGAGTTGAGTCGAGTTCGTCCAGTATGTCGGATTGAGAAGATTCAGACATTGAAGGGAACTATTATCCCAAATTCGAAACAAATGGTGGATAGGAAAGAGTCGGAATACGAAATCTAAAGTAAATCGACGAGCCACGAAATAGACTGTCGACACCCCTCGACAATGATCACAAACTTGATCAGTTTGCCTATTCCCACCCATAAAAAGAATCTTCTTATCGGGTAACCAAGCGATCCAGCCGCGATCCCACCAATATCGAATAGTGGAATCGGTATCACAGCGAGAATGAATAATGCGAAACCACCGCGTTTTACAACCAAAGAATTAATTCGATTGTAATAACGAGATTTCTGTATTACACCCTGGCTACCGTAACCCGCAAGATATCCAGTAACTTCACCAATGGTTGCACCAGTTGCAGCAGCGACCGCTAAACCAAACGAGTTCAAGCCAAGTTCAGAAGTCGCAGCCGCACACACTGCTGCCCACCCCGGAAGTGGAACAATAACCGCCGCTGAACCAATTAGGTTTGCGAGAAACGCTCCCCAGTAACCAGCCGATCCGATCTGAACCAGATCAAATACCCACGCAACAGTTCCGCCTACTACCGACGTGAGCACTATCGTCCAAAGAATAATTTGATAAGCGCGATTATGTTTTGCTACAAAACTAGCAAACTTTCCGCTGCTTAAATTAGAACTCTGAGATTCCGTAATCTGATCTGACTGGTCTGTCACAATGGAATAGTACGTCACATAACGCAAATAGACCTCACTTGATGACCTAATTAGGTATAAAGCGATGGCTATTCTTATAATTATCCCACTTCGATCCAGCTAAGGATCGTACTACTTAGCGATAGTTTTTCTGAACGTATCTTCGGGCACTGGCTCACTGGGCTCTTTCGTATCGTAAGTATCAGCGTTTTCTACACTGCCTTCAGAAAACGTAATTTCGCCGTCAGACTCGCCAACCTCGATGTGCGATCCTTCCTGAAACTCCCCTGCAAGCAACCGCTTCGACAATGGACTCTCAACGTAACGCTGAATCGCTCTCTTGAGTGGGCGCGCTCCGTACATACGGTCGAATCCAGTCTTGGCGAGCCAATCTCTCGCATCTGAGGTCAACGAGATTGAAACTTTGAGATCCTCAACTCGATCAGAAACTTCATCCATGAACTTATCGACAATCAAAACAATATCGTCCTGAGTTAGCGAATCAAACACGATGAACTCGTCCAACCGATTCAAGAATTCAGGCTTGAATTTCTGCTTCAGAGCATCTTCAACATTCGTCCGAGCAAGAGCGCTCTCCGACTCCTCTCGTGACTGCTTGTTAAATCCGAATGCCTGTTGAGAAACCCCTTCAGAGCCCAAATTACTGGTCATGATTATGATCGTATTTCGGAAATCCACAGTTCGACCATGGCTGTCCGTTAAACGACCATCATCCAGAACTTGCAATAGCGTATTGAACACATCAGAGTGTGCCTTTTCGATTTCGTCGAACAGAACGACCGAGAACGGACGTCTACGAACGGCGTCCGTAAGGTGTCCGCCGTCGTTATAGCCTATGTAAGCCGGAGGTGCGCCAATCAATTTCGTGACATCTGCCGGACTCTGGTACTCCGACATATCAACTCGAATCATGTTGTCCTCGTCATCGAACATGAACTCGGCAAGCGCACGAGCAAGCTCAGTCTTACCAACGCCAGTTGGTCCTAAGAAGATGAAACTACCAATCGGACGTTTAGGATCTTTCAGGCCCGCCCTCGCCCTGCGGACAGCATCAGCGAGAACTTCGACTGCTCGATCCTGCCCAATCACACGTGTGTGCAATCTTTCTTCCAACTTCAACAGACGATCGCCTTCACCCTCGACCAAACGAGTAACCGGAATTCCAGTTCGTTCAGCGATCAAGCTAGCGATGTCCTGGTCGGTTACAACCTCGCTAATTACGTGAGTCTTATCCCACTCCCGCTTAGCAAGTTCGTACTCTTCACTCACCCGCAACTTCTCAGCCTTAGCGTTCGCCGCTTTTTCATAATCACCCCGCACCGAAGCCGACTCTTCTTCTTCATCCAAACGATGCAGTTCAGCCTGCATATCGTTCAATTCAGAAGGCATCAGCTCATTCTCGATACGGTTCTTCGCAGCTGCTTCGTCAATCAGATCAACAGCCTTATCTGGCAACAATCTATCTGATACGTATCTAGACGAAAGCAGCACCGCAGCTTCCAATGCCGACTGTTCAATCGTAAAACCGTGATGCTGCTCGTAGCGAGGTCGCAGAGTTTCGAGCATCTCGATAGCCGTCGCAGTGTCAGGCTCTTCAACCCAAACAGGTGAGAATCTACGCTCCAAAGCAGGATCAGCCTCGATGTAACGACGGTACTCATTAGGAGTAGTCGCCCCAATAGTCTGCAACTCGCCGCGTGCGAGCGCAGGCTTCATCATGTTTGAAGCATCAAGAGCGCCATCGCCCGCTCCAGCACCAACGACGGTATGAATCTCATCGATGAAAAGTACGATCTCTCCAGAAGCCTGGCGAATCTCGTCCATCACGGCCTTTAGGCGTTCTTCAAACTCACCCCTAAACTTCGCCCCAGCAACCAGTGAACCCATTTCAAGCGCGATTACCCGGCGACCTTGTAGACTCAGCGGAACGTCGCCAGCAACAATTCGTTGAGCTAGCCCCTCAGCCACTGCGGTTTTACCAACTCCGGCATCACCGATCAGCACTGGATTGTTCTTGGTGCGACGAGTAAGCGTCTGCATCACCCGACGAATTTCAAGATCCCGCCCCACAACCGGATCAAGCCGACCATCACGAGCCAGATCAGTCAAATCCACGCTGTACTTTGAAAGCGCCTTGTACTTGCTCTCAGCCCGTGGATCGGTGACTCTCGCTGAGCCGCGAACTTCCAACAGTGCCTGGTATACCCGCTCCTCTGTGATGTCGTGACCTATAAATATCTCGGCAATGTCGCCACTCGACTCTTTAGCCAGCGCAACCAATAAATGGTCGGCTCCAATCAGTTCATCCTTGAGCCGGACGGCCTCTTCCTTCGCAACTTCGATAGCTTTTTGAACACGAGGCGTCGGGTAAATCTGAGGTTGCTGAGAAGATCCGCCTACCTTAGGTGACTCTTCGAGCTTCGCTTCGATTTCTTTCAGCAGATCACTTACGTCGACCCCGAGTTCCTCGAGAATCTTCGCAGAAAGTGAATTTTCGATCTGAAGCAGACCTGAAAGCAGGTGCTCAACATCCCACTGACTGTGACGCATCTGCACCACCAGTTGTTGAGAGGCGCCCAAGGCAGCCTGAGCCTGCTCTGTAAAATCTTCCTGTTTGAGTACCATCGTTTTTGTATCCCCTATTTAGTACCGCAATTGCTCCTGCCGGTTGGTCGGTTCGACAACCGAATTGGCTTTCCGCCCGTTTAGGGTCGAAATGGAGTTTGATTTACTAGCCCGGTAACTTCGTCTGACCTTCTCGTAACTTGACTACTTCGACCGTCAAGTCCTGCACATGTGATTCCAATCGATCTATCCGATTCAAAAGTCTCGACATTACTTCGATGCCGGCAAGGTTCAAACCGAACTCTTCCTTCCACCGCAATATCTGCTGAATCAGCTGAACATCACGGTTTGAGTAGAGCCGAGTTCCTCCGCTCGACCGCTGCGGAGTCACCAATTCCCAACGTTCGTAATTACGAAGCGTCTGCTGATGCACCCCACACATTCGAGCAACGATTCCAATGGCAAACACCGGATCGTTTTGCCCCATCGTCATTCCGTCGACTCCTCTTTTTGATCCAAAACCTCAATCAGATCATCAAGCAACGGCCTGCCATTCCGAATATTGCGAAGCTGTGCATAGAGTCGTTTCTCTTCATCGGAAAGCGTGTCTGGAAGCCTGATCTTGATCGTTGCGTACAGATCGCCACTACCGTCCGAATTTGCCTTCGGTAAACCACGACCCTTGATCTTGAACGACCGGCCATTTTGAGTTCCCGCCGGAATATTCAAAGCGATCCGCCCAGTCATAGTTGGCACCTCCGCTTCCCCACCGAGAATCGCATCGAGCAGCGGCACGTTGATATCGGCACGGAGATTCGGACCTTCACGGGAGAACCGTTTATCGGAACGAACTTTAACCGTAAGAGTCACTTCAGTTTTAGCGTCAGGACGCAATCGAATCTTCTTGCCGTCTAATACGCCCTTCGGTACCTCAACTTCGAGGTTACGCTTAGATGTGCCTGAAGTGCCTATAGAGATACGTCGCGAGGTACCCGTGTGAACCTCATCAAGGGAAACATCGATTGTGCCCTTATGCTTGATGATTTCAGGTGGACGTTGCTGCTGCTGAGCACGCCCTCCCCCTCCTCCGAACATATCGGAAAAACCGGCAGACGAGCGACCTCCTCCTCCACCGAACATATCGTTCATATTGAATCCGCCACGACCACGACCGTGACCACCACCCATATTGCGCATCTGGTCGGCGTGCTTCCAGTTATCTCCGAACTGGTCATAATCCTTCCTACGAGCATGATCACCCACAACCTCGTACGCCTCGTTGACTTTCTTGAACTGGTCTTGGGCGCGCTGGTCGTCCGGATTCACATCAGGATGAAGCTTTCGAGCCATCCGCCTGTAAGCAGCCTTGATCTCTTTTTCTGAAGCGCTTTGATTCACCCCGAGTAGTTCGTAGTAGTTCTGTGCCATAAGTCGCTTTATAGATTTTTCCGCTGCATTAAATCAAATGCAGGCAACAGGATTACCAGTTAGATTAGTCGTAATAATAACACATCTTACTATTCTTTCAATATAAGACTTGATAACATATTTATCAAATTTCTATAACTGACTTAGGTAGGGTTTAGTAAAACTCTAAAGCAATTAGGTATGAAAATCCGCAATCTACTTACGAGTCAGGAGGCAGATACAAACTGTCACAAAAGTCGTGTAAGGAACAACAAAGCAATAGCTATTCAAAAACGACAACCTTTTGACAACGTCCGCAACCTCGACGATTTCTTCAGCCGATTCCTCGTCAGCATTGCTAGCGCAGTCTCCAGATCAGAGTCTGAAGTATGGAGCATCCCGCTCGACGTATTCCAGAACGGCGACAATCTCATCGTAACTGCGTCGGTCGCCAGCAAAAGTTATGACAACGTTCTTACGATCAAGGCATAACCCAGTAAATCCTCTAATAGCC
>CAWVYJ010000037.1:0-18880 GCA_963934365.1 uncultured Dehalococcoidales bacterium | reverse complement strand
TCGCCAAATACGCGTAGTTCTCACTCATGTTTTTGTCTGGGCAAGAAGGCAAAAACCTTCATCGAAGTTGATGAAGACCGTCGATTCGTGATCGTCGGTATCGAATCGTAGCCAATTCCGACCACTTTTTCGAAGCAAGGACCACCAACAACCACTACAGCTGCCCAGTTTCGCTCATGAGAGCCAAGTGTGCGGCGTCAATGTCATCGACGCGGTCGTAGATCACCGATCGAGCACCCGAAGGCTCGCTCTCTCCTGCGCTAGTCATCAACCGAACTCCAGCATTGGCGAAAAAGGCAAGACTAGGCGCATCGAAGAGTTTCGTCATTCCAAGCTGATCGCGGTAAAACTTCAGAGAACGTCCGACGTCCATGATATGAAGTGCAATGTGACCTATTGGACCGAGTTGTACTGAGCTCATCACAGCCCGCTTCTTGATGTCCTCTACCCTCGAATATCGCTCAACGCCGATCGATAGCCTTCCAGCAAAACATTTGCTTCGCTTGAGTAGTTCACTAACAGCACACCAGCATCTCGCCACTGTCGCGCCTGCTCGGCAGAATTCACCAGCATGGCGCACGTTTTGCCGTATTTGTTCGCCGCTTCCACGATCTGGGTTCTCTTCTCATCAATCACTCGATCCTGATCGAGCGTTCCGAACACGCCGAGATCTTGCGCCAAATCTTGCGGGCCAAGTGTCAGGGCATCGATTCCATCCATCGAGGCAATCTCGTCCAGATGTTCGAAAGCCTGTGCCGATTCAAACATGACGGTAATGAACACCTGATCATTGGTAAATTTTAGGCGATCCATCACTGGCATCGAAACATCGAAATCGTTGCCGGGGGTTGCAGCTCCCATTCCTCGAGAACCGCGCGGCGTGTAACGAGAGGCAGCAACGATTTCTGCGGCATGCTCTGGCGTGTCGACCTGAGGACAGTGAATGTTGTAAACCCCGACGTCTAACAATCGGGTGATCCATTCCCGATTCGCCTCCGGTGGTCGAACCATTACTGGTAAATCCAACGCTCGCCCCATCACAGCAAAATCAGCGACCGTTTCTATCGATGGTGAAGAATGCTCCATATCGAGTCGTACAAAGTCCAACCCGGCCTCTTTGAACAGCGTCATCACCGCTGGATTGCGAAGCATATTTACCCAAGTGCCAATCTGCAGTTGACCTCGTTCAACACCCGCTCGTAATGGATTCACTTTCAAGTGTGATGACCTTTCAATAACCTATCTAAAACCGTTGTAACCGCGAGTGTAGTACATCAGACACCGCTAACGGTTTCAAATATGTTCCACCGAAGTGTACGTACGCGCAGTCCCCCAAACCCGGCTCGACTTGCATGCACTCCACACAGGTGACGTAATACACTTCCGTCTAATGCAGCAGCAGCCCGACGTCACAGAGCCGACTACACCCGCGAATCCCGCAACCAAACGCCGTTCATCTACGATGATGTTAATAGGCTTGATTCTTGTTGTGTTGATAGTTCCTGCAGCCTTCGGTCGTATGCAGATAGCAGAACAATTCGATCAATCCGCAGTCGACGACCTACAGAACTCTGCCGCCGATGTCGTGTTCATAGGTAACTCGTTACTCAACACCCGGATCGATCCTGACTATCTAAGCGAGCTAACAGGCAAAACCGCTGTTTCGCTGGCTATCGAAGGTACAGCTCCCGGCATATGGCTACTACAGTTACAAAACATCGTAGCGGCCATCAAAAATCCACCGTCAGAAATATTCGTCTTCTTTCATGACGATCTAATCACTCGACAAATCAATTTCACCGGTTCAGAAAATCCAGCCCTAATTGACCGGTTAAGTCGTTCGGGTACCTCTCGATACGCCTTGTCATCTTCAAAGAAACAATCGGTTGCCGACAAGATAAAAAAAACGTTCGTCTCCATCTATCCAATGGTGAAATCGAATCAGCAATCTCAATCAATTAGCTCGATAGCCGCAGGACTTGTCGGTTACAACAAACAAGAATTCGCCGATGCAGCGGATTCGACATTCTCGTTCGTCAACATACGGGATCAAGCAGCAATCATTCAATCGCCGAAATTTCACGGCGATTTCGACGAAATGATCGACGATTCATTCCTTCCAGAATTAATACGATCCGCCGCCGAGATCAAAGCAAACCTGACGATCGTTCGGGTGGCAGCTCGGCCAACAAATGACGGATTACCGAATGAACCTGATTCCTTGGCTCGCTACACAAATGATCTTTCTACGTATATTGCTGCGAACGATGTTCGCTACATCGACATGATCGGACATGTTGAAAGCGGCGACATCGACGCCGCCATGTACTACGACGGTTACCACCTCAAAAACCGATTCCGCCAGAGCTACACCGAATTTTTCTACGCTTGGATGATCAAATCGACCGACGCTAAAGGCACCGCCCAGTGACCTTTCAATCGCTCGAATACACGGTGCTACTACTCGCAGTTTTCACTGGCTACTGGTTTGTGACACGCCGTTTCCAAAACCTACTGTTGCTCGTTGCTAGCTACCTTTTCTACTCGTTCGTTGACCCAAAAATGGCACTACTACTCGGCGGCTACACAGCGGTAAATTACGTTGCTGCACGCCGTATCGAAGCCGATCCAAATAACTCCCGAAAATATCTCTGGATCGCAATCACAGCTTCACTAGGAGCGCTGGCTTTCTTCAAGTATGCCGGATTCTTTGTTGAAAACATTTCAGATGTGCTCGACACATTCGGCATCGCCAATTTTGAATCAACGCTAAAGATCATCCTTCCCGTCGGAATATCGTTCTACACCTTCCAATCAATCGGCTACGTGATCGACGTTTATACGAAGCGAACGTTCGCACGTCGAAGCTTGATCGATACGGCACTATTCATCAGCTTCTTCCCACAGCTTGTAGCAGGTCCAATCGAACGAGCATCCTCCCTACTACCGCAATTCGAACGACGACGTAGTTTCGATTCAAATCGAACCGCCAGAGGAATTTCACTTATTGCTTGGGGGCTTTTCAAGAAACTAGTTATTGCCGACAACGTTGGGATGATCGTCGACAGTATTTTCTCTAGTGCTCAACCTGGAGCCCCCATGCTTTGGGTTGGCGTATTGGCATTCGGTGTACAAATACTCGCCGATTTCTCTGGCTATACAGATATCGCACGAGGCTCCGCTCGCCTTCTCGGTATCGAGCTTTCGCTGAACTTTAGACATCCGTGGCTAGCAGCATCGCCTGCCGATTTTTGGCGCCGTTGGCACATCACTCTATCGACATGGCTACGTGACTACGTTTACATCCCATTAGGTGGCAATCGTAACGGTCGATACAGCTTGGCGATCAACCTCATCGTTACATTTGTACTCGGCGGTTTATGGCATGGGGCCGCATGGAACTTTGTACTGTGGGGACTTCTCAACGCAGCGCTAATTCTCATCTGGCGAGCAACAAGCCACTCTAGGATCAACCTCCCCACACTACCCGCAACACTCATCACCTTCATCGTAATAAGCGCCAGCTGGTTGCTATTCCGGGAGGGTGATTTCTCCTATATTGGCGATAATATTGCTGACTCGACCGGTGACCTCAAGCTCACCCTAGTCTTCGGCATAACTGTCCTGATCTACTCGCTACCGATTTGGCTTCACGCTATTGTTGATCGCCCACGTATCGCCGACATATGGGAACGAAACGACGTGAGCAGAATGGTCGTATTAACCGCTCTTACGCTCACGTCGTTTATAGCTATATTGGCTCTCAAAGCCGATACATCAGCAGAATTTATCTACTTCCGCTTCTAGTATTTTTTCGACCTATCGACAAACGCCAAAAGCATTACTCGATAGGAATCAACCACTCGGATACTTTTTCACAATTAGTTGAAGGATCGAGTAAGTTCCCGTCGTCACCCTCGCACATGAACACCACATTTCCGACTACCGTGTAGTCGTTGTAGGTTGGGAATCTAGTCGTGCATGTAGCAGCTAGAACATCATCTGAACCGTCGGACTTGGGTTCTAGGTACGACGCTGAGAACGACTTCGAAGGGGCCATTGTATTCGCCTTTACAGCGGAAGAACCGACAGGGCGTCTGCAAGAAATTCGGTCCGTTAGATCTCCATCACGAGCCTGATTATCACTCTCGCGACGGAAGGTTTGATCGTCTGCTGCCGCAACACCAAGCGTCTTCGCGTCTTCAGCCGAAGCATAAATCAGAACACCAACCTCAGTTTGATTCAAGTATCCCCATTTGAAGGTCGTTGCTCCTGGATAGTCGAGTTGGAAATCCCTCTGCCCCTTCCATCCGATTGCCTTAACATCATCCTCCGTGAAAATCTTAGTCGATTCGACTATACGGACTCGTTGAGGAGTGGCGTCATCACCGCCTGAAGCCACCAATGATTCGTCTTCAGCACTTCCACACGCAATCGCCACTACTGCAACCAACAGCGCCGAAATCAGTAACAACTGAACTCTAGAAATAAGTAGAAATCGATTCATCAAAAGTAGCCTCTAGTACAACCGTGCGAAATCAGGAGTTTAGAACGAAGAATCAATAATACTCGGAAATCTCTCCAATAGTTTATGCACTTGAAACGAGCGTTTAAACGAAATCAGGCCATCGTAATGATGACCCTATTCTTAAGTATATTTCGAACAGCACAAGGGCTACTAATCCGGCAGCAACCATTCTTCGATCTTTTCACAATTCGTAGAAGGCTCAGTCAGATTACGATCATCGCTCTCGCACATGATCACAATATTTCCGATAACGGTGTAATCGTTATACGTCGGAAATCGGTTCGAGCATTTGCCACCCACAGCCTCGATGTCATCAGAATCACCAAGTTCGGGATCAAGATATGAAGCAGAGAAGGACTTCGACATGAAGCCTGTGTTCGCCTTCACTGCCGATGCACCAGCCGCGTCACGGCACGAGATTCGATCGACAAGATTACCGTCTGGAGCCTGTCCGTCTTCTTCACGCCTGAAGGTCTGACTATCAGCAGCGGTTACTCCAAGAGTTTGGGCATCTTCGGCATTGGCGTAGATAAGAACGCCAACTTCTTTCTGATTCAGGTATCCCCATTTTGCAAGCGACGTTCCCGGGTACTCCAAAATGAAATCGCGTTGACTCTTCCAGCCAACCGATTTCATATCGGCCTCTGTAAATACCGTCGTTGACTCGATAGTCCGAATCCGCTTCGGCCAGTCATCAGTCCCACCCATCGCTACCCCTTCCCCGCCGCCATCGGAGCCACAGGCGACTGCTGATATCGCTAGCAAGAACACAGAAAGCAATAGAATCCTAATTTTGTACATTTTCAACATTCGATTCATTAGTTAATATCTCGAAGCGCCCTAAGGCTCAGGTTTTTATCGCAAATAGCGCAAATTGAACGCCGAAAAGCCTATAGCAATTCGGACTGTTTTGGTTGTGGGGCTTGCATAAAGATAATCAACGTGGAACAACCCTACCGATAGATTCTGGAACTTCGACCGGATTAGGATCTTCCGTTTCGATCATCCAACCCGCAAGCAATGAACGCATTTCGGAAATCACCCCAGAGTTTTCTGGGAGATGACCTATGTTCGTCAGTTCCCAAGGATCTTTAGTCAGATCGTAAAGTTCGTCGACATCACCTGGTCCACCGTCTGAACCCGAAATCAAAGTCGCTCCACGAGCCATCGGATCGGTGACGTACTTCCACTCTCTCGTACGAACCATCTTTCGACGGCCTTCAGCTTCGCGACCCCAAAGTGTTTCTATGATCGTGTGATAGCCAAGCGGCTCATCCATTTCATCAAGCTGATCCATCGTTACCGGTGGTCCGCCGGAACCATACTCTGAGAATGCCGCAGAACGAGGAGGAGCAGACGTCACAGTCGGCAATGGCCGACCCTGTATCCGACGAGTCTCTTCTTCCGATAGCGCCGTTTCACGTTCTGTCTCTTCGCCACGTGCCCAACCTGTGCCTATTCCATGGAACGAAGCAAGACCTTGCAGCTCCAGCAACGTCGGAAGAATATCGACGGTACTCGCCATTGAATCTTCGACCACGCCCTGTGGAACGCCTCCAGCCGGCCACGACACGATCATTGGAACTTGAACCAGAGCGTCGTAGAAAACTCCGCCCTTGACAGCCATTCCGTGCTCGCCCATGAAATCACCGTGGTCAGCAGTGAACACGATGATCGTATTTTCTCTGAGCCCAAGCTCATCTAGCTTGTCTACGATTCTCCCGATGCCGTCATCTACGAATCTGGTCATCGCCTGATATACGCTCACGACCCCACGACGGTGTTCTTCGAGATCATCCGTCTGGCGCATCATTCGTGCCAGCACACGATTGCGTTCTGGTGAAGTTCCATCGGTGTATTCGTTCGTGCGCTGAGGCGGCAGAACTACATCCTCCGGTGGGAACATATCTGCATAGCGGCGTGGAGCTTCGAACGGTTCATGTGGATCAGGAAATGAAACCCAGAGAGCAAATGGATCACGGTCACCAGACCCATCTAAAGCGAAATCACCCGCAGCATATTTATGGAGGAACGCTTCGGTTTGAGTAGCAATCGCCGAAGTGTTGTAATGCTCTTCAGGAGTGTCGGATACGGCATACGCTATTCTCGGACTCTGAGCGTTTTGACTGAGATTTACCCGTACCTCATGAGCCGCATTAATATCAACTTCTGGCACAACCCATTCCATACCGGTGTTCCCGGCTTTCTCACCCCTATATTTCCCCTCTTCAGGCAGACCACCATGAGAAATCTCGCACCGAATATCGAATAGCTCTATGTCTGACGGCTCGATGTAGCAGTGATTCTTACCGATGAGACCTGTTGTGAAACCGTTGTTTTTCCAAATCCGAAACGCATGCTGTTCATTTTTCGGCATCAATGTTTCATTGCGCCTGCAACCAGTCGAATGCGGGTAACGACCAGTCATAACCGATGTACGGGCCGGAACACAAAGCGGATGCGGAGTAATCGCGTGCTCGAACCGAACACCCTCATTGGCCAGTCGCTCAAGCGTAGGAGTTTCGATTCCGATCTCCGGCGAATACATGCGAAGAATCGAAGCCTTCATCTGATCGGCCATGATGAACAGAACGTTAGGAGTGTAATTAGTTGTCATAATGTGAACGCGATCAATGAACGAATTTGGGACAAAAGAACGAAGTGTAGACGACCGCTAATCAGACTATTGTCGATCCAATCAGGCTTGTCATCTCGCACCACATAGATCGTAAGCAATCGCCAGCATACTTCTGGTGCCGCTGATCAGCGAAGCGATACCGACCGACTCGTCAGTCCCATGGGCTCTTGCAAGCATAGGATCGTCGTCCGGATGTGCCCCTGTGAACCCATATGTAATGATCCCTAGATCCCGAGTAAATCGAGAATCCGTAAAACCGTTGCTAATCGCGGGTATCCACTGAATATCGTCCCTTCCGACAGCCGCTGCCTGAGCCTTCCGAATCGAATCGGTCAGCTCTGTTTCGAACTCTGAAGAATTCGGCACCGACATGTAATCGATCTCATATTCGAGACCATCGATTCCCTCGAAAACCTGATCGAGCTGTCGACGCACGTACGCCTCATCCTGAAACGGCAAAGTTCGAATATCGCAAGTGAGCTTGATCTCTTCAGGAACACTGTTCGATTTGATACCACCAGAAACCATCGTCGGCGTAAGCACCATGCGAGATAACGCCTTCAGTAATGACCCAAGGCGTGGCGACATCTCGTTCATGTCAGCCACAATTCGGTCGATATTCATTGGCGAGGGTTTCTCCTCGACCCCGAACGATCTGACGTGATCGAATATCTCTAGCGACGTATCAAGCTCGGGGCGGTACGCCTCGATAGCTCCCAAAGCACGAGAAAGCTTGTAACTGGCATTCACACCCGTCCAAGGCACCGAAGCATGTGCACTTTCGCCACGAAGTGTAATGTGCAATTCCATACGACCCTTTTCGCCAGTACCAAGCAAGTAAGTAAGGGAATTACCGATTTCAACCGGCGTGCCTCCACCTTCGTTAACTGCGAACTGAGCCTTCAACGAATCCGGGTGATTCTCGGCAAGCCAGCCGAATCCCCATCGACCGCCGTGTTCTTCGTCAGCACCGCTTACAAGGCGCAACCCGTGATCTAACCGCACACCCGACCGTTTCATAATCGCCATCGCCATTAGTTGGCAAGTAAGTAGCGCCTTACAGTCCGAAGCACCTCGACCATAGATTCGGCCTTCAGAAATTTCGGCTGCAAAAGGATCCCAATTCCACTTTGTCGCATCCTCAACAGGAACCACATCAGTATGGGACATGAGCATCAGACGAGTGTCATTGTCATCTCCCGGGTAGACGGAAATAATATTTCCTCTATCAGCGTCACGAGCTAGGATCTGAGACGAGAGACCATCTTGATCAAGCCAGTCGCGAATGAACTCTGCAACCGCTGTTTCGCCGCCTGTCGGCATTAACCCTGTGTTCACCGATGGAATCCGAACTAATGATTGCTCAAGCTCGACTATTTCGTTAGTTGCCGATTCAACCTGATCAAGCAAGCTCTGAAGTGATGGCATTTACAAATCCTCGTGGAACACCCTGAATGAATATGTTTCACTGCGGAAGCTAGCAGCCAGTACGTAACAGGTCAACGCGCTCACCTTAGAGAATCCCGAGAAAACAAAAAAAGGGATGCCATCGAATTTCAATGGCATCCCTTTTTTTCACAAATATTAGTGACCTAAAGGATTATTCCTCTTCAGTATTGTTGAGACCAAGACGACCACGCCAATTACGACGCCTAGTTGGGCTACCCACTGGCTCCGCATCACTTGAATCCTTACTTGCCGGCGTAGCCGAACTAGCTGTCGAAGGTGCTGGTGCATCAGCGGATTTCCGAAGCGGTGGAGGCTTCGGAGCTGAACGACCATTGCCCGTAACACCAGTCGAACTTGAGCTTGAACTAGCACCGCTACCAACACGACGACGCGTAGGTGTTCGACGTATTTTCTTCTCTGGAGTCGACTCTGTAGCGGGTACTTCGGTCTCAGCGGCTTGAGCTGCTGTCGAACTTCGAGAGACAGGCTTACGAGTTCGAGTAGTCGGTGATCGACGTGCTCGCGGACTTGAACCAGCTGCTGAAGTAGTTGAACTAGAAGGCGACCTACGAGTGCTCGAACGTCGAGCTGTAGCAGCCTTAGTAGCAGCCTTATCTTCACCGTTGGGCGAAGCAGCCTCATCCGAAACCTCAGGTCTAGATGCGGCAGTTGCTCGCGTTCGTGATTGCGCTCGGGTCATCCACAAACCAGTGAACCACGTCTTATTGAACTTCTGAACAACGTCAGAAACTCGTGCCGATTCAGCCGACATGTTCATATCGAATGCCGCGACTTCGATGTGCTTACCAACATCTTTTACAGCCTGTAAGGCTGGATAAAAGTCAGCGTCACCACTCACAACAATAGCTGTGTCGTAGTGATCGTTATATGCATTGGTTACGAGATCAGTCGCCAACATTACGTCGACGCCCTTCTCAACCATAATGTCTCCGCGCTGTTTCCAAATTCCCAGTCGAACTTCCACGTAGGGAGTGTCGTACATAGATTCAAGGAACTTCGCCTGCTCAACCCCAACGTTGGGGTTCGAGTCAGATTCTTGACGAATGTTGTAGTAATAAATCCGTTGAAGTTTACGACCGTTGGCCAATTTCATGGCGAACTTGTCAAACTGTAGATCATGCCTGCCACATGCTTGCGACAGCACGTGATACAGGTTGCTTCCGTCGATGAACACCATAACGCGATCGTTTTCGTGTAATTCTGACGATTTAGAAGACTTTGAGGGCATTTCAGCCACCACCTAATAAGTCATCGCTAAAGGTACGGCACTCTGGCTCGCACTTTAAGCGGCTATTTTTCACAGGTGAGTCGAAGTGGGCGGAGGCGGGGAGAATTCTTACAAATCAAATAGTTGCGAGCGCCCGACTCGACATCACACTTCTATTCTACCTCCAAAATTCGGTTACCTCGCGTGCATTTCATCCGATTCACCTAGGTAGTAACAAAAAAACCATCTAACCGGAGTTGAAGCGCACAACATCAGTTATCATCTTGACTCTTCGCCACTTACGAAACATTATTGCGCTACAGGACTAAATCCCTGAACTTAAAAGCCACATAAATGGCTCAGATATCCATCAAGGACACGACTGAACGACCATGAAAACTGCCAAACAAATTGAAACACCATGCGAGATGCCAAACGGCCTGCAATGGACCGATGAAGGCCTTTTCGTGATGGATCAGAAGACGGATAACGTCTATGTAATCGATGAAACGGGCAAGCTAATTCGCACTATTTCCACGCCGACTGCGAATGGTTCGGGCATAACTGTCGGCGGTGGATTTCTTTGGACGGCATCAAACGGAACTTCAGTTTCACGTCCATCCCGATCAACTGATACAGGTCTTGGATACATCTACAAGCTCGATTTACAAACCGGCCAGCCAGTCGATCGATTCCGCACCCCAGACGGAGGTGGAATTCATGGCATCGAATGGGATAATGGGAAAATTTGGGTAACCGCATTCCAACCAGAAGCTATCTACCTGATGGACCCGTCAGATGATTACAAGATCGTCCACAGCTTCAAAGTCTCGCTACCACGTCTACACGGACTAGCGCGTGTGGACGACGGTCTCTGGTGTGCCCACACAACCGACAACGTTATCGTCAAATACAACGTGGATACAGGCGCCGAACTCAACCGAATAACTCTCGACCCCGGCGATGCCTTCGTGCACGGCATGTCGATCAAAGACGGCAAACTCTGGTACAGCGATGCGAACTTTGCCGGCAAACACAACACCGCAACGGTCGGAAATCCTGAAATCGGCACAATCGTCGTCTAATAAGAGTTGCTCAAGCGGTCGATCAGATCATTAACACCCTACTCGACCGCGCTGCTACCAACATACACATCTCGAAAGTCATCCAGATTGACTAAACCACACATCGTCGACAGTCATCATCATTTCTGGGAGATCGACCGATTCGACTACTCGTGGATGCCCACTGGCAGCACTCTCGCCACCGACTACGGCCCTGCTCATCTCGAACCGTTATTGAAGGCGGCGGACGTCGATTACACCGTCATCATTCAAGCCGTGTCATCGCCGGACGAAGCGCGATGGTTGCTTGAGCTAGCCGACCAAAATGATTTCATCGCTGGAGTCGTCGGCTGGGTCGACCTAACCGACCCTGAAGTTGGTTTCACACTCGACGAACTTCAGCGCAGCAAATATTTCAAGGGTGTCAGGCATATTTGGGAAGGTGAAGACGATCCCGGATGGATCGTGAACTCTGGGGCGATCAACGGACTTCAGGAACTTGTCCGTCGTAATTTAACGTTCGACTTTCTCGCAAAGCCGCCCAACCTGCCTTACATACCGAAAATCATGGATCAAGTGCCCGATCTTCGAGCCGTAGTCGATCACATAGCCAAGCCTCTGATAGCCGATCATGTTGTCGAGCCGTGGCTTACCGACATGAGGAAAGTTGCGAGCATCGAAGGAATTCACTGCAAGATTTCCGGAATGGTGACAGAAGCCGACCATCAAAATTGGACGGCCGATGATCTGCGACCATACATCCACCACGTACTGGGCCTGTTCGGTACCGACCGACTAATGTTCGGCACCGATTGGCCCGTTTCAACACTAGCCGCCGAATACAAAACCGTAACTGACACAGCCCGAGAAATACTCAGCTCACTATCAGCCACCGCAACAGCCGATGTGTTTGGCGGAACGGCCACAAGGTTTTATCGCCTCGACCTCTAGCCCGAATTCGCAACAGCTGAATATATGATCTAACAGCAATCGATGCTCTCGGAGTAGTTGCAGTATTCACAACTTCATACGACATTGCTGCGTAATAACATCGGTTTCTAAAGAGCTAAATAAGAAGCGCCGAATCTAATGACCCGGCGCTTCTTATTTAGCTCAACATCTAGAACCGGGCTTACCAGGTTGGCTTACCCGAACTCCAAACCCAGTTGTCGGGCGGCCATACGTTTCGTCCAACACGTGCACCACCGTCACGGCTGGTGTCGTACATATCCTTAACATCCTCAACCCACTGCTTAATGTGAGGAGTGCCCTTGTGGTACTCAAACGCTGCAGGGTTGGCGTAAACCTCGTACAGATACATCTCCGTCGGGTCGTTCACATTCTGATAAACATCAAACCGCAAGCAACCTTGTTCCTCGTGAGTCGAACCAACGCCATCGGCAGAAACCGACTTGATGAAGGCATCAACATGCTCTTCCTTCACGAACTTCGGTGCGTGAATCACATGCAAACTCGAAGCGAAGTACGGGTCATCCACAATGTGGGATCGGTAAGAATCCCATTTTCCGTCACCACTTGGGAATACTGGCTTACAGAACGAAACTCCAACTTCACCATCGAACATATCGCCGACAGCTTCCTGCCACAACTTGAAGTGATCCATTTCACCGTGAGCAGCAAACGCTGCTTCGTCGTTGTACACCTCGCAGAAAGCGAACGACGTAGGGTCGTCATCGGCCTGAACAATATCGAACCGGCGGCAACCGGGCTCGTTCAATACAGAACCCTTGGCATCACCAATCGATGCCTCAATAAAATCATCAACACGGTCTTCTTTGACCTTTAATCGCACCATCAAGATGTACATCGCAACTCCAAATTTACGGCCCGGTGAGGAATCGCAGCCCTCGTTACCTAGCCTACTTCATATGCTGGCGGGCGGAGTATACCCTTGGCGAGCTAGCAAGTGCAGCGGTTCTACAGTTAAACGACCCGAGTCAACGACGAATTTGATGGTCTCCGTATCACGCATCAAGAGTGATGTAGTAACACTCAGGTCAACACCTCGAAACTCGAGTTACAACGAACAGACGCATACAATCGCGCCCAACTGGATAGCGAATCAATTCACAAACATCAGTCGTTCGGCCAAGCGCACAGCGTTATATATTCCAATGCAATAGCCCAAGCAATTTGGTTTGAACATGATCAGAACGCTCAATCCTGATTCATCAGCCCAGCCTGATTGGCGCACAACACGACACCGTTACCGGCTGGCCAAGAGCCGCTGATAACACCAGCGGAAATCATTAGCGATCCAGTTAAATACAAGAATCAGAACTACCATCGACCTAGCGACACCGTAGACATAGACATGATCGTCAATGCCACCAGAAAATTTTGAGAGCGATCTAATCAGGGGATACCTGGCACTAAACAAGTAACCGAACCACAACCAAACGGCTACGCTGTCGATCCGTCATCCGATTTCTTATCGCCCGCCGGTTCAACCTTCGCAGATTTGGCCCCGCTATAGTTTAAATTTTCTTCAGTATCGTCTCCCCATTCCTTCGGAACAGCGAAAGCACTAGAAGAAGGCGAAGGACTCGAACCTTTGTAAGCAGGGGCACTGATCCGAACAGCCTGCTTACGGCTCATCATCGTCATCGCAGTACCAACAGCAAATACTACAAGACCACCGATAATCCACGGAATCGTCTGGTTACGCCAAGCCTGTTGCCATGAACCCAAGGCCCGTTCAAATCGAACGTTTAGTTCATCACCATCGAGTTCTGCGCTAAGGCGGGGGTAGTCAACTCTAAATTCGGAACTAACCCGTGCTCCATAGTCCGGCGCGTAATCCTGAGCAATATCGTTGAACGACCACGCAACGACTATTCCTCCGTAAACAATCAATGCACTAAAGGCTGCAACTCCACCAGCCCATTTCAAACGACCTGCCCAACCTCCACGACCGATAAGTGCAATTACAGCCAAAGGAATTAGAACCAGCACCCAAAGAACCCATCTAACACCTAGAGCCGTCCCTACATAATCTCGAATCTTGTTGAACTGTTGCAAGGCCAGAGGGTCAAGATTTTCAGTGATATTTTCTTCCGTAAACATCACGCCATCAGTGAGTATTCTCAACGTCTGTTCCGCGTCAGCGCGTGATTCACGAGTACCATCCGACATCATCTCTATCAAATCTTGATCAGTGAAACTCACACCTTCCGTAATTCGTTCACGAAGGTCATCGAGAGTGTCGAGACCGCCACCAACCTGTGCTTCAAGTTCCATCCGTGTATAAACCACTTCACTCGGTACTTGGTCTTCGACAAATCTTGATACCTGTAAATCAACAATCGGACCAAAAGTAGAAAGTATTAGGTCAATAGTTGCTTGTCCACCTCCCACACAGCGAGGTAGCTGTTTACCAGCAATATCCTGAGTCGCGCCTAAGGCGTCCAGCGGAGAAGTACAAGACGGAATCTCATTAACGGTCGTCTCAAGCTTTGTTCGCGCCAAATCTTGAAGCGCATTCGCCGCAGTGACTTTTCGATCACTAAGGTCAACGGTGTAATCAATCGAATCAGAAGCACCAACGAGATAGTTAATCAAGACGTCAATCACTCCCTCACCCTGTTCCTTTACCCAAGATTTGGGTGCGATTATTTCAAAGGTATCAACCACTTCGGCTTCCGTTAGCGAAATACCAAAGCCAACATCTGTCGAATTAGCAACCGTCTGCTGGATCAATGGATCTACAACCTGGGCAAACACCAAATTATTCAGTGTGTCTTGCTTAACCAGCTTGTCTTTGAGAATCTGCTTGATTACAACAGCCCTATCGTCAAACTGAAGTACAACGTTGAATGAACCGGCATCGCCAGCGAAGAATGGAGTGATTTCATCGACCGCAGCGAAAATCTGACCTTCAAGCCAAACCGGCTCAAAGATCTGGCGTACAGCGAGCTCCTGTTCACTCTCTGTCAGTTCGATTCCAAGTGCCTGAGTCGAAACCTTATCGGAAAATTGGTCGAGCTGAGGCAAGAGCAAATCTTCGATAATTCGTTCAGTCAAATCGAGATCTGACACAACACCGCGCACTGCCACAGGAACCTCTCTAACCCGTGCTTGAACTTCGAGATCGATCGCAAATTCGTCAGTCTCACCTGTGGCGTAAGGAATTACACCGTTGAGGCTCTCCTCGAATTTTTCTTTCACATACTCTCGAGAAACGATGTTCTCTATCAGGCCAATAATCGCCACCGCAGCCGCATCAGGATCATCGAACTGGAGCACCGTCGGACTCGCTGATTCGTCGAGACCTGAATTGACTTCAATGCCCTTGCTGACCATATCGTGAACCATGTTCGCAACAATGTTGTCGTAAACGTAGTCGTACATATCAGCATCGTTCAGCATCCCGGTAATAACTTCAGGATCAGACGCCGTATCGACAATCTGATTCACAGTAGTAGCGATAAAAAACAGAATCAGAAACAGACCAGCCAACACCACTACAAGAATTTTCCTCATCAAAGTTCTCCACCCATACATCCAAATATTAACTGCACAATTCAGCCGATTCTAGATTCTAGCCCCGGCCTAGATACGCCTGACCAAGAGGAAGCACGATAGCTTCCAGCATGTTCGATCCCGGCGGTAAGGTTGCCATAAGAAGCGCCGTGCGCCCCATATCCTCAGTCGAAATCAACGGCTCTGGTCCCTCGTCTCGACCTGTTGCCGATTTGCCATCGCCACGTCGCTCAACCATCACGTTTCCAGGGTGAAGTGCGCTAACTGCTATTCCAAAATCCCTACCCTCCAGTGCGAGCGACTGAGTGAGTCCCCAAATAGCGTGCTTGCTGGTTGTGTAAGGCGAAGAGCTGTGGCGTGGCTTCTGAGCAGCGATACTTCCGATATTGATAATCCGACCGCCGCCCTGCTTCTTCATTATTTTGAAAGCTTCACGTGAACCCAAGAACGGCCCGGTGACATTCACATCAATTACCTTCTGCCACTGCTCCATCGTCAGTTCTTCAACCGGACCACCATCGAACGCACCTGAATTGTTCACAAGAACGTCGACCTTGCCAAACTGAGCCATTGTCTTAGCGAACAGGCTGATCATTTGCTCTTCGCTAGTGACATCAGTCGGGATAGATATAACCGATCCGCCATCGGCCGAAAGTTCAGCCGCAGCCTCACCCAGTCGATCTGCGTTTCGTGCAGCGATAACGACTGAACAACCCTCATCAGCGAAAGCTTTAGCAATGCCCTTACCAATTCCCGATCCACCACCAGTTATGATCGCTACTTTTCCGTCGAGCTGTCCCATGTTGTATCTCCTGTATGTCCGTTCATCGAACCACACGTACTAGTTGAATCAAGCGATTATCGCAGTGTTCAGTTGTTGTCTTCAGATTTATATACACGGGTTTTAATCGAAGCAAATAATGCCAAGCCAACAAACCCCGAAAGCACCCAGAACGTTATGCGCCAACCCGAAAGGAAGGCATCTATCACGTTCAGATCCGTCGAATCAGCCAGTTCATTCAGCTGCACCTCAGCGCCTCGGCTAAGCATAACGCCAGCAATTATCGCTGTAGCCAGCGCCTGACCAATCACACTACCCACGTTTCGCACCAAGTTTAGGAGCGCACTCATCGAACCGTAGTCGGCTCGCCCGACTGTCGAAAGCGTAGCACTCATATTCGGAGCCATCCACATACCCATAGCCGCACCGTTCACGAACAATACTGGCATGACAATCCAGAGCGGCGTGTCGTTCATAAAGAACGACATCAGCAAATTCATCACCAGCAGAAGCCCAACACCAATAATTGTGAAAACCCGAAAACCGTACTTATCGGAATATCGACCCGACAGCTGTGAAGATATACCCATTCCAACAGCTCCAACGAACATGATCATGCCCGCAGAACGCTGGTCGTATCCCATGAAACTCTGAACAAATATCGGCATCAAGAAGAACATCGCCGAACCGCCAAGGAACCCAAGGAATCTAGTCGATGTCGACCATGCAAACGTCGAGTTCTGGAAAAAGTGCAAGTTCAACATCGGCGATTCGACCCGCAACTCCCACCACACTAAAAGAGCAAACAGCATGATACTAACGACAAATCCACCAATGATCTGGAACGAAATCCAATCGTACGCGAACGGATTCGAAATCGTCAGAATTATGAGCGTCAGTGCTGAAGCCGAAAATATCGCTCCCAACCAGTCGTACTTTTCTCGTACTAGCCCCACCACGGAGCCAATCCGTGCGTCATCAAGCACGATGAATGCAGCAATGATTCCTACCGCCGTCGGGATCATTGTCACAAGGAACACCGCTCGCCACTCAAACGCCTGAATGATCGGACCAGCAACGATAGGACCAGCAGCAGCACCAATCGCAACCATCGTCGTAATCATGCCAAGAGCCTTGCCACGCTCTTTGTCAGGGAACGTACCGACGATGATCGCAAACACAACCGCCTGCCCCATTGAAGCGCCAATGGCCATCACTACTCGAGCGACAATCAGCATTTCAAGGTTTTGAGCCGAGAACGCCAAGAGCGCTCCAGCCACGAAGAAGAACATCCCAGCAATATGGAATTTCTTCCGTCCAGTAATATCGGCCACTCTACCCAACGGCAGCATTATTGCGCTCGTCACAAGCGATGTTGAAATGGCAACCCAAGTTACGGCACGAAGCGTTACTTCAAATTCATCGGCAATCGATGACAGTGCCAAAAATACTATCGAGAAGTCCAGAACCATCGCAAATAATGCTATGCCGACAGTCCAAAACACCTTCCAGTGGTAGTTATCAGACACGATCTCGGGAGGAGTGCTAGATTCGGTTGTCAATTCGGTGTGGTGATCTCGATTTAGGTATCAGTGTGTCTGAGCAGCAAAAATTATAGACCTGCCCATGCCTAGATTGAGTAAGAAAATTTAAATTCGTGGTAATCTCTCGGCGCTTGGCTTCTGAATCAGATGCTCTACCCACTAAATACGATCTCCGGAGTGAACTTTGTCGTTAAAACCCAACCGGCCACTACGAGTAGTTATCCCACCAGTACCGGAAGGAACATCTCCCGGCAAATGGTGGCCCGTAACGGTAGAAGTCGACTGGATCGAAACTCAATACATCGATGGCAAGCCCGACTCCACAGTCCTCAAAGATGCCGACATCTACATCGGTACAGATTTCAACGCCGAAATGGGCAAAGCCGCAAAATCGCTTCAGGCAATCCTGATTGCGGCAGCAGGTTACGACAGAATCGAACCTTCAACCGTTCCGCAAGGAGTCGTGGTCGCCAACGCCTATCACCATGAAGCACCAATTGCCGAATGGGTAATGGCAGTCGCCGTTGCGCTAGATCACAACTTGATCGCCAACGACAGAAATTTCCGAAATGGCGACTGGTCAGGATGGCCTTCTCGGTACGGTTCGTATCGAGAGTTATACGGCAGAACATTTGGAATCATAGGCTACGGCGCAATCGGCAAAAGAGTCGCACGACTCGCCAACGCGTATGAGATGAACGTAATTGCTGCAGGTCGCAGCCCAGATACAGCAGAAGAGGCTGAGGCCGACGGTGTGAAATACGGATCCGGTCAAGAGGCGCTAGACCAAGTGCTATCGGATGCCGATTTCGTCCTAGTTTCGACGCCATTGATCGACTCAACACGTGGATTAATTGGCGAGCGCGAGATCGGTCTTATGCGCCAAGACGCCTACCTAATAAATCCGGCACGCGGGCACATTGTCGATGAAAAAGCACTATACGAAGCGCTAGCCAGCAATTCAATCACCGGTGCAGCTATCGACACTTGGTACGAATATCCTGTGAGCGAAACTGATAGTCCACGCCCATCGAAATATCCGTTTTGGGAACTCGACAACATCATAATGACTCCGCACCATTCGGGAGCAACTTTCGGTACCCGAGATCGTCGAGCAGAAACCGTAGCGGCCAATATCGACCGCA
>CAWVYJ010000036.1:0-18998 GCA_963934365.1 uncultured Dehalococcoidales bacterium | reverse complement strand
CTCCGAGCGACTTAAACAAAAGCGGCTCCGTCAGCTTTGGATAGCTAACGAAGCCTGTGTCAGCCATTGAGTCCCCAGTGGCTGACTCTGTATACGATACAGCCAACTTATACATAAGTGGGCGATTTTGATGAATAGATCACCACAAATCGCCGGACTGCGGAATATCGAACTGAAAACGTTTTTTTAGATCACTTGCATTATCGTTCTAAATATTCAAATCGTAAATATTCGTTCAGCCAATCCTGAAACTCAACATATAAGCCACTACTGTCGGCTTAATCCCCTGACTTAGAACATCCAATTGCAATCATCACACTCTCGTATCAAAATTTTCTCGTTAATTCCTATCGTCCTAGCCACTGCGATCTTTTTTACCGCATGTGGTTCCGGTAATGACAACAACACTGAGTTCGACCCAGAGAGTTCGCTAATTGCGTCGCTCGCTATTTCTTCAACAGCCTTCGAGGATGGAAACTCGATTCCAGTGGAATATACATGCGATGGCAACAACACTTCGCCACCTCTACGTTGGTCTGATGTCCCGGACGGAACACGTTCAATTGCAATATTGGTCGATGACCGAGACGCCTCGGTCGGAATTTTTCGCCATTGGTCTGTCTACAACATCCCGTCCGGATCCCGCTCGCTACCAGCCGGCCAAGCGAACACGGTCAAACTAAAAGATTCGACTCGCCAAGCATTCAACAATTTCGACAAAGTCGGCTACAGCGGCCCGTGTCCTCCTGAAAAGCAAGATCGTGAATACGTCTTTTTCATTTACGCGTTATCTGAACCACTTGATCTTGATGACGATGCGACTGCGCTAGATGTATCAACAGCGCTTCGAGGCAAGGTCCTTGGTACTGGTTCGTTCTCGGGTATGTACGTTCGCCGTTAATGAATTTTTAGGGATAACCCACCCTTCAGCAGACTAATCTTTATTTAGCTGAGCCCGGTCACTGATCCACTTATAGTGCTGAACATATTGCGTCGTTTTCGGTTATCGCAGCCGCCTGTTCTGGTGTTGCCTATGAAGACGAGCCTAATTCAGTCGAAACGCTTATTCGGTACAACGCTGCAGACGTCGCTTTACTCCATCTTTTAGCTAAATATTCTTACGGTCAGAACTTGTCAGCGCTCCCAATCCTAGTTTCCGTATTTTTCTCCTCTGCTCGGTTCGACACCTCTTCCCTTCCCTGTCACTCAGCGCTAAGTTCAATACTTGTGCAGATGATGCCGTAAATGGGTGCTAGACTTGCTGTTTCGTTTTCGGGTGCACACACCTGCGTGCGAACCAGCGATCACATCAAACCCCTGACTGACTACAAATAGTCAAGGGAAAAACTGGCGAGAGTATTGTCGGCACTTCAGTACACCGAACACCCAATCCTTAGTAATACGGTTTTCCTCGCAGCGTGGGGCGGCTGGCCAGATGCCGCTGAATCGGCTACAAGATCGCTTCGAGAGCTCGTTCGCCAGCTTTCCGCAAATCAATTCGCTTCGATCGACCCTGAAGAGTTTTACGATTTCTCCGAGCAACGTCCTGAAATTTCCAACAAATCTGACGGCTCCCGAAAACTCTCGTGGCCGAAGAACGAGTTCTACTATTGGAAGTCGGATGATGGTGGGCGCGACCTGGTGATTTTCATTGGTATAGAACCGAACTTGAAATGGCGCACATATACCGATCTTATTCACAAGGTCGCCAGCGAGAGCGATACAAAACTCCTTGTGACAGTAGGCGCTCTATTGGACTCTGTTCCTCACACCCGTTCGCCTCGCGTAACGGGATCATCTGTCAACGCAGATTTAGGAACTGACTTCGAGCACATAAAATACGCTACGCCTAACTACGAAGGTCCTTCCGGCCTTACCTCCGTACTAGTCGATCGACTCAGCCAAGACAAGATTCCTGCAGCGAGCATATGGGGGCACTCCCCTCACTACTTACAGGTAGCGCAGAACCCAACTCTCACTCTCGCTATTCTCTCGGAACTGCAGCAATTTATAGCAGCTCCTATCGATCTAGATAAGCTATCGAAGGATGCTGAAGAATTTGATGAAAATCTGGTTAGAGCGCTTTCCGACCAGCAAGAGATCGAAGGCTATGTAAAACGGCTAGAAGAGCGTTACGACTCGGAAGAAGAGTTTCGCCAGAGCCCAGAACCGGCTGCGTTAGTGCAAGAACTTGAAGACTTTTTACGCCAGCAGCGTGGTTTTGACGAATCGGCTGGCAATGGGGAAAACGAAGATTGAGCAAAATTACCGAACGACTGACTAAACTTGGCCAAACCGAACGTTCTGGATTTGGATTTGGTGCTCATTCAACAAGTACGAAAGTTCCTGTGATCCTGATCGGAATGTCTATTAAAAAGGCGGGTGATGCCAAAGATGTAGATGCTGATCTTTTCATTCTCAGCGCAGGTTCAAAGGGTGCAGCTCAATCAACGGCGGTTAAAGATGCTGATATTTGGGGAGTATCAGTTTCTGGAGGCTCCGCAAAGGAGATCGACGCCGCTGTCGATGCTGGTGCCGATTTTGTTGTGGTTGAAGGCGAATCTGCTCCAGGTGCCGCACTAAGAGATGATGACACTGCTAAAGGCTTTGTTGTAGCTGCGGAGGTAACGGAAGATCGCGCAAAAGCAATCGATGCAGGTCCTTTCGAGTTCATAGTTCTCGAAGGATCAGATCTCAAGCTTCCACTGGACGTGGGCGCTGTTCTCGATATGCAAGAACAACTTGCACGCTACTCGTCCCACATATTTCTGGAAGTCACAGAAGTTCCCGACCAAATAAATCTGGAACTTCTGCGTGACATCGGAATCTCGGTGTTGATTTACAAAGGTGGGTCAATATCGAATGAAGATCTTGCCATATTACGGAAGAACATCGACCTACTCGAACCCAAAAAGCAGAAAAATTCTGCCGGAGCAACGATTCCTCGTGCTGGCGAGTCGCCAGCACAGGATGACGATGGGAATCACGATCATGACCACGACGTGGACGACGACGACTGGGAATAACGATTTTTGAGGCTGAACGTTCGCTTTGAACGTAATTGTTTGAAACGGAAAGTGATTAGCAGGTAACCAAAATGACGAACTACACGATCATCGGACTCGGACGAATCGGAACATCTCTCGGTATGGCGATCCGAAGCAAGGGCGATTCAAAAGTAATCGGATACGACGCAGAAAACAAAGCTCAGACTCTGGCTCAACGTATGGGCGCAGTCGACACTATCGAATGGAACATGGATAAAGCAGTCGAAAACTCTGATGTGGTAATCATTGCTACACCAGCCGGTTCCCTCTACGACGTATTTGACGGTATTTCTGGCCATCTCAAAGCGGGGGCCGTAGTAACAGACACTTCTCCCGCTAAACGAGCCGTAATGGAGTGGGCGAAAGAACTGCTTCCTTCAAACGTAGGGTACGTCGGCGGTAATCCTTTAACTGGCGCATCGATTAGGGAACAAAAAGAGGCATCTGGTTACATATTCCACAATGCAAAGTGGGCTGTTGTCACACCACCGACTGCTGATTCTAGCTCGATCAAGGCAGTTACTGATTTAATTGAAAGCGTCGGTGCCAAGCCGGTGTTTATGGACGCACAAGAGCACGATTCGTTTTCAGCGGCCACCAGCGGACTACCAGCAGTTGTTTCTGCCGCTGTCATGAACGTCGTCAGCACTTCGCCGTCCTGGGCAGAAATCAGTAGATTCGTTGGGAGCGATTTCGACAACATCACATCTCCAGCTTCAGGCGATCCAGCGTCTTCCCAAAGTGCTGCAGCCACCAACGCCGACATGCTGGTTCACTGGATCGATCAATTGATTGAACGTTTCCATGCAATCAAAGCTGGACTCGAAAATGACGAAGAACGTTTTTCTTCGGACGGAGCACTCGCTGATTCGTTTATTCAAGCGTGGGAGCAGCGTGCGCGGCTCGAAGCCGGCGTTGCGGACCGTCGACCTGATACCGAAGAGCGATCTCCAATTCCTTCATCTAGCGAGAGCATGATGGGGCTTTTCTTTGGTAGCCGGGTGGCAAAAGCAATGGGTCGCGGATCAGACAAGAAAAAAGACTCGACGAAATACGATCGTCGCAGAATGAACTAACAGGACCTCAATGTCAGTAACTATTGCACGGCCGAGTTCTCTACGCGGAGAAATTATTTCACCCGGAGATAAGTCGGTATCGCACAGAGCGATAATGTTTAATGCCTTGTCGAACACAGGCACCGCAAACATCACGAACTTCTCTCCCGGAGCCGATTGCACGGCAACAGTTGAGATCATGCGTGAACTCGGTGTTGATATCACGCGAGAAGCCGGTGCAAACGGAATGGGCGACAGGCTTACTGTCAAAGGCGTTGGGCTAAATGGTCTTCAAGAACCCTCGGAAATACTTAATGCTGGTAACAGCGGTACGACGACACGTCTGATGTCAGGAATTCTCGCCGGTCGAGATATTTTCACAATTCTCACCGGTGACGATTCACTCAAGTCTCGCCCAATGGGCAGAGTAGTCAGCCCACTCAGCGATATGGGTGCTGTTATCTCAGGGCGAGCAAGCAACACCCTCGCTCCTCTTGTATTTCACGGTGGTGCACTCCATGGTTTGACCTATGAGATGCCAGTTGCTTCAGCTCAGCTGAAATCATGTCTGCTTATTGCTGGACTCCGTGCCGACGGTATTACAACGTTGACTCAGCCAGCCGAATCGCGAGATCACACTGAACGAATGTTCTCGGCGATGGGAGTTGATCTCAAAACCTCCGGACTAGATCTGGTGCTTGAACCCTCTGAACTCAACACTGTTGACGTTGAGATCCCTGGCGATATCAGTAGCGCAGCATTCTGGATGGTCGCAGGAATATGTCACCCCGACGCAGAATTGATGATTCGCAATGTAGGGATTAATCCAACGCGAGCTGGAATCATCACAGCGCTCCAGATGATGGGTGCGAATCTCACCTTAGTCGATGAGCGCGAAGTTGCTGGTGAACCAGTTGCCGACGTTCTAGTTAAAACTAGCCAACTAAAGGGCATCGAACTAGCCGGCGATATTGTCCCCCTCCTCATCGACGAGATTCCCGTTATAGCCGTAGCTGCCGCTATAGCTGAAGGCGAAACTGTAATTCGAGATGCCGAAGAACTCCGCGTAAAAGAATCCGATCGGATTCACACGAGTATCACTTGGTTGAACGGTGCAGGTATTGATGCTGTTGGAACCGATGACGGCATGATTATCCCCGGCGGAGAGATAATAGGTGGAGGTCAATTCCAGAGTTATAACGATCACCGACTTGCAATGAGTCTCGGTATCGCGGGTCTGATATCAACCAAACCCATAACGATTGTCGATCCTGACGAAGCCGGTAGTTCATATCCGAATTTCTGGAAGATTATTCAGGAAATTGGCGGCCTAATTGAGTGACGATCCAGCTAAACACATAAACCCGATTGTCGTAGTTATTTCTGGTCCTTCCGGCGTAGGAAAAGACGTGATGATCGAACGCATGATCGAATCAGATCGAATCGGATTCCATTTCACTGTTACCGCGACCACGCGCGATCCTAGGCCTGGCGAGGTCGACGGCATAAATCACCATTTTGTGACTGTCGACGATTTCGTAAATCTGATATCCGCAGACAATTTGCTTGAGTGGGCGCAGGTTTACGGCAACTATTACGGTGTTCCTAAGCAACAGGTTCGCGAAGCACTGACTAATGGCAACCACGTCATAATTCGAGTTGATGTTCAGGGAGCAAAACGTCTTAGAGAAATCATTCCGGAAGCGTTGATGATCTTCATAATTCCGCCTTCATTGGACGTGCTAAAAAGCCATTTGGAAAAGCGTGGTGTCGACACAGAAACCGAAATGACCCAACGACTGGAGGCTGCCAGTGAAGAAATTTCACAGGCAAGCCTCTTTGATTTCACCGTTACGAACGAAGAAGATCGCTTGGACGACACCGTGAATCAGGTTGTTGGGATTATTGAATCTGAATCCCATAGAATTCCACCTCGTAAAGTGGACATTTAATATGCACCGTTTTTCGGGTTATGATTTAGGCCTATTGGTGAACGACTTGCAAATCATGCCGTCCTAAAAAGGTTCAAACAAGTCCGTCTTGAAACGTCCTCGTTGCACCGATACGTACTGTTCAGCGGTCATTATTGGCCTGTTTTTGGCTAGCGCCTGTCTGGCGGCCTGAGCGTCATTTGCCAATAGGTCGAGAATGGTCGCAGCCATAACCTTGGCGGGCGCTACAACAGCCAGATCGTAATCGTCGATCAAATAGTCATGCCCATGACCAACTCCTGAAGCAGAATTAGCGTAGGGATGGATAACAGGCATGATCATGCTTAGATCACCCATGTCGGTCGAACCACCGTGCGTCTGGGTAGATCCGACAACGCTTATTGAATCGCGTCCCAATATGAGTTCAGCGTTTTCTATGAATAGTTTTTGCATCGTCGGATCTTGTATGAGACCGTGATAACCAGCAATCGACTGGACTTCGACTGAAGCTCCCATCGCCAACGCCCCTGCCCGATAACAGCGTATGATTTTTTCGGCGATAGGTTCTAGTGCTTCCAGTGATTTAGCACGCACTCGACCCTCGTAGATCACCTCGGCTGGAACGGCATTAACTGATGCCCCGCCATTAGAAATTATTCCATGAACCCTAACAACATCTGATTCCCTGAACGTTTCACGCTGTGTATTGATAGCTGTGTTGGCAAGCATGGATGCCTGAAGAGCGTTGATACCGTAGTCAGTTGCAGCTGCGTGTGCTGACCTTCCGATGTATTTGACTTGATGTGACACGTGCGCATTCGAAGTTCCGCCAACACTGAGCAGCGCCGAACCGTTTCCTGCCGATGTGTGAACCATCATCGCCATGTCGACATCGTCAAAGGTGCCTAAACGGATCATCTCTTGCTTGCCCGATAGGAATTCAAGGTCACCTGAAGCCTTCAGGGCTAGACGATTTTGAATATCGATAAATTCTTCTGCGGGTGCCAAGATGAACACAACGTTGCCGGCGAGGGAGTTTCTAAGTTCCGGTGCGCTAAGTGCAGTCGCTACTCCCAACATAGAACCTATCTGGGCGTGATGTCCACACGCATGGGCGACACCAGTCTCAGTATCTGCGCCCGGATGAGTCGGAACCATTACTCCATCCAATTCTGCGATAACTGCAATAGTTGGACCTGGTTTTGCGCCTTGTAGAACAGCTTTCATGCCAGTTATAGCAATTCCGGTTTCGACTACAAACCCTAGCGACTGTAATCGCTGCTGAACGTAGGCCGCTGTCTTGTGCTCGTTGAAACCTAACTCAGGAATACTATAGACAGTTTTCGCGTCAGTAATGAGATCACGTGTGGCACTATCGATCGCACGTAACGCTACTGCCCGCGTTTGGGATGTGTCGGATGATGTCATAGGTTACTCGGTGTACGTCGCTTCAGAACGAAAACTACGCATCCGATTCAAATACTCCCTGATCGTCATAGGTGCTTTGAACGTACCGGCTATCTTTCGCCCCTTCGAACCGCCATCAGCTAGCAGATCGATAATAGTCATCCCCATCGCCTTACCCGCTTTGATAACAGCTAGATCATAATTTTCAACCAAATAGTCAACACCATGACCGTTGCCAGTTGTGGCATTCGCAGTCGGTTGAATAGCGGGTATTACCTGACTAACATCGCCCATATCTGTACAACCAGTACTGTGATTGAGATCAATAACGTTATCGCCACCAACCAATGACCCGGCGTTGTGTCTATAAATCTCGGTCAGTCGATCATCGTACTTCGTAGGTAAGTAACCTGGATTCGTAATAATCTTTACTGACGCTCCCGTAACCAGTGCTCCAGCCCGAAACGCCCGATCAATTTTCTCAGATGTATTCAGTATCGCAGGCACGTTCGATGCACGTACGTAGGTCTCGATCCTGACGTCCGATGGCACAGAATTAACCGCCGCTCCGCCCTTAGTAATTATTGGGTGGACTCGCACCGTGTCAGCGTCACGGAACGTATCACGTTGCGCATGAATTGCTGCCAGTCCGATATGAGCGGCATTTAGGGCGTTTATCCCCAGATGCGGAGAACCACCCGCATGTGCGGCTTTACCTCTGTACTCGATCGTCTTACCGATCATTCCGTTATTCGAACCGCCGACACCAAACGTTCCGGGCGTCTCTGCACCCGTATGGGTGAGCATCGCCATATCAACATCATTGAGAAAACCCTGTTTGATGAATTCTTGCTTACCGCCGAAAAATTCAATCTCACCGCTTTCTCGCAAAGATTCCCGGTACTCAAGTTCGATGTACTCTTCGGCCGGTGTTGCCATAAAACTGATCTTGCCTGAAAGTTCGTTCAGCACCGACGATTCCGCCATACCAGCTGCAACCGTGAGCATTGAGCCGATTTGAGCATGATGCCCACATGCATGCGCCGCTCCTGTTTCAGAATCGGAGTGGACGTGACCGGGAACGATAAGAGAGTCCAGTTCGCCCATCACTGCCACATGCGGGCCTGCCCTACCTGTATCAAACGTTCCAATTACGCCGGTTCGAGCAATCCCTGACTGCACTGTCATGTCGTTGGATCTAAACCAATCTGCAACTAATTTAGAAGTACGTGCTTCTCGGTAACCACTCTCTGGGTGCTCGAGAATATCGCGTGCGATTCGCTCTAATTCGTCGGCCCGTTTGTTGATCGAGGAACTAAGTGAACTTTTTATATCAGCGCGTTCAGTCATGGGAAGAAATTTACGATAGTTGTTGGTACGGCGGCGAGTTTAGCAGTCCTTCGGCGCTTAGCTGTGTAATTGGTGGGTAATACGGGTTAGAAATTTCGTAATGAGTCCTTATACTCACGTCTATGAAGAAAGTAGTATTAGCTCCCCAAGGTTTCAAAGAGAGTCTCACCGGCATGCAAATTGCCGTGGCGATGTCCATTGGAGTCAAAACAGTTTGGCCCGAAGCCGAGACCGTGCTAATTCCGGTGGCCGATGGCGGCGACGGGACCTTGCAGGCGTTAGTCGATAGTTCAGGTGGCGAAGTCCGAACTGCAATGGTTGAAGATGCAATTGGAAGAACCATCGAAGCTGAATGGGGTGCGCTTGGGAACGGCACAACCGCAGTGATCGAAGTTGCTAACGCTATTGGTCTGGCTCGATTAAATCAGGACGAACGAGACGTTCGAAACGCTTCGACATTCGGTGTCGGTCAACTATTTATTGAAGCCCTCGATGCTGGATTTAGCGACTTCATCATCGGCGTTGGCGGAAGTGCTACTAACGATGGTGGTGCAGGCATGATTCAGGCTATGGGTGGCAAACTCACTGATTCAAGTGGCGGTGATATCGCGCGCGGTGGCATTCCATTGTCTGGCCTTGCGAATATCGATGTGTCCGAACTCGATCCTCGCATGGTTGGCGCAAACGTAGTTGTTGCCTGTGATGTGAATAATCCTCTGTGTGGAACGAGAGGCGCTTCAGCGATATTCGGGCCACAGAAAGGAGCCACGTACGAAGATATTCAAGAACTTGACGCTGCACTTGCTAACTTCGCCAAGGTAATCACCAAAGATCTTCACACCGACGTAGCTGAAATTCCCGGAGCTGGTGCGTCGGGCGGACTCGGAGCCGGGCTAATGGGCTTCTTTGATGCCCGTTTGCGCCTTGGAGCTGACATCGTGCTTGAAGCCCTTAGCCTCGATAAGCATCTCGCCGACGCCGACCTAGTGATTGTTGGTGAAGGTCAGTTCGATCGTTCGACCGTTTTCAACAAATCACCTGTCGCAGTCGCTCAACGTGCGAAACGTCGTGGCACTCCAGTGATCGGCATTGCCGGATCACTAGGCGCAGGTTTTAGAGAAGTACACGAACATGGAATCGACGCCGTGTTTAGCCTCGTGAACCGTCCCATGTCGCTTAAGGCAGCAATGGAAGACACTAAGCGACTGGTAGCTATCGCAACCGAGGAAGCCTGCCGGGCACTCTCTCTAAATATTTAGCGTTTGGATTAGCCATCTGCGAGAATAACCAAATGGACTTCAAGTGGCCCATGAATTCCTGTTACTGTCGTTCCTTCGATATCGGCTGTCTTGCTTGGACCTGAAATCAGGTTCATCGATCCCGCTAATTCGCCTGACATAAAGTCATTACGTTCCATGGCGAATAATTCATCCAGTGAATCAAGAACTTCACCAGGTCGTAACACCGCTATATGAGTCGGTGGTGCCAGCGATACTAGTCGGGAAAGTCCGCTTCGTGGATGGAGAACTACTGTGCCGGTCTCGGCAACAGCGTAGTCAACACCCGTAATACCAATATCCGCTGAAAAAGCTTTGCTTTTGGATTCCTCAATTTGATATTGCGAATACTCTCCCGAATGTTCGGTTGTCTCCAAAGTCGCCCCAGTGGTCGTAACGGCAATATCAACACCAATCTGATCAAGCGCATCATGGTTCGAACGTAGCACCGATATTGCTTGTTTTTCCACGCAGATGCTAGTTATGTAACCTGCAGCGTCTTCCGAATTCGAAGCTCGATGTACTTTCCATCCAGCCTTCACCGCTTCTACTGCCATCTGATCAGCTAGTTCACTTGAACGCTCTGAAGCATCGATCGAAGCTTTGTCGGCATTGGCCTTCGCTGTAGCCGCATCCTCAAAACCCGCTGTTTGTGTAATGCTGGTCGGTGCCAGCACTTCAGTTCTGCCCAGTCCTGCTGTGACTATAGCGAGAAATTTTGATCGATCTGCCATTATTTCCAGCCTCCGCTTCGTTTTTTGAGTCTCGATTTCAGCGAACTTTTAGCAATCGCCGGAAAGTCTCGTGTCGATGTCCACCCTGAGATAGGTGGCGGAGCTTTTTTTAACCAACCGTTTTGAGAAAGCGGCTTCATTACGATGCTCGCTATACGTGAACCGATGTCGAATCTCTTGCGGTCCATCATTCCTATTCTCCAAGCTTTCCAAATCCATCGCTCTTTGGCAGACGATGTACGTTCATTCTCATCGGCCGAACCCTCGGCAGTACGATATCGCAGTTCGAGAAGCATTCTTGGAATATTGATTTTTACAGGACATGCATCGTGACAGGCTCCACAAAGTGACGAGGCGCTCGGCAGATTACTGGCGTCTTTCAATCCGGTGAGAACCGGCGAAACGATTGCTCCAATCGGGCCTGGATATACCCAGCCATAGGCATGCCCGCCGACTTTTCTGTAGACAGGACAAGCGTTCAGGCATGCTCCGCAGCGTATGCAGTTCAAAGACTCTCGCATCAGAGGGTCTTCGAGAAGTTTTTGTCGACCGTTGTTCATAATCACGAGGTGGAACTCTTCCGGTCCCTCTTCCTCGTCGGGTTTACGCTTGCCATTGACCATCGTAACGTAGGTAGAAATTCTCTGGCCGGTCGCTGAACGAATGAGAATCCGTAGCATCGTGCTCAAATCTTGAATCGAAGGAATAATTTTTTCCATACCCATGACTGCGACATGGACACGAGGCACAGTAGTCGACATTCGACCATTGCCTTCGTTAGTCACAAGAGCAATAGATCCCGATTCAGCAACGGCGAAATTCACTCCGGTTACCGACATATCAGCACGTTCAAATACACTGCGTAACTTCTCGCGCGCCAATATCGTTAATTCGGTTGCGTCCGGTACGCGATCGCCGTCTTTGTAGTTATCATCGAGAAGCTTTGCGACGTCTGCTCTCGATTTGTGAATAGCCGGTGCGATCAGGTGGTACGGAGTTTCATTGGCGAGCTGAATGATGTATTCACCGAGATCAGTCTCAACCGTCTCGAACCCCTCATCGTTCATCGCCTCGGCGAGCCCCATCTCCTCAGAAACCATAGACTTCGACTTGATGACGGTTTTGATCCTTCGATTGTGAGCAAGATCAATGATGTGGCGGCGGGCTTCTTCAGCATCGTCGGCGAAGAATACGGTTCCGCCGTTCTTCTCAACGTTGTCAGCGAGCACCCCTAGATAGTAATCAAGATGAGTGATCGTGTGATCTTTGATCGCCTTGCCTTTTGTTCGTAGATCCTCCCAGTCGGGAGTATTGCCAGCAGCGGTCAGCCGCCCCTCAAAGAATCCTGTGTAAACATGTTCGATAGACTGCTGAATCTGTGCGTCTGCGAGGGTCAAAGCCGCCTTTGAGCGAAAGTTTATTGTTAACGGCTTCATAGTTTCTCCTCCGAAGTATTACTATTTCTTATAGATTCTGCGAGTACTTGAGAGATGTGCAGGACTTGCACATCTGATCCTCGCCTACGGAGACCACCTTGCATTTGGTAGATACAGCCTGTGTCGCCGGCTACGACCGTGCTTGATCCATTTGCCTCAATAAAATCTAACTTTTCATCGAGAATTGCAGAAGAAATATCTGGCATTTTGATCGAGAACGCTCCACCAAAACCACAACAGACCTCTGCTCGTTCTAATGGATAAAAATCGAGCCCTTTGATGTTTCTCAGCAACTGTATAGGCTGTTCATCGACTCCGATTTCACGAAGGAGATGGCAGCATTTGTGGTAGGTCAATGCTCCTTCTCTCTCGCCATAAATCGCATCGGTTCCGAAGAATTGGCTTATAAACTCGGTAAGTTCAAACAACCTCTCTCCCACCCGTTTTGCTCGATCTGCAAGTTCAGCGTCGTCTCTAAACAGATCACCGTAATAGTTCCGAACCATAGCGGCACATGATCCCGAGGGAACAACGATCGGACCATCCACTTTTTCAAATAGATTAACGAAACGTTCGGCGACCGGGTAAGTCTCCGATCTAAACCCGCTGTTGAAAGCGGGTTGACCGCAACATGTTTGGTCGTCGAGAAAATCGACCGTAACTCCGAGATATTTGAGCACGTCGACAGTGCTTTCTCCTACATCTGGAGCGAGTTGATCGACCATGCACGATGCGAACAGGGTGACACGATCTGGTCGATATGCGGCGTTAATGTTTTGAGCCATCGTTGGAAATTACCAGATTCCCGTGGCTTATTAGGCTCAATTTTGACGTTACCAAGGCTTTGGTGCTGTGGTATTTTTTTACATAGGTTCGTAAAAAGCGGGAGAAAGTATCATTTGAGTTCTGTTAAATACGATGTTGTCGTAATTGGAGCCGGAATAATCGGCCTGTCTACGGCGATGAAATTGTTAGAACGGTTTCCGCAGATCAAGCTGGCAATTATCGAAAAGGACGCCAAAGAGGGAACACAACAGAGCGGGCACAACTCTGGTGTAATCCACTCGGGTATTTACTACCGACCGGGCTCGTTCAAAGCTGATTTTTGTGTCGCCGGTCGTTCATCGATGACCCAGTTCTGCGAAGAGAACGATATCCCTGTGTGGACGTGCGGTAAGTTGATCGTTGCTAGTGATGCAGCCGGCGTAGAACGACTAAATGCCCTTGAAGAACGAGGAAACGCCAACCAAGTTGAAGGCCTGCGGATGGTCGATAAAGATGAAATGGCGGATATCGAGCCGCATGTTGTCGCTCTCAAAGCGCTGTACGCGCCAGGCACGGGAATCGTCGATTATCGAAACGTAACTGCTGTCTATGCCGACCGCGTTCGTGCGGCTGGTGGCGAGATTTATTTCAGCACGGAACTCAACGGTTCGAAGGTCGTTGGTGGTGTCACTATTATCAATACAACTTCCGGTGATTTCGAAACCACTAACTTTATAAATTGTGCTGGTCTGCACTCCGATCTCGTCGCAGAGACCATGGGCGTCGAAACCGGATTGCGAATCATTCCGTTCCGTGGTGAGTACTACAAACTCCGTAAAGAAAGTGAATTCATGGTCAAGGGTCTCATCTATCCGGTGCCGGATCCTGCGTTTCCATTTCTTGGTGTCCACTTGACCCAAACCATGAAGGGTTGGGTCGAGGCAGGTCCGAACGCCGTACTGGCATTCAAACGTGAGGGCTACCGCAAACGTGATTTCTCTATGAATGATTTTCTTCGTACGATCACGTTCCCCGGATTCTGGAAAATGGGGATTCGAGATTGGAAAACAGGTGTTTGGGAAATCAACAGATCGCTCAGAAAATCAGTATTTCTCGATGGACTCCAGCAGCTTGTGCCTGAACTTTCTTCGAAGGACCTAGGTGGCACAGGATCTGGCGTTCGGGCTCAGGCAGTAGACAGATCGGGCAAACTTGTCGACGACTTCCGAATTGAAGAGTCACGTGGGGCAATCCATGTGCTGAACGCCCCATCGCCTGGCGCAACTGCGTCGCTGGTAATTGGCGACTATATATCCGATCTGGCAGTCAAAAATTTCGGATTAGATGCAACTGCGTAATTTGCAGTCCGGTAAATCTGAAAAACAACGAAAACTGGCAACTAACGCATTCGATTGCCACCACTCCACATGTCGGCGTTCGATCCAAGCTTCGCTTTAACTGGTTCAGAAGCTGCCGTAAGTCGGTCGGCAATTCCTTGTGGTAGGTCGTATTCAAATGCAGGAACGTTGAGATCGAGTTCATCTGGTGATCGTGCCCCAACCAGCAATGAAGTAATACCTTGACGGGAACGAACCCACGCGAGTGCAACTTTTGCTGGGTGTTCTCCGAGTTCAGAAGCAATTTCAATAACTTCGGCGATAACGTCAAACGCTTCGGTCTCGCAACCGTTTTCACCGTGATTCGCAAGTGGACGTCTGTCGTTGAACAATCGAGAACGAGAAAGACCGTCCGGAACTTCGTCAGCTGAGCCGTAGCGACCGGTGAGAAGACCTTGTGCGAGTGGGCTGTAACAGATCAGTCCGATGTTGTTTTCGACACACGTCGGCTTAATTTCGACTTCAATCGGACGCCAAAGCAGGTTGTATGGGAGTTGGTTCGTCACGATCTCGGTAGATTTGAGCGCCTCAGTTAGATCTTGGACGCCAAAATTACAGACACCTATCGACCGTATTTTTCCAGCGTCTTGAAGCTTCAACAGACCAGCTATCGAATCTTCAACGGCTACATCGTGGTTTGGCCAGTGAATCTGGTACAGGTCGATATAGTCGGTCTGCAGTTTTTGCAAACTGGCATCACAGGTTTGTTCAATCAGATGGGGCAGCAAATGAGAAGGGCTAATCTTTGTTGCGATTACCGCTTCGTCTCTACGTCCGGTTAGAGCGCGACCAAGAACCTCTTCCGAATGCGAATCGTCATCGTAACCTTCGGCAGTATCGAAGAACGTGATTCCCTTATCGAGGGCAGCGTGCACAGTGGCAATAGATACGTCGTCGTCTTGGCTCCCCCAAACTTTTCCGCCAGCAAACGGCCAACACCCCAAGGCAAATTCCGAAACCTTTATATCGGTCGTTCCGAGCGACTTGTACTGCACGTTTTATCTCCTGGACCGTAGTGAATGTAAGCCGTTGCGCACTCTAGCACTAGATTGTTCTAATTCGAAACCTGAAACCCGGACTTCGATTCAGATATCATCACAACATACCCAGTTGAATTTAAGTTCAAGTAATGGAGAGTTGTTTTGATTAGAGTCAGTATCGCTAGTACAGAAAATCGCCTAAAGGGCGTCGCACAGGCTCTACAGTTGATCGATTCCGACATACTTATTCCTGACCGACCAGTAATGGTCAAGCCGAACTTCGTTACGACAACGAACCAACTTGCTGCTACTCACGTCGACGCAACACGCGCTACTCTCGAATATCTCTCCGGCAGAGGCGTTAATGAATTTGTAATTGCCGTTGGACCAGCTCTTGGAACACCTGATTCCGGTTTTGACAACTACGGTTATCGTGATCTGGCAAACGAGTACAAAATCGAGTTCATGGATCTCAACACCGATGACAGCATTCCGGTTCCGGCGTTCGACGACCACCTAAATCCTCAGACCCTGTATATGTCGAAACGTCTCTCAGAGTCTTACGTCGTTTCGGTTTGCCCTATGAAGACTCACAACAACGTCGTTGTCACTCTGGGTCTAAAAAACATACTTGTCGGCACGCTCTCTGGCGTTGATCAGAAGAGAAAGATCCACAAAGGCAGTAAGGCTATAAATCTGACTCTAGCGAAGATGGCTCAGCATGTGGTTCCCGATCTCACAGTTATTGATGGAACTATTGGGATGCAAGGAAACGGCCCAATCGACGGTTTCGAAATGCCGTCGAACGTTGTCGTTGCATCTCATCATGGAATTGCCGCCGACGTGGTTGGCCTTCAAGTAATGGGATACAAACTTGAACAAGTTGGCTACCTCAGGTATGCGATGGAACTTCGTAATCTTGGTCTAGTCGATATCGAAGTTGTCGGAAAAAGCATCGAAGACGTCAGGGTCACTTACGTAGATCACGATGACATAAAAGATCAACTAACCTGGCCGATAAAAGACGACTGGCACAGCGTTTTCGAGCGAAGCTAGTGATCAGTACTTAACAAAAAACTATCCTATTCCAAGAAATATAGGTAATTTGTTACAACTGGTTAGTTAACACTCATGAGTGAACTGCTGGGGTCTAATCGGTAACGCATAAAATAGCGTTGTAGCTAAGGTTCTCTGACCGTAGTTTCTACCTTCGATGCCATAGAAGAGACCATTTTGTTAAATACGAGAGAGTGGATAGGCAGAAGCGCAAACCAATACATGTACCCAAACAGGCCTTTTGGGTTGAATGCGACAGTATGAATGATTTTAGAGTCTCCGCTCGTTTCCTCAGCACTTCCTTCTACTCTGAGATCGAATATGGCGTCACCAGGCAATCTCATGTTTGCTTCGAGTGTCAGGCGATCTGAATCTGCTCTGACTACTGTCCAAAAATCCAAAGTATCACCAACTTTCGGAGATTTCGAATGAGTGGATTTACGATAGCCAATTCCACCTACCAACTTGTCGAGCGCACCTCGCAGTCTCCATAACCAAGTGCCCCAATACCACCCGTGGCGCCCCCCGATACGATTTAGGATTCCTGCTACCTGTTCTTTGTTTGCTTTAACTTTTATTATTCTTTGCTCGACAAACCTTGTCCCAAATTGTGATCGGTAAACCTTCAAACTCATTGAGTCGGATTCTTCTATTCGATCTATGAATTTCAGCTCGGCGTGTTCGTTATTGAGAGCCTGTTCGATCGCTTGTTCAGTGGTTAAAACTGGAATATCGAAATCCCGTTGTGGTGCTTGATCTACTACTGATTCGTGAATTGAACTATCAACGATTCTTCTGCCGACTTGATAGTGCGCAGGTGTGACTATCCTTAGCCAGTGGCTTGAAAGAGAGGGTGAAATGACAGGCACGTTAATCATGATTCTTTTTAGACCACGTTTACTTGCGTAAATACGCATCACGTCCATAAAGCTCACAACATCAGCGCCACCAACTTCGACTATCCGACTTTTTGGATTTTCAATCTCGACAGCCCGCAATAGGTAGGCGCGCAGATCACTTGCAGCTATAGGTTGTAATGGTTGTCTTACCCAACGAGGGGTGATCATTACAGGTAGTCTTTCGACTAATGCTCGAATTGATTCAAATGGCATGCTTCCGGAGCCAATAATTACCGAAGCCCTAAACTCGATGGTAGTCACGCCAGATGTACTAAGAATCTCACCAACTCTATGGCGACTCCTCATATGCGGCGATGATTCAGTAGATTCTCGCGCCAACGCCCCAAGGTAGATAATTCGCTGCAAATTATTTTTCGATGCCGCTTGGGCGAACAATCGTGCAGATTCATATTCTAGTTTCTCGAAATCGTCTGATTCGTCCAAAGAGTGCACAAGATAGAATGCAGTTGACGCTCCGGCCATAGCGTTTTCAATCTCATCTCTGACTAAAAGATCCACTTTCATTGCACGACAGTTGTCAGGCAGGTCGATCAGATTTTGAGGTGATCTGGTCAAGCATCTAACCTCTTTAAAACGTTCAGATAACCCTTTCAATATAAGTTGTCCTACGTAGCCTGTAGAACCTGACAAAACGACAATTTCATTTTGGGTGTTCATAAGTTGGATTCCCTTCGAAATCAATCATTTGAAGTATTTTTGACTGTTGAAATCAAATTGCAAAGTTTCGTCTTTCTGAACCTAAGTTGAGAATATGACTAGCTTGATATCAAATCTGATATACCAATGCCTAGTGCGTCTGAAATTCTCTTAAGCGTGGTGAAACTGACGTTTTGTTTGCCATGTTCAACAGCGCTGATGTAACTTCGATCTAGATTGGATTCAGTTGCGAGTTGCTGTTGGCTCAGGCCCTGATCTTTCCGCAATGACTGAATTCGGCCACCTAGTTCCGAAAGCATGACTTCGATAGTTGTTGAAGAAGCATTTAAATTGAATCGTGCTTGCACCCAGTCAATAGCTTCGACTGCATTTGCACTCGAAAAATCGGCCTTTTGAACCGAATGTGCGGTAACCCCTGCTCCACCGATTACGACCACAGGAGGGTTAGGCACAGCTTTGATAGCTGAGACTGTCTCGATGACATTTGAAAGATATTTGTCGATAGACATCGACAGACCTACTAAGTTTGGTGACTCTCGCTTCACCATTTCGACGATCGAGTCGATCGGAGAACCGGCACCAAGGAAGTCAACATCCCATCCCTTGAATCGGAGCAGGTCAGCGAAAGTCAACCCACCTATAACGTGTGTGTCTCCTTCGACAGATGTGATGATCGCACGTAGCCCAACATTCCGATGATTCACATAAGAAGCCTGCGCACGAGCCATAACCCTCAGAGCAATTTGAGTAGCTCGGTGTTCCGTTGAGATCGCTAGCTTCCCTGCATGCCAACGTGCGCCAATCTCGGCCATGCAATGGCCAATCACGCTCACGTAGATGAATGATGGTTCCCAACGGTCCGCAATCACTGAGTCGACCACTTGGATTGCCCCCAGTTGATCTCCTTCGATCAAAGCTGCGAACATTTTTATTCGGGTTCTGGAGAGGTCAGCTTTTCTTGGTTTCACTGAATATGTATGACTCAT
>CAWVYJ010000035.1:0-19510 GCA_963934365.1 uncultured Dehalococcoidales bacterium | reverse complement strand
AAGGGGTGTTCTCTAATTCTTACTCGATAACAACGGTGGTGTTATACAGTTACGCTGTGATCATATTTATGATCTTTGCACGTACTTCTGCCACATTGGTCTCCAACACTTTCAGAACAACTTGTAGTCGTCAGACACGATTTCAAGAAAAAATCTGAAGAAACCGTGACGCTACCACCTAGTTGCTTTGAATTACAGCGCCAGATTCAATCATGTTTGCAACGGTTGCTTTGAGGTCTTTTACTTCCATTATGTGAGGCGAGCGACCCGACTCTTTCTTGTCCCAAAGCACTCGACCATCAACAGTTACCTTGAATGCACCGCTGTGTCCCGGCTTAAGAGAAATTGCTAGAGCAGGTCCGGCTGCCTGGAATAGCTCACTCACCATGTTTGCGGCAAGGTTGGCATATCCACATGGTACGCAGTACTCGATTTCAGCTTCCATCTTCCAGTGATCAGACATATTTACCCCTTAAAATTGATATTGGCTTTACGCGACCAACGGACATCGATCTATTCAAATAGATCCGCCGATCTAGTCAGCTGATCGTATCAGGTGGCGCAAGTGGCGATCTGCGAACGGTAAATGTCTATCCACCTACCGCAGTATCCATATCCTGCGTTTCCGTTACGGTATACTGGGGCTCAGGCCAGAGCATGGCGACTGAGCCGATTGTTGCAAAGCGACTATAGAACAATCCTCACACAACAAGTTGAAGGACGACAAAATGCCCTCATTAGTTGAGTTGCGCCCTGTAAGCCGCGAAGACGTGCAGCGACTCGCTGACTGGCTTGATGACCCTGAAGTAGCTGAAGCATGGTTTGGCCGTTATACCTACGGCGATGCAGCACACCTTGGTTACGAGCCAAAAGAGATGATCGGTGCTTCGGAAGAAGCGTGGGATGAAGTATTTCACGACCCTCATCACCAGCCTCATCGAGATATTTTCTCGATTTACACGCTCTCAGGCGAACACATTGGCGAAGGCCAGCTTTCGATTGAGGAAGCGCTAGGCGAAGCACAAATCTCCGTACTTATTGGCCAAAAAGCTCTCTGGCATCACGGCTACGGGACATCTGGCGTAATTGCGATGCTCGAGCACATATTTGAACATCTTGGTTTGCACAGAGCGTGGGTCGACGTACCCGAGTACAACACGGCGGCACGCGCCATGTTTGACCACATTGGCTTCCAACACGAAGGCACGCTTCGACAGAGCCGACCTCATGACGGTGCTCGACACAACTCCGTGATCCTTGGGATGCTTGCCAACGAATACACAGCCGCGTTCCCTGACGGAGCGCTGAGCCACGTCACAACATGGGATGCCCCAAAGGTTTAGTAGCCACCTTAATTACGAACGCCTACAGGCCGAGTGCTGGCCCGAGAGCATCGAGATACTTCAGAGCAGAACCAGTGTTCAGTAGTACTACGCGCTCGTCCTTAGCGATCTCGCCTGATTCCAACAAAAGTTGCAATGCAGACAGCGTTGCGCCGCCTTCTGGAGCCGGGAATATACCTTCATATTCCGACATTTCTCGCACTGAATCGACCATCTGATTGTCAGTAACTGTCAGCGCCGTTCCGCCGCTCTCACGGACAGCTCGAATCACTAGAAAATCACCGACAGCCGCTGGAACACGCATTCCTGCTGCGAGAGTGGAAGGATTTTTGAACGGTTCTGCGAACTCTTCGCCTTTGTTGTAAGCATCGACCAACGGTGAGCACCCGGCGGCCTGAACACAAATCATTTTTGGTCGTTCATGGCCTATCCACCCGAGATGTTCCATCTCATCAAGCGCTTTCCAAATACCGACGATTCCGGTTCCACCACCAGTCGGGTATATAACAACGTCAGGAACTTCAAAACCGAGCTGTTCAACTATTTCGTAACCCATTGTCTTTTTGCCTTCGACGCGATACGGCTCTTTCAACGTCGATACATCGAAGTAGCCATGTTTTTCAGCAGCTTCGCCAGAAATTCGACCTGCGTCCGTAATAAATCCGTCGACCAAATTTAGTTCCGCCCCATAGGCTGCACATTCGATCTGGTTCGCAATCGGAGCGTCCTTGGGCATGTACACATGAGCTTCCATACCCGCAGCTGCTGCATAAGCCGACATTGCACCGGCAGCATTACCTGCTGATGGCATCGTCAGCTTCATCTGCTTCAGTTCAAGTGCTTTCGAAACAGCAGCTGAAAGTCCCCGTGCCTTGAATGATCCGGTCGGGTTCACGCCTTCGTCTTTAATTAGCAGTGAACTCATTCCGAGCCGCGCACCTAATCGAGTTGCCTCACGAAGCGGAGTGAATCCTTCGCCGAGAGTAACGATGTTTGCCGGATCAATAACCGGCATCACTTCTCGATAGCGCCACATGTTCGGCTCACGCCCTGCCATGGACTCCTTAGTAAGAGTTTCAGCCGCCTTCGTAAGATCGTAGCGCGCCAAATATGGTTTGCCGTTCTTCGGGTTCAACCGATGGGGCATCTCATGTCCGCACTCTTCGCCGGAAAGTGAACACTCAAGGTGGGTGATGTGACTGCGAATCTTTGTTTGATCTGACAAGCGAATCTCCGTGAGGTATCGAATTACAAAATTCGACTAACAGTTAGACTTAAATCTAATGACATTTAACTCTCGACGATGAGAATACTCAAGATTTTCACACCGGGCGTGGTGGAAGTATTAGGATCGCGCTCTGTCATGCCAGTGACAATCTCTAATCCAGATGTGACCCGTCCGAAAATCGTATGACATGAAACCGAGTCATCTGCACAATTTTTTGCTACTCCACCTTCGTAAGCATCAAGCGAGTTTAATGCGTCGTGGGTGACAAAGAACTGGCTACCGTTTGTATTCGATCCAGCGTTTGCCATCGACAGTACACCAGCCGAATCGTGAGATAATTCCCGAGTGAATTCGTCGTTGAATGTGTAACCAGGGCCATCGTCGTTGGCATTATCAGGATCACCTGCTTGAGACACAAAATCAGCTATTACACGATTAAATTCAAGCCCATCATAGAATCCGAGCCTAGAAAGATTCACAAAGTTTTCTACCGTCATCGGCACTAAATCATCGTATAACTCAAGCTCTATGTCGCCTTCATCGGTTGAGATTACTGCGTTGTAACTCAACGAAATGTCCAGAGCACCGATTGGCGCTCGTGGCTCGTCTCCAAATACGAGCATCTTGGGATCGCTCTCATAAACAGGTACTGTGACCGGATCGCCATATTCAGTCGGTCGCCATGCCATCCGCGTAGGAGTCTGTTGAGAATCGACAACTCGACGGAGTCCAGTACTGTCGGAGTCCACAAGCCAACCCGCTCCGAGCACTGAGTCGATACCCATTACTTCCGTTCCGTCTGGCGACCAAGCAGCGACTAAGAATTCTAGGTTCGTATCTATGAATTCAGGGTCGGAAGTTTCCAAATTAAGAGTGCCAATATCTAGCCCTCCTCCCAGTGCAATTAACCCAATATGAATACCGGTTCCATCTGCATTCCAACCAAAACCAACGCTTCCAAAAGGTCCCATTACTTTGGAAGGTTCTTGCAGTGATGGATCGAATATCATGACGCGTACTAGCCCTTCAGAAGTGTTTCGAGAAGCCAGTACCTGCGTACCGTCTGGAGACCAGAACGGCATGATGTGCTGCGCTCTGTCATCGTCGGAGATAAGCGTCGACATTTCCAACGTGATTGGATTCGCACTCACGTCCGCTGGTATATCAGCTGTAAAAAGCTTCCATAGCTCGCCTTCAAGGCTCACGAATACGATCGAATTTCCATCTGGAGAAATATTTGGCATTGAGACACCACCAACGACATCGGTTAGCTGCACAATCTCACGAGTGGTCAGATCTAACGAATACGCCTGTAGCTGACCCGTCGGATCCGACACATAAACCAGCTTCGATCCGTCCGGCCACCAACTCGGTGCAAGTTCGACGAACCCATTGTTGGAGAAACTCGTATCAGCCGATCCTAACTGGGCCGTTTCGAGGTCGATTAGAAAAATTCCACCGCCATCTTGGTCCACCGTCTCGACAGCGATAATGTTCGACGAACGCTGTCTTACGGTTATGTCAGATTGAGCAACGATCGCTTCATCGTTTCCGCCGACACCAGCCGGAAGAGTTACGGTAATAGCGTTTTCAAAATCACCGATTTCATATCCGGCAATGAACACCGCTACTTCATTCCCTCGCCCTGCCGAAGAATACTCATATTCGAATTCTTCTTCCGCAATCTCCAAAATATTTCCGTGTTCATCAGTAGCAATCACCACGAACGGCGAACCAGCTGCGATTGGAACTGAATCTTTGTCCGGCACTAAAAAAATGGACATCGCAATTCCACTGGCAATTGTTACGGGAGCAATGCTGACAGCCTCAATACCGTTTAGCTCTCCTCTTGCTGTAATACCGGAGTCAGTGTGTACCCCTGCACTCGTTCCAGCGGTGAATAAGCCGTCGATAGAAATAGATCCGATGTTTGGATCAGAAACGTTCCAGGTGAGCTCTTCAATTTCCAGCTCGTTGCCGAACCGATCAGTAGCAATTACTGATAGTTGATACGTTTCACCAATCGCCAGGCTAGGCGGAAGGCTCGACACGTGAAGTTCGTCAAGGATCGCCGAATGAATGGTGCCCGAGATTGTCGCTTCGATCAGTTCACCGTCAAGCTCAACTTCGATACTGACCAGATCAATATTCTCTTCGGAAGCCAGTGTACTCGCCTTGAACAATCCGGTTGAATCAATCGTGTCGCCTTCCCGTAAGGCTGTGAACAATACCAGGGCAGAATCAAGCATATGACCTGCTTCGTCGACAGCATGAACAACGATGGATTCAGATCGACCAACCTGAAGGTCTATCACGCTCGGGATTATCGAAAATGCATTGAGTGGTCCCTCTACAATTTCTATGTCGGCGCTTGCTGACACTACAACTCCAAGACGTTCAAATTCTACTGAAATAGCGTCTTCAAATAAACCCAAATTTGATGCAGCATTGAACTTACCGTTTCCATCAATATGCCCGATCGACTCATCGACGCTCCAGGCGAAATCAGGGTTCCCGATCGGATTACCTAGAATGTCAAAAGCGTCTGCTGAAAACTGAATGGTATTGAACGAAGAAACTACCGATTTGCTTCCTTCAACCACGACCCATCCAGCTTGGCCAGCATCTACTGAAATAGTCGACTGTGCAGTGTCGACAACATCTCCTCGTTTGGCAGTCAATGTAACAATAAAATCACCAGTAAATTCGAAAGAATGAACGGGCTCAGTATCGGTACTACCCGAACCGTCACCAAAGTCCCAGCTATAGCTATCTGCGTCGGCTAATTCGCCCAGTAGGAAAGTGACATCGAATGGAGCATTTCCTGAATCCGAAGTCGCACTAAACTCTGCTACAGGTGGCGATGTGCAACCGGCAAAAAACAATGCTGCGATACCGACGGAAAACCATGCAATAAAACGAGCGGGTGAAGACGCTCGTTTGTTCAATATATTTGATTGTGAAATGCCGCTCAGAATGGTCTCCAATATGCCGGTTGAGGCAGTCTATGTGTGATCTCGCCTAATAGGTAACGGATTAGGATACGTCGTACTGACGATTTGGGATTGGCTTACAAATTTCCAGGATCCACCCATAGAGTCAATAAACGACCATTCAAGCATATGGGTACACGTAGGTAACCGTGGGGTTCACACGAAGGCTGAAAACCCAACTGAAATCTAGTCTAGATTCATACGAAAACTTAACACTCTTTCTAAGAGCGTCTAGTAGGGCGAAAGTTTATAGAAACATATGATTTTGAAAATTCTAATTATTGACAATATGCTAGACAGCATGGAGTTCATGCAGACTCGGCTCGAAATGGCTGGATACGAAACTACTAGTGCTGCAAGTGCTGATAAGTTCAGAGGCATTCACGATTGCACGAGAACGCTATTTGAGCAGTTCTTCATGATCAGCCCAGGACAGTTCACGTTCCAGATTCGCCGCCAGCCTCTGTGCAACTTTCTCCGCACAATCTCGTGTATCGGCTAATTCGCCAGATTCAAGTTCGATTGATGTAAACGGCAAATCAGGCATCCCACATGGAATTATGTGGTGAAAATACGAGAGATCGGTCGATACATTCAGTGCAAATCCGTGCATCGTTACTCCACCAGAAATACGAACCCCGATTGCTGCTATCTTCCGCCCCTGAGGGTTTTGTTTGTGGTTTCGTTTTTCACCGGGTACTCCATCAACCCAAACACCGGTCTCACCATCCACTAAATGAGCATTGATACTGTACTCAGCAAAAGCTTCTATGATCGATTTTTCGAGCATGCGCACGTAAGTAACTGGGCCCAGCTTTGCCTCACGTACATCGATGATCGGATAGCCGACCAACTGACCAGGACCGTGATAGGTCGCTTCACCGCCGCGATCGGTATCGAATATCTCGACTCCCGCAGCCAACAACTTTGAACGCTCAGTTAGCAGATGAGTCTCGTCGGCTCGACGGCCGAGAGTTACGACATGACTGTGCTCAAGAAAAAGCACCGAATCGGGAATCGACCCAGCTTTGCGCTTATCGAGCAATGAACGTTGAATATCTAATGCCGATCCATAGTCTATTTCACCGAGCCATATAGAGCGCAGTTCGATGCCGTTCACTAAGATGTCGGAGTTCATTTGAGATCGGATTTCAGGCTAATCGCTTCAATTTCCGATTTCACGGCTTGAAGAAATTCGGACGCCTCAGCACCATCGATAATCCGGTGATCGAACGATAAGCAGATGTTCATCATCGAACGAACTACGATCTCATCGTTGCCATTGCTCGGAACGACTATCGGACGCTTAACGATAGCTTCAGTCGTAAGAATTGCCGCTTGGGGATGATTAATGATTGCTCCGCCCCAAACCGATCCCAATGCGCCCGTATTGTTCAACGTAAAAGTGCCGCCTCGTACATCTTTGATTGTCATTTTTCCTGATCGGGCCCGATTAATGATTCCATCAAGCTTTCCAGCGAGCTCGGTAACAGTACCGTCAGAAGTATTGTGAACAACAGGAACTATGAGTCCATCTCCTGTCGCAACTGCAACCCCAACATTAATAGCCTTTTTCAACACGATCTTGCCATCGAGCCAGCTCGAATTGAGCCGTGGATTAGCTCGTAAAACGCCAGCGACCACATATAGCGCGATAGGCAGATAGGTGAGCCGAACACCGTTCTCACTCTCGAATCGATCCTTATTGGCGGAACGCCACTCGACCATCCCCGTCACGTCGACTTCTATCGCCGACCACGCATGAGGAATCTCGGAAACCGCTTTCACCATGTGACTGGCAATCATCCGTCGTATTGGCGTGGGCTCGATAATTTCATCTTCGCTCTCTACAACGGCACCCTGTGGGGAAGTTGTGGAAGCGCTACGTCTATGTTGTTCGACTGCTGCGAGGACGTCTTTCTTCGACACTCGTCCGCCAAGACCGGTGCCGATCAACGAATTCAAATCAACGTCGTGCTCAACTGCCAAACGCGTCACAACAGGTGAAAAACCTTTTTGCCGATTAGAACTGTTGCTCGAACCTGAAGAAATGCCTTCACCTGACTCGTCAGCAGGGGAAGTGGGTTCAGGAGTCGAAAGGCTGGTATCGAGAAACGCACCACCGGTAGGTCCAACGTTAGCTCCTTGAACCAACGTTCCAATTCGGTTTGCCGGTGGCGAACTCGCTGTGTCCGGTGCAATAACTGGAGCAGCAACTATTTCCTCATCACTGTCCATTTCAGCAATAACCGCGCCCATCAGAACGGTTTCACCCTCTTCAGCGAAAATTTTAGTGAGAGTACCTGTCGCCGGCGAAGGAATGTCCATAGCGACTTTATCGGTAATCACCTCGACCAACGGATCATATTTTTCGATCGTATCACCGGGCGTTTTTAACCATTTGCCAATCACCGCCTCGGTGACCGATTCGCCAACATGTGGCAATTCAATGTTGAAAGCCATCTCTAAATCTCCGAAAGCTTCGTAATTGCGGCCAATATTTTCTCCGGTGAAGGCATGAATGCTGACTCTTGAATCGGAGAGAATGGCATCGGCGGAAGTTCAGGTGGTCCAAGTCGAGTAATCGGACCGTCAAGATCGAAGAAACATCGCTCACCGATAATTGCCGCAACTTCAGACGAAATACTCACAGCGGGGGTGTCTTCCTGCACTATCAAAACCTTACCCGTTCGGGAAGCCGATTCCGCAATCGTGTCGGCATCGAGAGGTCGCAACGTGCGCAAATCGAGAACTTCGACATCTATTCCGTTCACTGCTGCCATTTCTGCAGCCTGAAGACCGTAGTGCAACATCAGTCCGTACGTAACGATCGTCATGTCCTTACCAGATCGTTTGACCTCCGCTTTGCCAATCGGGATCGTGTAATCCTCATCCGGCACTTCACCCTTTACCAAACGATATGTTCGCTTGTGTTCCAGGACGACCACAGGATCATCCGTACGAATTGCGGTTGCGAGCAAACCTTTCGCATCGTATGGGGTAGCTGGAGCCACAACAGAAAGACCCGGCGTGTGCGAAAAAAGTACTTCTATGCTCTGGGAGTGGTACAAGCCGCCTCTGACACCCCCTCCGTAAGGTATGCGTACAGTCATTGGCGCAGTCTTCATGCCATTTGTGCCATAGCGCACTTTAGAAGCTTCACCAACCAGTTGATTTATAGCTGGCCAAACAAAATCGGCAAACTGAATTTCTGCGATCGGTCGCAAACCATTGACGGCCGCTCCGAGCGCAATTCCGCATATTGACGATTCCGCCAACGGCATATCGATCACTCGGTTCTCACCGAATTGATCAATAAGACCGTCCGTCGCCAGAAACACTCCGCCTCGACTACCAACGTCCTCACCGAGAACAATCACTGAATCGTCACGGAGCATCTCCGACTGCAAGGTAGCTCGAACTGCCTCAATTACCGTCTGCTCACTCACTAGAAATTACCTCCGACAGAGTCGACCACGTGATCAAACATCGTATCGACGCTCGGGTACGGTTCAGCGTCCACAATATCGGTGGCAACGTTCACCCGTTTCTTAGCAGCATCGTGAATTTCTTCGTCTGCATCATCAGTAAGTAAGTCACGTCTTTTAAGTAGCTGAGACAAAATTTTGATTGGATCTCTATTCGCCATTTGCGCGATGTCTTCAGCCGAACGATAGCGAGTGTGGTCATCGTCGGTTGTGTGAGGGAGAAGGCGTTCTACCGATGCCTCGATCAGCGTCGGGCCATCTCCAGTTCTCGCACGTTCTACAGCTGCCTTCGTCGCTTCATGAACCGCAACAACATCAGTTCCGTCGACCTGAACTCCTGGGAATCCATATCCAATCGCCCTACTGGCAACGCTCTCAACGCCCATCTGTTTTTCGATGGGAACCGAAATCGCGTATCGGTTATTCTCGCAAAAGAAAATTATCGGCAATTTGTGAACACCTGCAAAGTTCATCGCCTCGTGCGTATCACCCTGAGAGGACGCGCCATCGCCGAAGAACACCACAGTCACTCCATCAGACCTCTTAATTTTATCTGCAAGGGCAACCCCAGCGGCCTGTGGGAGCTGTGTGGCGATAACGTTCGAGAAGTTAAACAAGTCAACGCGCGGATGCGCTCCGTGAAGTGGGAACTGACGAGCAGCACTCATCGGATCGTCTTCTTTGGCTAAGAATCCCCTAAGCATCTCTTCCGGAGTTGTACCGAGCGCCATCATTGCAGCGAACTGGCGATAGTAGATCAAATAATGATCTTTCGATGGGTCGGTTGCCTCGATGCAAGCAACCTGAGTCGCTTCATGGCCTTGGGCGGAAGCAGCGATCGCCGCTTTCCCTTGTCGATTGAGTAGCCAGACCCGCTCGTCTAGGTAACGACTGAGGACCATGGTCTGATAAAGCTCTAAAAGGCGTGCACCGGATAGTTGTTCGTTTTGTTTTGTTTGCTTGTTTGCAGTTGCTGACATGAATGGACTTTATATGAGGCATAACCTGCCGAGATAGACCCAAAACCTAGGACTCACGCAGAGATTTTTACAGTAAGCACTCGCGATGATCGTTCTAGGCAACGATCTTGGATATACTTTTTTTATTGTGAATTTCATGCACGGTGTAATTTGCTTTCAGGCGATTGCACCAATCAGCTTCGTGGAGAACAGACAGAATGAAACGGCTGCTATTACTATTTGCACTGCTTACGATCTCATCGCTCCTAGTAGTAGCGTGCGGTGATGACGAACCCGAACCTACAGCTACCGCAGTCCCACCGGCGCCAGTAGCGGCAGGCGGACAGATGGACGCTACAGCGGTGATGCTCTCGGCCGGTGACGAAGCTCGATCACCTGTGGGAGCACTTGATACATCAAAAACTTACCACGCTACGTTCGTCACTGACGCCGGTGAGTTCAAAATTCTGCTCTTCGATGATGAAGCTCCTCTAAGCGTAGAAAACTTCATCAACCTCACAACTATTGGCTTCTACGATGGCTTAATGTTCCACCGAGTAATCCCAGAATTTATGGCCCAAGGGGGAGATCCTACAGGCACTGGATCCGGCGGCCCTGGCTACCAATTCCGTGATGAATTCGATGCTACCCGACGACACGATAAGCCTGGAGTTCTTTCCATGGCGAATGCAGGACCTGGTACAAACGGCAGCCAGTTTTTCATCACTTTCGCTCCAACCCCTCACCTTGACGGCAAGCACTCCGTTTTTGGAGAAGTTATCGAAGGTCTCGAGAACGCATTGAACCTCGAAGTTCGCGATCCCGGCACAGCACAACTACCGGGCGATCTGATCAAATCAATCACTATTACCGAAAGCTAAACATCGAATACTTGCCAATTCAGCAAGCTATCATCAGGAGAAATCATGGCAGATCTAGCCCCACCATCAGGTGAACTCGATAACTCAAAGTCATATACAGCCACGTTCAAAACTGAACGGGGCGAATTTGAGCTCATGTTGTACGCAAATGACGCACCGCTAACAGTAGAAAACTTCATCAACCTCGCCCGCGCCGACTTCTACAATGGCACCACTTTCCACCGTGTAATCCCCGGATTCATGGTTCAGGGTGGCGACCCTACAGGAACCGGCACAGGCGGTCCAGGTTACCGTTTCGGTGACGAGTTCAACAAAAACCTGCACCACGACTCAGAGGGAATTTTCTCGATGGCGAACGCAGGACCTGGTACAAACGGCAGCCAGTTTTTCATCACGTTGGCACCAACTCCTCACCTCGACGGACGGCATACGGTGTTCGGCAAGATCATCACCGGCATGGATGTTGTGAAGACCATTCGAGAGCGAGACCCGATGAGCGACCCAGAACCGGGCGATATGATCGAGAGAGTCGTAATCAACGAGAAGTAGTTCTCAACTACCAATCAGGAAATATAAAAAAGGGGCTACTCGTTTTGAGTAGCCCCTTTTTTATATCACTAAGTACTTGCTTGAAATCCTAGTCGCCCGATGAACCCAACGATGCAACATCGCCTATCCCAGTTACCGAATCACTAGTATCTGTCAACACCGCGTCAACTCCCCTGCCGGTCTCCATCTGGAACGTCAATAAACGTCCTCCGACGCCCAGCCAAACGTTCTCGCCCAGATCAACCTCAGGTCCTACTGGTCGACTATTCACCCGCATTGAGGGGTCGCCAACCGCACGCTTGTGAATTAGCTTTACGTTGTCACCGTTGAACTTAAACGTACCGCCTACAAATGGTAAATCGCTCAAGTCACAAGCATCAACGCTATTCCTTGAGAATAATCCTTTAATCAAGCTACGGTTCAATCGTGAGAAATCGACAACAATTCGATCCGCGTCATCAATGATGTATCCAAATGGCGATGTCTTCCGTGATACCCAGATCGTGAAGCCAGCGATAACAATCAACAATGATCCGAGAGCACCGAAGAGCCAAATAGGGAGACCAAGAATCAACTCAGGCTCCTCAATGACCAGTGCAGATGAAGTTGCCCGCGGAGCAACACGTGTATATGGTCGGCCCTCGAAGATGCTATCAAGTAGGACTTCAACTTCGTATGCACCCGTCTTAGGGATAATCGCTGAGATGTCGAACTCCCAAGCCATGCCTGGTTCTGGCTCATCAACAGTCAAGATAATTGCGTCAAATGAACCTTCAGCACCTTTTAGAGCTGCTTTGATGTCGGATGGGCTAATCAGATAAGGATAGTCGCCAACTCGCACTTGAACTCTGGCGACCGTAGCGTACTGACCTACTGTTGTTTCAACGTCGTTGACAGCAGTCAGGCTCAATGTCGGGAATGATTCGCTTCGGAACGCTGTATCGCTACGGAATGACGCCACATAGTCGGCCCACGTCAGTTGAAGCACGACATTGTTAATGCCTTGCGACTTAGGGGCGCTGAGTTGAACAGAGTAAATTCCGTCGGTGGCGAACTTGTCACCATTCTCACCCGCATCGTTCAGTGCAACGACTTCGGTTATACCGCTGGCCTTGGTGATGGTTGCAGTCATTTCTGCACCATACAAAATCTGGGCAGATTCACCATTGAAAGCCGCTGCCTCAATCACGGCAGGCTCGCCAACTGGAAGTGCTGGCTGTTCGATCAAACGAAGCTCAAGTGGATTTCGTATATCGACGCTTGCAACGAGTTTCGAGGCAGGTCCCGATCCCTGAAGAGTCCAATTACCAGGCATTGGCGACTGTATTCGTACGATCACCGCAGAAGGAGTCTCCCGGATATCCACATTCTCCATCTCGGTCGCAGCCCGCGTACCGTTTGGAGAGAAGACCGCAACTTCGACCATGTCATTCTGTCGTACGAACACCGTAGTGAACTCGGTTGTATGAGGGGCAATGTCGAGCGTAACTATAGCTGCCGAGTTGTCGTGCATCTCGACGTCCATCGCATTTTCAAGCGAAAGCGCTGAATAGTTTTTAAATAGTGCAGCAACGCTCTCAGCAGTCCCAGTGTCATAGAACACACCGTCAGAACCTGTCGAGAGTCCACTTAACAATTCTCGAAGTACTGGTTCAGTAGAAGGAAGAGTAATTACGTCAATCATCCAACCTTCGGCAGAGAACAGATCGGCTACGTTGACAAGTCGTTCTCGGGTGTTCTCCGATTCGCCAAGTATCCGACCTGAAGTCAGAAATACTACTCGTGAGCCTTCAACAGCGTCGACACGCGAGAGGAAAGAGAATGCATCGGCTAAAGCGGCGAACTGATCGGATCTTGCAGGTCCGATATCCATCGAACGAATGTCGGTCACCACATCATCGACGAGTCGTGTACCAGCCGGCCCCGATTTCGCAGATATGATCTCATTGGCCTCAACACCGTACGAAGCCGCAGCTATCGTTCCGGCAGTAGTACCACTAGCAATAGTGAGCGCAGCAGTCTCGACAACATCTAGATCACGCTGAATTGGCGATGCGCCTTCATCAATGAGAATGACCACGACCCCATTTTCACCAATGGGATCGGCGGCTCTAGCGGGTAGTGCTGCTCCTGCAAACAATACGGTGATAGCGATTAGGGCTATCAGTGAGGGTCGACGCATTTCGAACTCCGGAAATTGGCATGTGTTACGAGAGTCTGTATTTCGTCTATCGGAACAACTTTTGTCAGTCCAGTAACGTTACCCATTACTAACGATTGCAGGCCGATTGCACTTAGTACGGATTTTGAGTGATTTTACAACCCATTTGTTTGCAAAGTGCACTTCGACTCAACTTCTCACGTCGCGAGCCGTTGACCGTTCAGTTCACTATGCCTACACTCGGGCGGCTGGTTAGGTCAGCAACACTGCTGACTAGCTTTTACTGAATGGAAAAACGATGAAGATCACCGGATATGCAATTACTCTGTACGAATTCCCCCTAAATAGGCGCATGGGCGATGCGAACTCTCCTTCAGGTCGTATCCGTGGGGCGTCGAACGTCCTTGAACTTTTTACCGATGAAGGCATCACTGGCGTTTCATTTGGCGGCGGCGGCGCAGGTCCACAGATCAAATCGATGGTCGAAGGCATGTTGATGGGCGAAGACCCACGTCGTGTAACCGGCCTCTGGAAACGCATGGTCGACCGAGCTTTCAAAGCCGGTCACGATGGCGTTATAAACGATGCAATCTCGGTTCTTGATGTCGCTCTTTGGGACATCAAAGCGAAAGCTAACGACGAACCACTATGGAAAACCCTAGGTGGCTCTAACCCGAAAGTGCACGCATACGCATCGGGTCTAGACGCTCCCCTTTCAGATGACGGTATTGAAGACTGGTACGGCATGATGGCATCCGACTGGGGGTTCAAGGGCGGCAAGCTCAAAGTTGGGCTCGATCAAGATGCCGATCTTCGCCGAATTGGTCGAATGAAAAAGGGTCTCGAGCGGGCAACCGATAAACCACTCCTGTACATCGACGCGAACGAAGTCTGGAACCCCAAGATGGCGATTCGTAAGGTTCGCGAAATGGAGGAGCAGTTCGACATTGCTTGGGTCGAAGAGCCAGCGCGTCGTTGGGATTTCTTAGGTCTACGACGAATATCTGACCAAATCAAGGCTCCGGTCTGTGCAGGCGAGAACCTCGATTCTCTCGGAGACTTCTTGCCTTACTTCCACAATCGATCTGCCGACGTCGTTCAGGTTAGTCATGGCATGACCGGCATCACCTGCGCCCTTCAACTTGCCGACGCCGCGTACGGTTTTGAGTTGCCGATTACTCTAGGTGGTTCACCTGGAAACATGAACGCGCAGCTTGCACCTTGCATTCCTAATTTCTTAACACTCGAGGTGCAAAACGCCGAGCCAGATGATGGCGTAATGACATCCGACATCAAAATCGTCGATGGCTGGGCCATATGTGGAGACCAACCCGGAACCGGTGTGAGTTTTGATCCCGAAGCACTTGCCCAGAAGAAAGTCGAAAAGGTCAGCGCATCCGCAGGGCCTTCCCCATTCGGTCGACGCCCAGGATCTGGCCTATGGGACAACCCACCATCCAAAGAAGAAGCGGCAGCTGCTGCGACAGGCGTAAACGGAGAGCACTTCGTTCCGGCTCATGGTTCGAAGACCCAATAATCCGATTCGACACCAATAACGTAAACGTAAATCTTCCAATTGAAATAAATACCAAGTAACAAAAAAATGAAAATTACCGGATATAGATTAGAAAAATTCACCCAACAGCTCGACCGAGGTATTGGTGATTCGAACTACCCTGCTGGGGATGACCTCATGAATATGGCGATCCTCTGGATCGACACCGATGAGGGGGTTAGCGGAATGGCTCCAGCAGGTAACGACGCTATCGCAAGCCTCTTCCACGTAATCGAAGGCAAAGACCCGCGAGGGGTTGTGGCCCTTTGGAAAGACATGGTCGATTGGGTGCACAAAGGGAATAATGAAGGCGCAATAACCGGCGCAATCGCTGCTATCGATGTCGCACTGTGGGATCTCAAAGCGAAGATAGCCGATGAACCATTGTGGCAAACGCTGGGTGCTCGCGAAGGTCGAGCTAAAGCGTACGCATCGGACATTGGATACAACTTATCTGATGAAGAATTGCACGCCTTTTACACGAGAATGGCTGATCGCGGCGTAGATGGCGGCAAGATCAAAGTCGGACTCAATATGGACGATGATCTTCGGCGAATCGGAATTATGAGAGATGCCTTCCGTAAAGTGAAAGATCGCCCGTACCTAATGATCGACTCCAACGAATACTGGTCGCCAAAACAGGCAATCAGGTACATCAACCAGATCGAAAAGCACTTCGATATTTTCTGGGCTGAAGAACCAGCGCGACGTTGGGATTTCGACGGACTTCGTCAGGTTTCTCGAAACGTGTCGGCGGCCGTCGCATCGGGTGAAAATCTCAACGACATTGGGCAGATGTACCCACTCATTTCGCAACAGGCTATCGACGTTGCAAACGTAGGCGTTGGTCACTCCGGCATCACTGGTGCTCGTCAGGTAGCAAACATGTGTTACGCCTACGAAATACCTGTAACAATGATGAACTGTCCTGCCAACTTTATGGCTCCACTGGCAGCGGCGCTTCCGAATCACAATATGATGGAAGTGGTAGATCCGGGTCGTGAAGGAGCATTCGAGAGTTGGGACAACCACATCGAAGATGGCTGGATCGTCATGGGCAACAAGCCTGGACTTGGGATCGAAGTTTCTGAAGAGAAGCTAAAAGCCATGAAGGCTGTCGATTTCGGACGAAAGCCCGGATTCCCGTTCCCTCGCCGTGAAGGTGCTGGACTCTGGATCAAGGACATTGAGCCTGGTGAAGTTAGCTGGAAGTAGTTCTGGCTCAAAATTTGTGATGCTGAAGTGAAGCTAGCGAAGTAGGAAAAAAGTACGTGACAGATCGATTAAAAGGCAAAGTGTGTTTGATCACCGGGGGTGGTCGTGGGTTAGGTAAGGCGATAGCTTTAGCTTTCGCAAAAGAAGGCGCTAAAGCAGTTGCAATTAGCTACGTTTCGAACGAAAAGTACGCTAAAGATACCTACAAGCAACTGGCTGAATTAGGTACAACTGCCTACATGGCTCCAGTCGAAGTGACGAATCGAGAATCGATCAAGGGGTGGGTTAACCACATAATTGATGTCGAAGGCGATATCGATGTACTCATCAACAACGCCGGTATCAACAAGCAGGGTCCAATCGACACAGTCACTGAAGAAGACTGGGACGAGATCATGGCAGTAAACCTTAAGGGACCGTTCATGGTTTCTCAGGAAGTTCTGCCAAACATGGTCGATTCTGGCGGCGGACGCATCATTAACATCGCCTCCGTCAGCGGGTTGTATGGCGGACCGACCACTGCACACTATGCTGCTTCGAAAGCGGGTCTCATCTCGCTCACCCAAGTGCTTGCACGATGGGGAGCTGAACACAACATCATGGTCAACTCGATTTCTCCGGGTATCATTGAAACCGACCTCACACGAGAAGAGTTGGCATCGGGCGGCGGCGCGGGCGTAGTTGCCCTAACATTGCTAAAACGCCCTGGCCAGATCGAAGACGTTTCGTCTATCGCAGTGATGCTCGCAAGCGACGAACAGAACTACATGACGGGCCAAACGATTTCTCCAAACGGTGGAAGCTACTTCACTGCTTAGTGCAGCGAGTTATACTTCCGCAAAATGCACAAACCCGATCCGTGTCAACGCCAGATCGTCCATCTGACAAACAGTAATAGATGCCATGAAAATAACGAAAATCACAAGCTATTCGGTCGAGGGTGAATCAGGTCGAGGATATTTCATCGTTAAAGTCGACACCGACGCCGGTCATTATGGTCTCGGTGAAATTGGAATGCGCGGATGGGGAGTTGCGATCGGTCACGCGATCGAACATCTTTCCGAACTCGTGGTTGGCGCCGATCCGTGGGAGACGGAACGCCTATGGCAGGAAATGTTCCGCTCGGGCTTCTTCCCTGCCGACACTGTCTATTCATGTGCGATCTCGGCAATAGATATTGCACTATGGGACATAAAGGGTAAATCCGTCGATAAGCCCGTCTACAAACTTCTTGGTGGTCCCGTACGAGACAAGGTCGTTTCTTACGCCCATGTACAGGGAATGGAAATCCCAGATGTCGTTGACAGCGCCAAAAGCCTGCAGGATGACGGCTGGAAATTCTTACGATGGCACCAATTGGAGACTTCTCCATTCGACGCAAACGGCTTCAGCGTATTCGACCCGCTTGCATCGATGCGAAAGACGGTAGAGTCGTTCTCTGCTGTTAGAGACGCTGTCGGTTGGGAGACTCAACTCTGCCTCGACGTTCACACACGACTGCAGCCAGCAATGTCGGTTCAGCTGTCTAGAGATCTTGAGGAATATAAACCATTCTTCATCGAAGATCCCGTCCGATCTGAAAACCCAGGTGCCTATCGTAACCTTCGACGCCAGATCAACCTACCGATCGCCGCTGGTGAACAGTGGGGTTCCAAATGGCCGTTCAGGCAAGTGATCGAAGAAGATCTCATTGACTACGCCAGAATAGACCTCTGCATTGTCGGTGGAATTACCGAGGCGTTGAAAATCACACATTGGGCAGAAACTCACTACATCGACATCGTCCCTCACAATCCTCTAGGTCCTGTTTCGGCAGCGGCGTGTGTATCTCTCTGCATGGCTTCTAGCAATGTCGGAGCGCAAGAAATGCCACGCCAACCCGGTACAACAGACACCAAGCTATTCCCTCGACAGATCGAATGGGAAGATGGCTACTCATGGTGTCCAGACGTCCCCGGTCTTGGTGTCGACTTCGATGTTGAGGCAGCTGAGGGGGCTTATGTAAAACCGACTGGAATGGGATTACAACTTAGACAACCTGACGGTGCGAAAACTAACTGGTAGCCCGAAAACTACTCATTTTGGAGATCCCTCAACTATGAAAGTCACACAAATTCGCAGTTTCTCTGTTCAGGACGAAGGCGGCCGCCCATACTTGATCGTTCGAGTCGACACCGATGCTGGTCATCACGGACTGGGTGAGGTCGGCATACGCAACTGGGGTCGAGCAATCGTATCCGCCATCGAGCATCTTTCCGAACTCGTCGTCGGATCCGATCCATGGGAGACTGAGCGGCTCTGGCAGGAAATGTTCAGATCGGGGTTTTTCCCCGCCGATAAGGTTTACACATGTGCGATTTCAGCAATAGATATAGCGCTATGGGACATCAAGGGCAAATCGGTAAACATGCCGACATACAAGCTCATGGGCGGGCCTGTTCGTAATAAAGTTGTGAGCTATCCACACACACAGGGCAAGACCACCGAGGAGTTAATTGCGAATTCGCTAGCCGCTGTTGAGGCTGGCTGGAAATTTGTACGTTGGGGTCAGCCCGAAACAGGAGCTGCTGGATTCGAAACACCTGGTATATCGACACTGGAACCAGTTGAGTCGATGAAGATAGCGATCGACCAGATGGGGCAGCTACGCGAAGCCGTTGGTCCAGATATACAGATGACGTTTGACGTTCACACGAGGCTCGATACAGCTCACGTTGTTCAGATGTGCAAAGAGATGGAGCAGTTCAAGCCGTTCTTCATCGAAGACCCTATCCGATCTGAAAATCAAGGAAGCTACCGCAACCTACGTCGGCAAATTAATTTGCCGATCGCAGCGGGTGAACAATGGGCTTCAAAATGGCCATTTAGAGAAGTTATTGAGGAAGATCTGATCGACTACGCTCGGATCGATCTCTGCATCGTCGGGGGGCTTACAGAAGCCCTCAAAATTACACACTGGGCAGAAACGCACTACATCGACATCGTCCCTCATAATCCTCTAGGACCTGTTTCAGCGGCAGCTTGTGTTGCGCTTTGTATGGCTTCAAGCAACGTTGGCGTGCAAGAAATGCCACAGCGCCCTGGTTCCTACGCTACCGACTTGTTTCCACAGCAGATCGAATGGGCCGACGGCTATTC
>CAWVYJ010000034.1:0-19583 GCA_963934365.1 uncultured Dehalococcoidales bacterium | reverse complement strand
GCAATGTCTCGTCATCAGCGTGAGCGAACACCATCATCACCCGTTGATTGCTTCGATCTAGCACCGTCACGAAGACATCTCTGCGGTTTTCTTCATGTCGCCAAGCCAACGTTCGGTCATCACGCGTATCAGCCGACGAAGATAAGTAAGACGAATCGGCAGCAGCGTACTAGAAAAAACTTTTTGATCTACCACTCGCCAGCCAGTTCCTTCAGGATCTATAGAAATCGAACGCACCGCCGTGATCGAGAATTTCTTCGAACTCCATTCGATCGTCTTCCCCGGCTCGTATCGAGTTACCGTCACATTAAACGGAACTTTCTTGCGGGCCATCAAAGGCGAAATCCTAACTTATGCCCAATTTGCCAATCGAGACAATTCGGAGTCTTCCAAACTTCATCTACGACACCCGACCATTTACTCCAGTGACTGGCATCGTCGACCAGCATCCACACGGGTTCCGGCGGAGCGGCGATCAAGACACTTGAAGAGATTTGAAACCTAAATGGCGAAAACGACAACTAACTTCCGATTTATATGCGACCATGTCAAACTTATCGAGCAACCCTTCAACCATAGAGAATCAATCGATTCGAATGCCACAGCTTAATCAATCGCCTTCCGACGTTCTACGCGGTTCCGGTCTCCGAGCTACTCCAGCGCGTCTTGCGGTGATTGATGTGCTGCGAACCACCCATGGACACGTAACGGTCGTCGAAGTCATCGAAACACTTGCGACTCTTGGGGCAAAATTCGATCAATCGACGGTTTATCGAGTGCTCAGTGATCTCGGCGGGGTCGGCTTAGTCGCAGAATCCCGCCTCAGTCCGGGCGATACCGTATTCGAATGGATCAGCCAATCGAATCATCACCATCTTCAATGCACCAGCTGCAGACGTACGCTCCCACTCGACGACGAACTCGTGCAAGAATTTATCGACAGCGTGCATGAACGACATGGCTTCCACGTGAACGCAACTCACCTCGTGCTGTCAGGCATCGAACACGACTGCCCCGACGGATAGCGAGTTTGCAACAATTCTGGCACTAAACCAAGCTGAACTTGGTAACTCTTTGGCCGTGTTCCGGCTCGCCGATCTCTGCAACGTAAATGTTGCCCTTTGAATCGAACCAACCACCGTGCGCAGCCTGACTCGCTTCAGGATTCCCGCGCCAGCGAGTAATTAGTTCGCCCTCAAGAGTCCAAATCGAAACGCCATTACCGCCGCCCTGCTCTACTACGTAAACAATCTCATCATCGAAGAAAATATCGCCTGGACCAACAACATCATTCCACTCGGTCAGGTAGTTGCCATTTTCGTCGAATATCTGAATTCGATTGTTCTCTCTGTCGCAGATGTAAACCTTGTTGTTCTTATCGACTCCGACTTTGTGAAGAATCGAGAACTGTCCAGGTCCTTTACCAGCCTCACCCCAAGAATGTTCGAGTTGACCATCTGCACTGAATCTGTGCACTCGACGATTGGCGTATCCGTCTGTTACGAACAAGCGGCCATCCGTCGCAGTCGCAAGACCTGTTGGCATATTGAAAGGTGCGCCCTGCTCGTTCGTCGAAGTAACAGTGATGTTGGCGTAACCGTGAATCCCGAGTTCCATCAGTACATCACCATTCTCGTTATGCTTCGTCACCTGGTGAGTCTGGTGATCAGCGAGCCAGATGTGATCGTCCTTATCGATAAACACTCCGTGCGGAACCCTGAACTCGCCCTTGTCCTGACCAAGATCGCCCCATGAGCCGATGAACTGACCGTCAGCTGTCCAGCAAGTGACCGGGTGCTTTGAACGGCTAAATAACCACACACGATCTTGCGAATCGACTCCGACGTCCGCACATTGCCCAAGTTCCCAAAATGCTGGTTTGTGTCGCAGCCAATCTCGATCTACTTCATATTGAAATTTGCCTTCACCAACCATCGTCATATTTGCCACCAGCATTTTATAAAAATCGAAACGTGTGCATCCACGCTGGTTCGCCACGCTAGCCCTTCCAAGGAATCCTGTCAACGCAATCCCCTAATAAATCTAGCCAGCAACACGCCCATAGGCACTAATCAGTCCTTTTACGGACGGAAAGGTTAGGATAGGAGAACTACAACGCCTGACCAAGTCGCCCAACGACGCCGAGAGCCTAAATATGAAAGATCGTAAAAATGCTGTTTTGGCTGCCATAGACGATAACTGGCGACAGTTCCGAAATTCACTTGACCGACTTCTCAGCGAAGACATGTCAATCGCAGGTGTACACGACGAAATGTCGCTGAACGACATCGTCGGTCACGTAACTAGTTGGGAGTGGGAGTTGGTTAATTCTTTGGACAGGCAAACAATCGAACCCGTCGCCGATGTTGATCGATTCAACGCTCAAGAATCATTGCGAAAAAAAGAAAACACTCCTCGCCAAACTCTCCAGCAGATGGAAGAAGTACATCGTTCGCTACGTGATCAACTAACGAAAGCACCAAGTGCATACTTCGAAACGTTTGACCCGTTTCGCGAATTGATCGATTCCTGTACCGTGCTTCACTATCAGGAACACGGAACACAAATCAGAATATGGGCCTCGAAAAACTCGCACGCCTCCAGCAATTAGGCAATCAATCGCTTTTGGTAACGATGTAACGAGGATGCCATTCGCCACGCCACGAAGTAATTTTCGTCGGCGTAACCTTCACGAGATACCTCAGTCGATCAGCCGTCTTCGCCGCGTAGGTCGGCCCATCAGGTCCCATATAGCGAATAGCCATCTCGTCAGCGATTTCTTTCGTGCGACCTATCAACGAAACTGGTCCTTCAACTACTTCGGCAACACCCTCAACCGTCACCCGAGTGTGTGCTGGGTCAACGTCATCCGCGCACAGAATGCACACACGAGTTTCCTGACTTAAGTTTTCGTACCAACTCGACTTACTACGAGGAATAACCCACATCGCCTCGCCATCCCACTGCTGCCACATTGCAGCGACGTGAGGGGAGCCATCAGGTTTTACAGTTCCAATACGAGCGATGATCGGCTGCGCCAAAAAATCATTGATCTCTTCAGTCGACATTTTTCCGTCTGCAGGGCTCATCGCTCACTCCTAATACGAAAACGTTCAGAAACTATCCGCTCACCCGCGCCCATTTACGCAGGCTTGTGACTTCTCGCACGGGGTCCTGCAACGATCCAAACGCCGTATACGAAACCTCGGCTACATAAATAGATCCTTCAGAGTCGACCGCCATTGCATGCGGTGCGATGAACTGATCGTGTCCCTCGCCACCAAGTTCATTCCCGAATCGAGTAACTTCGTTACCTTCTCTATCCATTACGACAACCCGACGTCCAAGGCGTCGCACCCCTTCCTGTACTGGAGGGGGGCCTGCCTCGGCGACATACAAGTTGGTGTCAGCGCCCTTGCCATTGGTAATGGCAATCGGACGATGTGAGTGAATTTGCTTCACGAATTCACCATCGGTCGTAAATGTCTGAAGACGGAAGTTTTCTCGATCAGTAACCGTGATTTTGTCGGTGCCGTTAATCGCAATATTGTGCGGAAGAGAGAACTGACCCTGTAGCGAACCCGGCGAACCCCAAGAGGTGATGTGTTTGCCATCAGAATCGAATTTGTGAACCCGTGAGTTGCCGTAGCCGTCCGAAATGAACAGATCACCCGATTCTGGATGAATTGCGACGTGAGTAGGACGATTAAACGGATCGCCCTCCTGCCATGCAGCTGCTTTGCCTTTCTCACCCAGACGGTAGATGAGCTTACCTTCTTTGGTGCGTTTCTCAACCATGTGAGCGTCGTCGTCCGCGAGGTAAAGATTATCGTCAGCATCGATCGTAATACCGTGGGGCCGTATGAATTCGCCCGCTCCCCATGTCTCAAGGAAGTTTCCGTTCTTGTCGAAAACAATGACTGGATGGTCGCCCCGGTTGAACACATAGACATTGTCATTCGAGTCGACCGCCACAGATGTCGCTTCCTTGAAGAACATAGGATGCGGAAGTTTTGCCCAGTACGGAACTGGCTCGTAAACCGTTGCTGAAGTTGCTGCGTTGACCATGATTATTCCTAGTTACTTGACCTAATTAATAAAAGAACCTGTGCGTGAGTCGCTACAGAATTTGATTTGCATGCACTCTAAACCCGTCTCCACTTGCGAAGGCTGACTACTTCGCCCAACGGTTTTGTGTCTGTTCCTGAGTTTTCTGGACTTGAGAAATAGTTCGTCCACGCAACTTCTGCCGCATAAACAGAACCTTGCGAATCTGTCGATATACCGTGCGGTGCAGTGAACTGCCCCACGCCTTCACCCGGCAACGGACCACCGAGATGCTGCAAAAATTCTCCTTCAGCGGAAAGTACAGCGATCATTGCGCCCAGATTAGGCACGCCTTGCTGCACCGGAGGCGGAATCATCTCCCCAACGTACAAAGCCGTGTCGTCGCCCTTACCTTGGGTTACTGACATCGGGTGATGAATGTGAATCTGCTCCACGAATTCGCCGTCAGTCGTGAATATCTGTAATCGGAAGTTCTCACGGTCGGCGACAATCACTTTGTCGGTTCCGAGCATGCTGATGTTGTGCGGCAGGCTGAACTGACCTGGATCAGTTCCCGATTCACCCCAAGAAGTGATGTGCTTGCCATCGGGATCAAATTTGTGAATACGGGAGTTACCGTAGCCATCGGATACGAATAGTTCCCCAGTCACAGGATGGATGGCGATGTCGGTTGGACGATTGAACATTCCACCACTCTGCCATTCGCAGGGTTCGCCTTTCTTGCCGAGCGTGAAGATAACTTCTCCGTCATTGGTTCGCTTCTGCACGCTATGACCATCATCATCGACCAAATATAGGTTGTCGTCTAAGTCGATCTCAATGCCGTGCGGACGCACAAACTCGCCGTGGCCCATTCCTCTAACAAAATTACCATGGGTGTCGAACACGGCAATCGGGTCAGTACCGCGGTTGAAGACGTAAACGTTGTCTTTCGAGTCGACAGCAATAGAAGTAGCGTCCCCCCGGAACGTCACACCCATCGGAAGCTTCGCCCAACGTGAGACTGGCTCGAATTTGGTATTTAAAGTAGCTGAAGTCATTTATCTATTTGCCGAATCAATTTTTTACTTAAATTTAGAAACATAGTTAGCGCCTATTTAGATCGTGAGCTGTCGAGCCAGTCTTTGAGTTGTGCGGGCAACCATTGAACCAGATTTATGCCCTTTTCAACGTCTGAAGACATTAGCCGACCTCGTGCATGAACTGCTGCAACAACAGACTCCATCGCCTCTAGTACCTCTGGGTGATCTGCATGCCCAGGGTGTCCAAGTGACTGCGCCAGATCCTGGGGTCCAAAAGCGATCATATCGATACCTTCCACATCCAAAATGTCTTCGATAGTATCGACTGCGTTCTTAGTCTCTATCTGAATAGCAACTGTCACTTCTCGGTTAAAGTCCGCCATGTACTCAGCGGGTGTTCTACCGGTCATCCCATAGTCACGACCACGGGAAGTGCCAAACGAACGTTCGCCTTCGGGTCCAAATCGTGAAGCCAGTGCGATTCTTTGAGCCTGCTCGGCATTGTCGACGTGTGGACACAAAATACCCATCAACCCACGATCAAACGCCCGGAGTATGGTGTCATTTTCAGTGTTAGGAATTCGAGCTGTGCAGGTCATTCCGTGCATATCGGCGACCCGGCACATCATCTCTGTCGATTCCCAGTTGAAAACCCCGTGCTCCATATCAAGATGAAGGCTATCGAAACCCGCGTAGCCCGCCCATTCGGCGATAGTTGGCTCAGGGAAGGTCAGCGTTAAGCTGTGTGAAACTGTGCCATTGTTGATTGCGGCACGAACATTACTTTGTCTCAAAACAATCTCCACTGGCGTCAAGTCACAAGTCCCACAAAACCCAAAGCACACACACAGGTGCTACCGTGACTGACGCCTATTCGAACTAGCGCCCCTTTCAGATACGGAACGCGGGCGGAGTATACAGCCAGCTTGGACAATTTAGAGATCGTTACCCTTACCGAACTGTGCGAGTTATCACCTATTTCCATTCATAGATTCTTCAGCTTCTCTTGCGCAACCGACGCATCCAACATCGACAAAGGCTACACCGACTAATGACGGTTCCATTCTTTGGGCATATTTACCGCGGATATCCAATAGCATTCGTTGTCTTCCTATCGACCGGACTTTCAGTCGGAATGGGACAGTATGCATTCGGTGAATTCGCCGGACCTCTAAAAGAGCAGTTTGGCTGGTCGCAAACACAACTGAATCTCTCACTGGCATTTTCGTTCATTTCCGGTCTTCTTGCACCGTTCATAGGAAACTTGAGCGACCGCATCGGTATACGTCCCGTAATGTTCGTCTCGCTGCTTTTGATCGCTTCAGGTTTCCTACTTCGACCATTAATCTCCGAACTTTGGCACTGGTACTTGTTCAGCGGGCTCGTCTACGCAGGCTTCCCCGGTGCAACAATCATGCCTGCCGGCAAAATGGTCGGTCTCTGGTTTCCTAAAACTCGCGGGCGAGTGATGGGAGCGGTTGTCGCTGGTAATAACTTTGGTGGGGTAACCATGCCGCCCCTAGCGGCAGGGATCATCGGAGTGCTCAGTTGGCAGATGGCGTACGTGACATTCGGTGTCATCATGGTCGTGCTTGGGCTCGTAGCGTTGTTCGTCATCATGGAAGATGAAAACAAAGTCGAAGATGAGATGAAACGAACAGGCCGTGGAGATCAGGCTCACGTAGCCCGATATGCCGCACGAGCCGGAATAACAGTGAAGCAGGCGCTGGTGAACCGTAACTTCTGGCTGATCATGATAGGGCTTGTCGCAGCGACATTCACTTATCAGGGAGTTTTGACTCAACTACGTCAGCATTTTGAAGAAAGCGGATTTACTCCAGGCCTAGCCACAACAGCGGTCAGCATCATAGCGGGTATGGGTATCGGATCGAAGCTGGCGTTCGGTCGAGCCAGCGAAAAGATCACAGCGCGAATAGCTACGATAATTTCGGTATCTCTTCAAGCCGTAGGTGTGTTCATGATCGCTCAAGCGAACACCGATGCCATCATGTGGGTCGGGATCGTAGTATTCGGAACTGGATTTGGAGGACTCGGTGCGCTGATCGTCCTCGTCGTTCAAGAGGCGTTCGGCATGAAAGAATTCGGCGGAATCATGGGCCTGATGCAGGTCGGAATGATCGCGTCGGGTACGGGAGCACCACTTATCGCCGGAGCGATTCATGACTCAACTGACTCATTCAACAACTCGTTCTTGATCGTGGTAGCGATCTTTATCGTCGGAATCGTCGCTCTATCATTGGCAAGACCCATCAAGCATCAGGAGCAAGAACCAATCAGGTCATGAATTTCAACCAGCACCTCACACGACGCCAAATAACGATTTAGTCGACCAATGCCAGAACGGGTACCAGAGCTGAAATAGAACTATCGGGGAAATTCAGCGACAAATACAGGTCTTATCACAGACTTCCCTTGTGTCTCGATGTTGGAATATGAAAATGTGATTTTAGATTCATTTACCCCGCTTAATTGAATCTGTAACCCTAACTCCAATGATCAGTTCGACATGTCAACGTGTCATGCGTGCTTCTCTCCAATCTACTTGATCATGGGGTAGGCAAACCTACGATTGATGAAAAAAGCCCCGGTCAAACGACCGAGGCTTTTTTTCTGATTTATAACAGGAGAACTACGCTTCTAGCTCGTCCCAAATCGATCTAGCATACTTGATCGACTTCTCATCCTGCGCCCACTGATCACCAGCCCACGCGCCTTCAATCGTCATATAACCCGAATAGCCCGCAGCGTACATCGCAGAGATTGCGTACCGATAGTCGATTTCACCGTCAGGTAGTGGAACTCGAACAAAAACAGAGCGATTGTTTTCAGGGTGATGCACAGTGTGAAGGTTCTTACAGTGCCAGTACTTGGATACCGGAGCAACGGAATCGATTGCGGTATCGAAATCTTCTTCTGGCACATCGTACGTCCACAGTATGTTGCCGATGTCAGGGTTGATACCGAAGTTCGGACGATCAACCAAGCCGTGCAAAAGCAATGCCGACCATGAACTGTCCACAGGTGAGTTCTGGTGAATTTCAACTGTGATATTCGTATTTGCGTCCGAAGCCTTTACACAAGCTTCCTGAAATACGGGTGCAAGATCTTCGTAGACCCTAAGCATAGTGTCCCGTGAAGCATCTTGAGATTCTGAATAACCGCTTCCTGCTCCTGGAAATAGATCCGGATGACGAGTCGGAGCACTCATGGCCCCATTAACTACCTCTGCTCCGGTCCAACCTGCATACTTGATCGCTTCATCAAATCGAGCTCGGTTTTGCGGACCATTCTTTGCATCGTGTAACGTGCCACCAGCTCGTATACAGCCAATTTCGAGGCCGTGGTCATTGAAATTTTTTGTGAAATCTTTGATTTTCTGCTCGGTTCCCAACTGGCTCATGACTTCGAGTCCAACCTCAATTGCGTCGAATCCGAGGCTCTTGGTCTTTTTTAGAAAGTCACTGGTGTAATTGTTAGGGGCGAGGTTCCAGCTATCGACCGATTGCGGGTACAAAGCGAATCGACGGTGTGCGTAACAAAATCTCATGTCGTTTGGTTCCTGAAATAATGGGCTGAAGTTTCCTGAATATCGCCAGCATTTCCAGCAATTTTCAATGATCGGGCGGAGTGTAACACCGCAACAGGTGTACCATCCGGTGGCCTCAGCCGAACGCCAATCGACTCTGGGGTTATTTCGTCCCTTTTGTATAAAACTAATCATCGAAACTTCAGGAATGGCTTGATTATGAAAATCACAGATCTACGCGTCTACCTAACCCGACCCGAAGGCAGCAATCGATCATGGCTGTTCGTTGAGGTTGATACAGATGAAGGCATCACGGGCGTCGGCGAATCGACCAACTCTGGTGGTGGTGGAGCGCTAGTTGTAGGTCGAGCCTACGAGATGCTCAAGAATGATCTTGAAGGTCAGGACTTCTCTGAAGGACTTGTTGGGCAAGACCCCAACGACATCGATGCAATCTGGCATCGAATCTACCGGCGCTTCGGCACTCTTGGCTCCCGAGGATTCGGAACTACTCTCGCCAGTGGAATCGATATGGCGCTGTGGGACATCAAGGGAAAGGCACTTGGTCGCCCAGTTTGGGATCTTCTCGGCGGAAAAATGCGCGAATCAGTCCCTGTCTACTCTCACGTAGATTCTATCGACAATATCGACGCCTGCGTTGCCGACGCCAAACGACAAATCGCACTCGGCTATCAAGCCCTCAAGCTCGATCCGTTCAGTCCAGAAATGGGTAAGCACCACCGTCGATATATCGACGGCAAAATCTCTCCCACAGGTGCAGAGAACGCCGATGACCTTATGACGGCACTTAGAGAGGCGATTGGGCCTAACATCGAACTCATGATCGATGCCCACGGCAATTTCGATGTCTCAACTGCGACCGAACTTTGTAATCGTATGATGAAGCACAATCTCACATGGTTCGAAGAACCACTCCAACCAGAGAGCATCGACGCACACCGACAACTCCGTCAAAACACTGACATCAACCTCTGTATAGGCGAACGCAAGTACACCCGCTGGGACTTCGCACCGTATTTGCAAGAAGGCTTGGTGAACTACATAATGCCGGATATCTGCTGGACCGGTGGAATCTCCGAGATGAAACGCATCGCCATTCTCGCCGAAACTTACTACGTTCCAATCAGTCCGCACGACGCCTCAGGTGCGTTCAACGTAATTACGGGCGCACATGTGTTGATGAACGTGCCAAACATCTACCGACTTGAGATGTCTGATCACTCTTTGAAAAACTACAATTCCGTAATCACGGAACCACTCGATGTTCGAGATGGTCATCTTCACTTGCCCAATAAGCCTGGACTCGGTTACGAACTAGATCATGACTTCATCGCCTCGCATCCCGATCCTGAATGGGCGAGACTTCACGCCTAAACTCCGAAATTACCACAACTCAGTACCCCGCTTCAAAAAATGCCAATTCCTTCCCCTGCAGAAATAATCTCAGCTCGCCTCACCAAGCTCAATAGCCAGATTCTTCAAGCTGTCGATGCTTTAACCGAGGATGAGGCTTCGACATGGCCCACAGACACTGCACCTTCATGCAAGTGGCACCTCTGGCATATGGGTCGTTGGGCCGACTACGTGCAAGGGTTACTCTCACCCGTCGTCGACACTAAAACACCTGAACTCTGGGTGTCTAATGGTATTGCCGAAGAATGGGGATTTGAAGGTGTAGACCTCGGATTGTGGGGCGCCGGCTCGGGGCTCGGAAACGAAACCGGCCAATCACTACCGATTCCGGTTGTTACGAACGTCAGGTCATACGCAAAACAGGTGTTCGATCTACTTGAAAAACGTGTCGCCAAACTCGATGACGAATCGTTCAATGCGCGGTTCACCGACTGGCACGATAACGACACCAGCGTAGGCGACGCTATGGTCGGCTACATAGCGCATGCCAATCGCCATCTGGGAATGCTAGAAGCTCTGTCTGGAATTCTCGGTAAAAACGGCTCAGTAACCGTTTAGTTAGCGCATTCACCGGCGAACCCACCGGCTTCCTCAACCATAACTGGCGGTATTTTTACTTCGCCAACGTTAGCCCGTTCCGACCTGATAAACGACCAAAACCCATGATATTTCTAAAAAGAAAAGACGCTAACCTCGTTATTGGGATAACTCAACGGTGACCAATTCTTCTACCGAATGCATGGCAATTAATTCGGGTGCTGAATCAGGGCCAGACGCACCACGACAATCTCCAACGCGCTACATCGTCACTGTCGCTGTAGCTACTTATTTCTTCTGGATATCACTTTATCTCTACGTCCCGATTCTTCCGTTGCACGCTCAGGAACTGGGAGCGAATCTCCAGATGGTCGGAATTGTCATCGCCTCGTACGCGATCGGCCAAATCCTCTTTCGAATTCCGATAGGCGTCGGCTCTGACATCATCGGTAGAAAACCGTTCGCAGTTTTAGCTCTGGTATTTAGCGCGCTAGGAGCAATTTGGCTGGCGATGTCGCCAGATCCATGGTCACTGTTTGCAGCACGGACACTCACCGGTGTCGCTGCAGCAGGCTGGGTTGCGATCAGCGTGCTCTTCGCATCACACTACCCAGCAGCTAACACATCCAGGGCAATGGCGATCATCATGTCGGTGAACACTCTGTCACTTGTGACAGCCACATTTGTCGGTGGTCTCGTAGCCGAATACTTAGGAAATAACAGCACGTTCTATGGCGCAGCTGGAATCGGATTCGCAGGTGCACTTCTACTTTTGACAGCTCCCGAACCTAGAATTGTGTCTGCGACGCGGTACTCGTTCTCAACGCTTCTCGGCATACTCAAAACACCGCTACTGCTCCGTGTCTCGGCAATCGCAATCACACTCCAGTTCGTGACGTTTGGAGTGAACTTCGGCTTCCTACCTATCCACGCCGAAAATCTTGGAGCATCCAAATCTGAAATCGGCTACATAACAACGGCCGGACTACTCGCAGCAGTAGCCGGAACTGCCGTTTCAGCATGGGTATCGAATCGATGGGGGCCGACGGCGGCAGTGATAGCGGCTGCAGTAGCGACTCTTATCTCGTTAGTAATTATGTCCATCACTACTGATCTCGTTACCCTCGGAGGGCTACAGACACTAAACGGGTTCGGGCGAGGGATGATGAACACCGTGTTAATCAGCATGGCGTTGGCTTCCGCCCCGGTCGCCATTCGAGCTACAGCGATGGGCTCGTACCAAGCGCTCTACGCCATCGGAATGCTTCTCGGCCCCGCTGCCTCAGGCCCCATTGCAGCAGCGTTCGGAATTGAGATGGTTTTCTGGGCGGCAGCCGCTGCGACCGTTCTTGGCGGAGCCATGGTTGTTGTAAAACCGCTGCCACAAAAATAACTCAACTCGTCATCTCGGGATTATCATTAGTTTCGGTTTACGCAGCTAGAACTGACGCTGAAGATTTATATGCCCGAATGATATATCCACTAAAACAGGAGTAAACGATGGCTTCGCAGGACATGCGGCTCGAACGTGATTCGATGGGTGAACTAGAAGTTCCAGCAAACGCTTACTACGGCGGAAACGCCAGGCGCGCTGAATTGAACTTCCCGATAAGCAATCTGCGACTTGGACGTTCATTCATCAAAGCAATTGGCCAAATCAAGCAATCAGCAGCCGTCGTAAACCTCGAACTCAATGCTCTCGACGAAGATATCGCCAACGCGATCATCGCTTCTGCCGAACGAGTTATAAATGGTGAATTCGACAGTTCATTTGTTGTCGACATTTTCCAAACAGGCTCTGGCACGTCGACCAACATGAACGCCAACGAAGTCATCTCGAATGTCGCAATCGAATCACTCGGCGGCGAACTTGGATCTCGAAACCCAGTTCACCCAAACGATCACGTAAACAAAGGCCAGTCGTCGAACGACGTCTTCCCATCCACGATCCACTTGGCAGCTGCCGGAGCGATCAAGGACAATCTACTTCCTTCACTGAAAGAACTCGAAGACTCACTTCGAGCTAAATCTGAAGAGTTCTGGGGAGTAGTGAAGACGGGCCGTACGCACCTGCAGGACGCTACACCGATCCGACTCGGTCAGGAATTCCTTGGCTACGCAGGTCAGCTCGAATTCGCCGGAAAACGAGCCGAAAAAGCACTTGCCGAACTGTCAGTTCTCGCCCTAGGCGGAACAGCTGTTGGAACAGGCATTGGCATGCACCCAGAGTTCGCAACACGAGTTATTTCACGATTGCGCGTTCTCACTGGTCTCGATCTTTCGGAAACTACTAACCACTTCCAAGCTCAGAGCACTCTGGACGCCGCAGTATCCGCGTCTGGAGAACTCAAATCTATCGCCGTCGGTATGCTCAAGATCGCCAACGACGTTCGATGGCTCGGCTCCGGACCCCGTGCTGGGATCGGCGAAATCTCATTGCCTGAAGTCCAGCCTGGATCATCAATTATGCCGGGCAAGGTAAACCCAGTTATCGCCGAGTCTGTTGCGATGGTTTCGGCTCAGGTAATCGGAAATGACGCCACGATTACGATCGCTGGTCAGTCAGGAAACTTCGAGCTAAACGTGATGATGCCAGTGGCAGCGCATAACCTGCTCGAATCGATCGATCTGCTAGCTGCTGCAGCCCGCAACTTCGCTCGACAGTGCATCAATGATCTCGTAGCAACCAGCAAGGGACCAAAAATGGTCATGCAGGGTCTAGCGATCTGCACTGCCTTGGCACCAATCATCGGATACGACAAGGCAGCCCGCCTTGCACACGTAGCGTCCGAAAGCGGCGAAACAATCAAACAGGTCGCTCTACGAGAAACCGACCTAACCGATGAAGAACTCGACAAAGTTCTCGAGCCGCTGTCGATGACCGTACCGAAGGCATAGCCTTCCGAAAAATCCTCCTAAAAGAGATAACGGAATAGAAAATCACACGAGACCGGTGCATACTGTCGCCGGTCTCGTTGTATTTAACACACCGGTCATAATAGGGAGATTTCGTGAATGGGCGCCGAAGCTAAAGTAAAAGAACTCGGACTTGATCTAACTCACCCATCAGGCCCCGTTGCCAATTACGTACCTGCCGTGACGGTTGGCAAACTCGTTTATCTTTCGGGAAAAGGCCCTAATCGCCCCGATGGATCGCAGGTAACTGGGAAGGCTGGATCAGAACGAACTGTCGACGAAGCGTACGATGCTGCCCGGCTCTGCGGCATCCAGCTTCTCTCAGCATTGAAAGAGCATGTTGGAAGCCTCGACAATGTAAAACGTGTCGTCAAACTACTCGGCATGGTCAACGCTACCTCTGATTTCGCAGATCAGCCCAAAGTCATCAACGGATGTTCCGATCTACTCGTCTCGATTTTTGGAGAGGACGGCAAACACGCCCGTTCAGCAGTAGGCATGGGCAGCCTCCCAGATCAAATCACTGTTGAAATAGAGATGATTGTCGAACTAAAGTAACGTCCAGTTACTTTCGCTAAATCGGACCACCCCAACAGAACGGATCACCAATTGCCCGGAACAATCAGCATCAAAACTATCAACCACGTTGGGATTCCAATATGGGACCGTCGCGTTGCGCTGAAATTCTACCGAGATATTCTCGGCCTTCAGGTGATCCCTTCAATGGTAGATTCGCCCAACATCGTCTGGACCAGAACTCTCGACGGAACAATGGTTCACCTAATTGAACCTTCCGACGGTGAAAACCTCGGCGATCCCCACATTGCTTTTGAAGTTGAGGATTTCGACTCGTCAGTCGCTGCATTAAGGGCTTCGAACTATCCAAACATCAGCGACACCGGCGAACGACACGATGGGCAGAAGTGCATCTTCATCGACGACAACGATGGCAATCGCCTAGAATTCGCCACGGGCAGCAATCTGCGCTCATCGACTCGTGTGACCGACGCACTTGGATACACAACCGAATCGGGAACTAACGTCACCGTCGAGTCTCCATCCAAAATCAAAATACTTACGATCAACCACGCTGGTTTAGCTGTGAGCGATCGTGCTGAGTCCATGGGCATGTACCGCGACCTACTCAACATCAATGTAATTCCCCACCAGATCGACGGCAATACGCTTAGCTGGACAGAAATGCCCGATGGAACAATGATTCACGTTATCGACCCTCCACAGTCGGTAGGATCCCGCGGCGACGGGCGACAACACGTAGCGTTCGAGGTCGCCGATCTGGAAGCAACTGCTGAAGCTCTAATCGAAGCCAATGTCGAAATTGTAGAAGGCATCGGAACTCGACATGATGGTCAGCAATTCTTGTTTATCTACGACCCCGACGGCAATCGGATCGAATTAGCGACACGTGGCGATCACTCGAACACGCCCCGTACTGCCGACGAAAACGGATACACAAGCGAAAATGGTGTGATGCTTTAGAAAAGAACTAGCCGCCGAAGCATTCCGAGACGCGGCTTCGTGGTTGCTCAGTTCGACGATCCGTCACTCTCAATACTTGCGAAATACGACTCTAGAAAACCAACTGCAGCCGTTTCAATTTTTGAATCGGCAACCTTCTTCAACATCCCTGAAGTTTCGACCAATCCAATCATTTGAATGGCCGTGGCTCCTGAATCGCCGCCAGTACCAGTCAGAGTTATTTTGGCGTTTACTAAAACCCCAGCACCCATCGACTTACCTGAAAGTTCGATCGTGAAACCGCGAAGTTCATCGATGTTTGACAACTGAACATCAGCGTTCACTGTCGGACGTAAAAATCCCATCCGAATCTTCATCAAAACTCGATAGCTGTCCGTTCCAGTCGAAACCACTTTCGCTGTTCCGGGCAAGTGAGGATTCATGGCCACTGGATCAGTCAACGCACTCCAAATAGTCGACAGAGAAGCTTCAACCGTTCGGTCGTAATCAAATTTCAATCGGGATACCTTTCGACCACTTTGTGGCGGTCGGAACAATTGGATTTCTAAAAAACATGTTCAAGAAGGTCAATTCTATCCGCCAAATCCTCTCCTACATCAACACACGGGAATAGCATTGAATTCATATGTCATCGTCCGAGACGCCACCAGTTCGTAGTTCAGTTCGTTCAACCATTCGCTCCCTCGTGTGGTCTGTTTACGCGCCTTCCTTCTTACTTTCAATGGGGCAAGGCATTCTAATCCCGGTTCTCCCAGGGTTCGCTAAAGAGGAAATGGCAGCGACTATCGGACTCGTTGGTCTAGTAATCGCAGCACGCCACATCGGCACGATGATCTTCGATGTTCCGGCGGGAATTCTTGTTGGTCGACTCGGACTTCGCAAAACGATGACCGCTGGTGTGATCCTCTTCGGAATATCCGCTGTTTGGGCTGGACTATCACCGAACTTTTCGTCTCTTATGGCAGCACGGGTGTTAGCCGGCGTCAGTTTCGCTCTTTGGAGTATTTCTAGACACTCGTATATCGCAACCGTGGTTCCTATAGACGTTCGAGGGAGAGCACTTTCACTATTCGGTGGAATATCCCGAATCGCCACAATACTCGGCCCACTTATGGGTGGATTACTTGCCGAACATGTCGGCATCCGAGTACCGTTTTATGCGCAGGCCATCGTTGCGGTAATGACACTGGTCATGGTCCTAACCACGACCAAAAATATGATCGAGCCAAAACGATCAGTCAACCGCCACAACGTATTTAATGAGCTCGGAAGCGTGGTCACTCGGCATCGACGTGATTTCGCTACCGCAGGCATTGCCGCAGTTTCACTGCAATTTCTAAGAGCAGGACGAGAGTTCCTTATACCAGTTTGGGGCGGGGAACTCGGACTCGGTAAGGACCAGATCGGTTATATCGCAACCGCTTCCTTTACGATCGACTCAATGTTGTTCCCGCTTGTCGGCTACTCGATGGACAAGTGGGGTCGTAAATCGACCGGCATACCGGCATTTATTGTGCTCGGTATCGCCATTGCGCTAATACCCCTAACAGGATCGTTTGGTGCACTACTGGCAGTCGGACTAATTGCAGGACTCGGAAACGGCCTGTCCAGTGGGTTCGTACTAATCATGGGCACTGATCTCGCGCCAAAGGATAATCCTGGTGAATTCCTGGGAGTTTGGCGTCTTATTTCAGACACCGGTGGGGCAACCGGTCCACTTGCCATTGGCGGAATTGCTCAGATTCTCACATTGGGTGTAGCGTCAGTCGCTACCGCTGGCATCGGTGCGTTTGGTGCATTGATGCTGATTTTCGTGGTCAAAGAAACAATGACGAAAACGACAAAACCCTCGGTTGACACTGCCCGACCAAGAGCAAAGTAGCTCGTAGCGAGCGAAGCACCTAAGAAATTCCGAGACCTTATAGTCCTTCGGCACTCAACAACGCGTGCAGGTCTCGCAAGCACATGGCGTCATCTTCGGGGGGCCTAGCATCAACCCAGTCCTTTGACTCGCCTGACAAGCCTTCAACGGCTCCCATCGCGACGATATCTTCCACCCATTCATAGCCCTGCTGCACCGTTGGTAACAGGTTCTTACCCGTCTTTAGCGATAGTGCTGCGATCAATCCGTATCCACCCCAGTTAGAAACGCTGGCAGTGATTAGTTCAGTCGTTGTCGTTACACATGGATCGTCTGGAAGATTTTCGATATCCGGAATCACATGCCGCATGTTACCCATACCGATCTCATTCCCACCATCGCCGATGCCGACTGTGTACGGGTGTTCATCGAACATATGGTCTATCTTGGCATTGAACTTCGAAAAATCGACGCCTTTCCAATTCCGATACGTCCCGTCACCGAGCAACCCTGCTCGCTCAATCGACACCATTGCCGATGGAGCATGCTCCACCAATAACCTATGAGCGAACATGCTCGATTCGTGGTGATTCGTAATAGGAAATTCGATCACTTCGTCTTCGCCAGCAATCGCCCTAATCACAGTAGAGCACAACTCATCCGTTACATAGGCAACCGTGTTGCCAAGTGACTTCAAAGCTTTACCAATCGCAATGGCACCGGGAGGTCCATCGGTCTCAGGCTCACGGGCTCGCAAAATATAAAAACCGGTGGCAATCAGAATCTTGCCAGGATGATCGAGCAGTAATTGAGCCGATGCCTCAATCCAACCTTCTGGCATATGCTCTCGCAACGCCTTCATTCCGCGAATATCGTCTTGCAGAACAATGTCTTCGATCTTGGTGAATACAGAAGATTCAGGCATGAATTACCACGTACATTTAGTAGGGTTTAGAACAATTAGTGCGGTCGAAGGCCTAAAGGACAGCCATATCTTCGTCCATTAGATCGGTGACGAACATGTGACCCGGCGAATGCGTAATCATAAGCTCTGGTTTCGACGCCATAGCTACCGATTGAGGAGTCACGCCGCACGCCCAGAACACCGGAACTTCGTCCTCATTGCCCTGATCCCACACTTCGCCGAAATCGGGCTTCGTAATGTCAGATATTCCGATCTTGGAAGGATCACCAATGTGAATCGGAGCACCATGAGTACCAGGAAATCGTGAAGTCGCCTGTACTGCTCGAACCACTTTGTCTTGCGGAATCCAGCGGTGTGAGACAACCATAGGACCGCCAAACTCACCTGATTTTTCAGTTTGAATATCGGTAATAAACATCGGAACGTTGCGTTCAGTGCCGTAGTACGGTAGGTCAATTCCATTCGCCATAAGTGCATGTTCGAATGAGAAGCTGCACCCCAGAAGAAACGTAACGAGATCGTCTCGCCAGTGCGACTCAAGAGTCCGAGGCTCGTCCACCATCTCGCCGTTTTTGTACACGCGGTACAACGGCACGTCAGTGCGGATATCCGAACCAGGAGCCGTAAGAGCAGCCTCTACGTCACCAGCCTCTATTACCTCAACCACTGGACACGGCTTCGGATTTCGCTGACAGAACAATAAAAACTCAAACGCAAGTTCTTTGGGCAATATCGCCACGTTCGCCTGCACGTGATGGGGAGCGACACCCGTAGTAGGTTGTAAAAATTTGCCTGTACGAATGAGCCGTCGGACTTCTACACCTGTTTGTGGAACTGTTATCTCTTTGGACATACGAGCATCTTAGATATTCGAATATAGCGGGTCAAACTACAAACAGAGCCAACTTCGCCCCCAAACGCTCATCTATTGGACTAACATCTTGGCGATTCAGCGACTTGGGAGCCAAAACCACTTCGACCTGAATAAAGGTTGTGACTCTTGCACAACAACCAACCTGAAGTAAACGAACAAACCAAAAACACAATGAAAATTACTAGAGTTGATCAGTTTGCGCCGCGCAACCGCACGCGACTGATCCGCATATCTACCGACACCGGAATCGAAGGTTGGGCCGAGAGCACCCTCGAGGGCAAGCCTCAGAGTGTGCCAGCCGCTATCGACGAGTTCGCCCAGTACCTCATCGGCAAAGACCCCCTGAGGATCGAACACCACTGGCAGCAGATGTACCGATCCTCCTTCTTCCGAGGCGGGGCTCACAACATGTCTGCAATTGCAGCTATCGACGCTGCGCTTTGGGACATCTCAGGCAAACACTACGGCGTTCCAAGCTACATGCTCATGGGCGGCAACGTGCGCGACAAGATTCGTGTCTACGCCCACTGGGGAATCCGTGATCTCTCCGACGAAGGTCTTGAGCAGTCACGAGACCGCCTCACGATGCTCCAAAAGAGTGGATACACCGGCTACAAAGCTGGCCCGGCTGGCACCTGGCGCGCCCACGAACCACCGTCACGTATCGACGAGTTCGTAAAAGCCGCCTATATGATGCGAGAGTGGGTCGGTGATGATGTTGAACTATGTTTCGACTTCCACGGAAAGATGACCCCGGGTCTCGCAGTCGAGATCTGCAACGAAATCAAGGGCATGCGCCCGATGTTCGTTGAAGAGCCTGTGCCGCAAGAAAACCCCGATGCATTGAAACGAATTCAAGAACAGGTTTCGTTCCCACTGGCGACCGGCGAGCGACTTCT
>CAWVYJ010000033.1:0-20380 GCA_963934365.1 uncultured Dehalococcoidales bacterium | reverse complement strand
CATGCCGGACATGACCACGATCACACCCACGATGATCACGACCACTCAGGTCACCAGCACTAAAACTCGCTAGTTCTTAATCGGCATACCTCTTCTAGGCATATTACTTTTGACCGCTTACGGATCTGAATCATCTAACGTTGGAGCTGTTCCGATTATCGAGCTTATTCCGACTCAAACTCCAACCCTACAAATTATCCACGCAACGGTTGTAGTCACAGCGACCGCAACTTTAGCCATTCAACGTATGGCAATCAGCAGTTAAACATTACCAGTGAGCGCCATCTCGACTGATTCCGCGCTTTCGCCAACTCCTAATACTCCACGGCCAACGCACTCAACACCCTCGTAGCAACAACTACGCCAACAGCCATAACACTTCAGTGGTACATGCAACAATTCCACATTCCACTTACATCATCGTATCGCCGTAACCGACGATCACCTCACTAATAAGCCCCCTCTCAAGATCGTCTAATGCAAAAAAAACGCATCCATTGCGAACTTATGATCGCAATTTGTGACATATTCAGTTGACACGGAACAGTGTCGACTGATAATTTTTAGAACATTAGTGCGAGTAGAGTCACACTAATAAGTCACCGGCAGGCCCCCGTTCAGGAATAGCAAAGATGAAGAAGCTCTCCGAAAAGCAACTAACGATACTTTCGTTCATCGAGGAATTCATCGAGGAAAACGACTACCCGCCGAGTATCAGAGATATACAAAACGGCTGTGATATTAGTTCCACATCCGTGGTCTCATACAACCTCGACCGACTCAAAGAGAGCGGCTACTTAAACCGTCACTCCGAAGTCTCTCGGGGTCTAAGCCTGTCCAACCAGCGTGAAACCCCACCTGAACCAATTGCTATCGACACCGTAGCGGTGCCGCTGCTTGGGACTATTGCTGCAGGCTCACCGTTCCCTATGCCAGAAAACGACACATGGTCTGATCTCTCTGGATCTGAACTGATCGACCTCCCTCAAGCAATCACTGGGACGGGCGATGGAGTCTATGCCTTGAAGGTCAGGGGCGAATCAATGATCGACGCCCTAATTTCAGATGGCGACCTCGTCATCATGGAACAGGCTTCATCCGTACGAAACGGCCAAATGGCAGCAGTACGAATCAAGTCCGACAACACCACTACTCTCAAGCATTTCTATTCGGAAGGGCCACGAACCCGTCTAGAGCCAGCCAACTCGCAAATGGAGGCAATGACCTTTCGATCAGACGACATCGAAGTTCTGAGCCGAGTTGTAGCCGTTTGGCGATACATGGGATAACGGTAACGGTCGGCAACACAGAACTGCCCATTCTGATGTCAGTGCGAAGAAAACCTCGAACCTCCGATATGCGCCTACGAACTCTCAGCGTATACTTGAATATGAACCCCGGTTCGATTTAACTAGTCCCCAATAAACTAGGGACACCTCGGAGCTTTATCTGTGCTTCAGAACATTGGCATCTGGCAAATCGCCCTCATACTCGTAATCGTCTTGCTTCTCTTCGGAGTAGGCAAACTGCCGCAAGTCGGCAAAGGCATGGGACAGGCCATTAACGAGTTCAAATCCGCCGTCGACGTCAAGGGCAAGAAGTCCGATTCCGACACTGGCGATAAAGACGACGACAACGCTAAATCTAGCTAGTCAGTCCTAGGTCATACGACCAACCAATCCAGCCTGCACCAATCAAGACGCCAACAGCGTCTTATTCGTCGCGACCCCGCTCTGCCAGTTTCACCAAAAGCAGACCAATCCCAAATAGCGCCATTACGGGAATTGCGACGATCACCTGTGAAATTGGATCTGTAGGAGTAACAGCCGCGCCGAAAACAAATGCAAGCAAGATCATCCATCGTATCTTACTGATTACCCATTTCGATTTGATCAAACCGATTTTCGCCAGTAAATACATTACGATCGGCAATTCGAATATCGTGCCCAGCCAAAATACGATTCCAACCGTCATAGACACGACAGATGCCGCCGTAATCGTAGGTACAGCCAAGGTGCCCTGAAACTCCAACATGAACTCGAACAGTCTCGGTATCAAAATCAGATAAGCAAACGTCGCCCCAATGGTGAACGAAACTAGAGCCCCAGGAATTAGGAAGTAAACATATTTCCTTTCGCCCGATTTCAATCCAGGCTGAAAGAACCGTGACATCTCAAACAAGAAATATGGCAACGCAGCTGTCAGCCCAACCATGACCGCCAATTTAGCTGCAGCAACCCACGCTTCGGTAAGCGTTAACTGAACAATATCGCCGCCTGCAGCTTCGATCAGCTCACGGGCATTTGCAGTAAACTCGTTGAATATCCAACGAAAATTCACCACAGCAATAGCGATGAATATCACCGCTACGATCGCTACCCGAAACAACCGACGTTTCAGCTCGTTCAGATGCGAGAAAATTGACATGGCGTTGTCATTCAAGACTTCACCTCACCTGAATCAGAGCTCAACGTTTCAGGCTCCAAAGTCGAATTCTCATCGCCATCAAGAGCCTGAGGAGGACAAGCTTTCTTGGCGACAGTTAAATCGCCTCCATCGCTACCACCCGAAATATCCAGATCAGGAATGGCGTTACGGACTTCAGGATCGACCTCAATAGGCGGTCGGTTGAACTTCCAATCACGCGGTATCGACTTGTCGACCACCTCGTTCGCATTACGAAATTCCTCGGACACCTGATCGAGCTTCAAATCATCCTCAAGTATTTTCACACTCTCCTTGATGTCATCAATCCCTACCTGCTCTTTTAGATCCTCAAGATCAATCGCCTCGGTAATCAGCGACTGCAACGTATCGCGCTGCCGCTTCAAGTCTGAATAAATCTTCCGGCCACCACGAATGCCTTCTAGCAAACGCTTAGGACCAACCACGAAGAAAGCTATCGCTCCAATGAGCAATACCTCTAATCCGCCAAGTCCCATGAAGCCCACTACAACGACTCCGTATAGTCCGAATTACCAGACACAGCATGACCAGCGCATGCAAGGGATACGCCAATCTCAAAACCAGATTCTTCTAACAAATCACTCGATGCACACATAGGTAGCCCAACAACATTCAAATAACACTCATCGTAACTCGCAACGGGAGCAAAGGAAGAATCCTGAATCCCATAACCGCCTGCTTTATCCAGAGGCAGTCCAGTTGAAACATACTCAGAAATTTCACTATCGTCTAGATTACGAAAAACAACCGACGTGCTCACGAACTTAGTCTGAGATTCTCCAGCGGGATTCACAACAGCAACCCCGGTAATAACTTCGTGCCGGCGCCCACTCAATCGATTCAGCATCGACAAGGCCTCAGTGGACGATTTAGGCTTTCCGAACACTTCATTCTCGAAAACAACGATCGTATCCGCACCAAGCACAAATTCACCAACGGACAATTCTGCTACAAACATTGCCTTCGCCAGCGCCAGTTTCTGCACTGCCGAAAAAAGATCAGGCTCTTTGGCCAAAATAGCGTCCTCATCTACAGAAGCTGGCTCAATAGCTAAAGTAATCCCGGCATCAGATAAAATTTCCACGCGTCGCGGCGAACCACTAGCAAGTACCAATTTTATGCCGGATGAACTCACCATCCCAGCTAATCCTGAGTCCCTTGAAACGACAACACACTAATCGTCTCAACGTGTCGAGTTTGTGGGAACATGTCGACTGGCCGAATAGTATCCAGCTTATACATCCCGCCTTCGCACATAAGATCGAGATCCCGAGCCATCGCCGAAGGTTCGCAGGAAATCATCAGCACCTTCTTGGGCTGTAACTTCTTGACCGATTCCAAAACATCTGGGTGGCAACCAACCCGAGGCGGATCAAGCAACAGCACATCAACTGAATTTTCATCCTGCCAATCAGCCATCACGTGTTCGGTTTTACCCTGAATGAATTCGACGTTGGTAGCGCCATTCAAATTCCGATTTGCATCCTCGATCGCCGATGCCGACTCTTCGATTCCTATGACTCGCTTCACATACGGCGACATCAAAACAGCGAATACTCCAACGCCACAATACGCGTCGACCATCAATTCATCTCCGCTAAGTTCAAGCAGATCTCTGACTTCATCGACAGCACGTGAAAGTTGACCCGTATTCACCTGAAAGAACGAAGACGCCGCCACAGTGAATCGTGAACCTCGTACCTCTTCTTCGTAATGCTGCACACCCGTCACAAGATCCAATCCAGGAATTTCCATCTTCGGTTGAACAAGCATCGAATCGGTATTCACGCCAACCCGGATAGACATCTGAGTCTGCCCCTCCATCTTGTCTTGAACAAGGGCAATCGTGTCATTCACCTTCACGTCCATCAGCAAGCACTCTTCAATGCGGATGAACTGCCGAGTCACAGCGTTTTTGTACCCAACCTCGCCAATATTCTCGTACTTACCAATAGTAAATCGACCATGATTCCGATATTTCAGTCGCTTCTCGCTCTCAACCGTCATATCGACTTCGACACCAGAGAGATTCTCGTAATTAGCGATTTCGCGCTGCACTCGCTCACGCTTTAGTTGAAGTTGATGACCATACGAAACGTGCTGCCACTGGCACCCGCTGCAAGCTAGGAAATACTTACACTCCGGCTCGATTCGTTCAGCAGCCGGCTCAAGAACTTCCGCAACAATCGCAGCGATTCGTTCTGGAAACTTCTTCTGAACCTCTGCAATTACTATCTCACCAGGAAGTCCGCCCGACACAATAACTGGTGCACCGTCGATCTCAGCAACAGTATCACCTGCATCATTAATTTCACCCAAAGTAATCTCGAAATTGTCACCCGGATTCAAATCGATATGTGCGGTCAAATCTTGACCGTTATAGCGCTGTCGCCGCTTACGCTTTGCCATTACGAAATTCGAGCCTCAAACATGAATCACAAGACTCACAAAACCAAAATATGGTCGATAAAAAAAATGTCCTGTCTGTTATTCTGAACTAGTTCAGGCCACGATGCGCCTAGCTCTGCGCAAACCACAGCCACCAAATGGTCAATTATTCCTAATCGAATCGAAGACAAATCATTGGTTTCAAAGTCAGAAAACTCAGGATCACCATCAGTCGAGCGACGGCTCCCTGACTGGTTTAAAGTAAAAGCCCCCGGCAGTGAAAACTTCCTTGAAATTCGTAAGAAGATCAAAGGCGCAAGCCTGAACACAGTCTGCGAAGAAGCAGCGTGCCCAAACATAGGCGAATGCTGGGAACGTGGCACCGCCACATTTATGATCCTCGGCGACACCTGCACGCGAGCCTGCTCGTACTGCAACGTGAAAACTGGCTGGCCCGGAACCGTCGACCAAGCCGAACCCATCCGTGTTGCCTCAACTGTGAAGCAAATGGAACTCAGCTACGCCGTGATCACGTCAGTCGATCGTGACGACTTAGCCGACTATGGCTCAGGAATATTCGCGGAAACTATAAAGCAAGTTAGACGAACCACTCCCGATTGCAAAATCGAAGTGTTGATCCCCGACTTTGAAGGCGAATTCAAATCACTCGAACGCGTCATCAACGCCGGGCCGCACGTTCTGAACCACAATATTGAAACTACTCGACGGGTATTCAAAAAAGTCCGACCCCGCGGGAACTACGATCTATCTCTCGAACTACTGAAGCGTGTCAAAGAGATCAACCCGTTCATCCCATCAAAATCTGGAATGATGGTCGGTCTTGGCGAAACGAAGCCCGAAATCATTCAGACCATGAACGACCTACGCGAAGCAAACACCGACCTGCTTACAATTGGCCAATATCTCCGCCCTTCCAAGCGACATCACCCGATCATCCGCTTCTACCGACCTGAAGAGTTCAAAGAGCTCGAAGAAGAAGGTTTGAAGATGGGATTCAAGCATGTCGCCGCCGGCCCACTCGTCCGCAGTTCGTACCATGCCGACGATCAGCACAACGCCGCAATCGATAAGATCCTCGATTCTGCAAACGCTAAAAACTAACCTGTGTCGATCCTCTACGTTGTCGCAACGCCAATTGGAAACCTCTCCGACATTTCTCAACGCTCTATCGAGATACTCTCGACAGTATCAACCGTCGCCGCCGAAGATACCCGAGTCTCTCGGAAACTTCTTAACCACCTAGGCGTAACGCCGAGACTGGAAAGTCTCCATGAGCACACCTCTCCTGAGCGACTTCGATCCCTCGTAGAAAAACTTGAACTCGGCGATATGGCAGTCGTATCTGACGCCGGCACACCCGGAATCAGTGACCCCGGATCGGCTCTAGTCGCCGCAGCAGTTGAAGCCGGACACGATGTCATCCCACTCCCCGGCCCATCAGCGATAGTCAGCGCTTTGTCCATTACCGGCTGGTCGTTCGATCGGTTTCTCTTTCTGGGATTCTTACCGCGAAAAAAGAATGAACAACTAACGACACTAAACAACGCTGAGCAGGAACCCGGCCCCGTAGTCGCTTACGAATCGCCGCATCGAATAAAAGCAACACTTGAAAACATCAACCAAGTGTTACCAGATCGCCAACTGGTCATCTGCCGAGAGCTAACCAAGCTCTACGAAGAAACCTTCCGTGGGACAGCCACCGAAGCGATCTCTCATTTCGATAAGCAACCAAAAGGCGAGTTCGTCGTTGTCATTCAAGGCGCAGGCAAAGCGATAAGCAGCGATCTTTCTGACGATGAGATATCAGAAATCCTCGGAAATCTAAAAGAAAACGGACTCAGCGGGCGAACCCTCGTCGAACGCGCCGTAGAGATAACTCGGTCACCTAAAAACCGTGTCTATCAACTCTCACTGAACAAAGATTTAAAGTGAGTGAATTGGTCGAATTCCATCACAACTTAATAATCACGAATTCATGATGATTCCAACACGACCGACGCTATAATAAATCTCAGAACTAAACCATTGTCGGCAGGCGAAATCGACCAGCCGTTTCAGCTAGCCCAGTAACAAACCGGAAATTCACTTGCCTCGTAAAATTCTTGTCGCCGTTGCATGGCCGTACGTAAACGGCGAACCTCACCTCGGCCACATCGCAGGCATGAACGTCCCAGCCGACATCTTTGCTCGATACCACCGAATCATCGGCAATGAAGTCGCAATGGTCTCCGGCTCCGACATGCACGGAACCCCGACCGCCCTAAAAGCGGCCGAAGAAGGCGTATCTCCCGAAGTGGTTGCAACGCGCTACCACAACATCTGGAGCAAAGCCCTCACCGATATGTCGTTCTCTTACGATTTATACACCCATACGCACACAGATCGTCACATCGAAGTTGCTCAAGAGCTATTTACCAAGCTTCTTGAAAATGGTCACTTAATTGAATCAACTCAATCGATGCCGTTCTCGGAAACCGAACAGCGCTTTCTATCTGATCGATTTGTAGAAGGCACCTGTCCACACTGCGGACACGAATCGGCCCGTGGCGATCAATGCGATAACTGCGACCGAACGCTCGACCCTATTGATCTGATTAACATCCGAAGCAAGCGCGATGGCTCGACTCCGGTCTTCAAAGACACCACCCACTACATGCTCAAACTTGGCGATTTCCAAGAAAAGCTAGAAAAATGGGTCACTGGTCAGGACGATTGGCGAGCCAATGTTCGCAACCAAACTCTCGGAATGCTACGCGAAGGGCTCCACGACCGAGCTATCACACGCGACATAGACTGGGGTGTGCCGGTCCCTCTTGAAGGCTGGGAATCGAAGCGAATATATGTATGGTTCGAAGCCGTCATTGGCTACCTTTCAGCTGCACGAGTATGGGCCGAACAAAAGGGAACTTCCGACGAATGGAAGAAATTCTGGGTCGACCCTGAAGGCGAGTCATACTACTTCCAAGGCAAAGATAACGTCTCGTTCCACACCATCATGCTGCCTTCGATTCTTATGGGCAGTGGCGATCTCAACTTACCAACCGATGTGGTCGCAAACGAATATCTAAACATTGGTGGAGCGGACTTCTCGAAGAGCACAGGCAACGCCATTTGGGTGACCGACTTTCTCTCACGATACGAAGCCGACCCGCTCCGCTATTACCTATCGTCGATCATGCCGGAAACGTCTGACTCCGATTTCACTTGGGAAGGATTCCACGCAGCGAACAACAACGAACTTGTTGCTACATTCGGAAACTTCGTAAATCGGGTGCTCACGATCACGACTCGAAACTTCGAAAACGCAACTCCAACTCCCGGTGAACTCGATGATGACGATAAAACAGCGCTAGCTGCCTGCGACACCGCGCTTGAAGAAGTCTCTAGAGCAATCGACGCTCGTCGATTCCGTGACGGTCTGCGCGCTGCCATGAAACTAGCTCGACACGGCAACCAGTACGTCGACAGCAAAGAACCTTGGAAAGTTGTCAAGGACGACAAAGAAGCTGCCGGAACCGCTTTATGGGTCGGCCTGAACGTAATATCTACCCTTCGTACCGTCTTCTACCCGTACCTACCAACGTCAGCCGACAAAATACACAGTATGCTGTTCCAGAGCAGCGATACATTGGCCGATGGCTGGAATCGACGAGAAATCGTTGCAGGTACTCCCATCCAAAAGCCAGAACGGCTGTTCACTAAGCTTGATGATTCGATAATCGAAGAAGAAAACGCCCGACTAACCGGCAAATAGTTGAGCAAACTCAGAAACAATTTCGAGATTACTTATGGTTGAAGCAATTACGCAAGAAAGCATTTACGAGCCGGTCGCCGACGACATTCAGGCCGTTATTGCTGAAATTGCGACCATCGCCGATCGAGCACCCGAAAATTCTCCCGAGCAAGCCGATGATCTAGACGCGCAACTCGGTCACGTTCTAGCCACGCCAGGCAAACGTGTTCGCCCAGCGCTAACCCTTCTCGCTTCGAGTTTATTCGGCGAAGGGCGCGGCGAAATGCCAATCAAAATGGCTACCGCTGTCGAGTTATTACACATCGCTACTCTCGTCCACGACGACACCGTAGATCATGCCGATACCCGACGGGGGCACCAGACAGCCAGCAAACTCTGGGGTCGAAACGTTGCAGTACTGATAGGCGATTTTGTCTTTGCCACATCCGCTATGTACGTCTGCGATACCAACAACGTCCGACTCGTCCGACGATTCGCAGAAACAATCACCGAACTGGCACGCGGCGAACTAAACGAAATCTACACAGCCTGGAAGCCCGGAGTTCCACTCAAGGACTATTACCAGAGAATATACGACAAGACAGCCTCTCTGTTCTGCACAGCTGCAGAGAGCGGTGCTGTGCTAGGCGGTGGCGATGAGTCAGCTGTCAAAAATGTTCGCGACTACGGCTACAACATCGGCATGGCATATCAGATCTACGATGATCTATTGGACTACAGCGCAACCAGTGAAGAACTAGGCAAACCTGCCGGACATGATCTGGGAGAAGGCATTCTCACCCTTCCAGCAATCATCGCAGCCGAGAACGGAGCATCGGAAGAAATTTTGGCACTGTTCGATGCCCCAGAAGAAGGCAGAAACGATCTTCTACCGGCAGCGGTTGAAGCGATCAAGCAAACTGGTGCACTAGACAAAACCCTCAAAGTTGCGAACGACTACATCGAATCAGCCGTCAACAATCTCGACGGCATACCCGCATCAGAATCGCTCGATTCCCTGATCACACTCGCTGAGTACGTTCAGTCACGCAACTACTAGGCAACTATGCCTTCCTCGTCGCAAAAACGGTCACCAAAACACTCCACATCAGCCAAGAATCGGACACCGACCGTCGCCCCGACACTTGTCAAAGAACGCCTGAATTCAATCTACGGCTTAATCGAATGGCGGCCGAGAATGATAGCCATCGACGAGCTGATCTTTACGGTGCTCACTCAGAACACCTCCGATTTAAACGCCGAACGCGCCTACGACTCACTGCGCAAAGTCCTACCGACTTGGGGTGAGGTTATCGAAGCTGAAACGTCGCAAGTCGCCCAAGCAATCAAACACGGCGGCCTATCAAACCAGAAATCCATTCGTATTCAGCAAATCCTTGTCGAAATTCTAAAACGACTGGGGCATTTTGAACTAGAGTTTCTATCAAACAAGCCACTCGAAGAAGCTAGAGAATGGTTCACATCTCTTCCGGGCGTCGGGCCAAAAACTGCTGCAGTAGTAATGTCGTTTTCGCTCAGAATGCCAGCATTCCCGGTCGACACACACATCCATCGCGTTTCTAAACGGCTGGGCCTCATCGAAGAAAAAACGACTGCCGACCAAGCGCATCCGATCATGGAAGATCTCATCCCCGAAGATGATCGCTACGAAATGCACGTGCTCTTGATCACCCACGGTCGCCAAATCTGCAAAGCCCGCATCGCCCAATGCTCGCGCTGCCCCTTGGCGAACGAATGCCCTGCGAGCACTCTCTAATCTATATAGCCGATCCCGAAATAACAGTACCCGGGGTGAGGGAAGGGATAGGGTAGGAGACTGCGAGACCTGACTGAGTCGTACGATGACGATGGAACTTAACGTACTCCGATGAACGACCAAGTCGTTCGACAATGCTCAAAGCTAACGCCACCGATACTAACGCAATTCCGCAACCAAAACCCAAAATTGGTAGCCTCCACAAATCGCCGTTTCACCGACTCTGCGGTATGCTGATAATTAGTGTTAAAAATGACCGATGCTGCGAAGCCGCTCGTTCATAATGCACGGCCCCGTCGTCCAGCGGTTAGGACACAGCCCTTTCAAGGCTGAGACCGGAGTTCGATTCTCCGCGGGGCTACCATCTCGAATAAAAAAAGACCCCGCATAATGCGGGGTTTTTTTCATTCGGCACAATTCCCTCGACAATCTGTCACTTCCGACATACGATTCCGTCGTGCATTTCGCACCACCATCGCCCGGAGCCAATCCCCTCTTGAAAATCACCAAAGTCATTCCGTGGTTAGTATCAGCACCAAGCCCATATCTCGACACAGCCAACGACAGTCGAATACGCGATAGAGAATATGTCTATGTCGAAGTAAACACCGATGGAGGGGTCTCCGGATGGGGTGAAATAACCGGAACGTCAGCAGTATCCAACCGAGCCGTCTGCGCCTCACTCAGGCACGTGAGCGACCTAATCGCAGGTGATGACCCAAGACTCATAGAAATGATCTGGAACAAAATATTCCGGTCATTCACGTACATGGGATCACGTGGAGCAACAACAAACATCATATCTGGCATCGATATCGCTCTTTGGGACATCCGAGGAAAAGTTCTCGGCTTGCCAATATCTGAACTGTTCGGCGGTCCCGTACGGGAAGGCATTCCGATCTACTGCCACCCTGAAGACGGCTCATCCGTCGCAGACATGATCCAGCACGCCAAAGCAATCGTTGCCACCGGACAAAAATCTCTGAAAACCGACCCCTTCCACCCACACCACATTGAAGAATCGAATGGCTACTTAACAGGACAACTCAGCGCCGAGGCTGAAAACCTCGGAATCGAACGAATTGCCGGAATTCGAGAGGCGGTTGGTCCAGATTTCGAAATCCTCATCGACGCTCACGGGAGATTCGATGCCCCAACCGCCATCCGACTTGCCCGAGCGCTCGAGCCGTACAAGATATTCTGGTTTGAAGAGCCGGTTCCCGTTGAAAGCATCCACGCCCTTAGACAGGTCCGTGACAACGTGAACGTTCCGATTTGTGTCGGCGAACGGATTCACACCCGCTGGGAGTTCATCCCAATTCTTGAAAACGAACTTGCCGATTTCATAATGCCGGACGTAACGTGGACCGGCGGAATCAGCGAAATCAAGAAGATCGCAACGATGGCTGAGGCGTACTACATTCCGATTTCGCCTCACGACGCGAGTGGACCCATCAACGTCCTAGCCGGTGCACACGCCATGGCATCAGTGCCAAACCATTATCGAGTAGAAACATCACGAGCAAAACTCAACGCGTACGACATGATGATCGATCACCCGCTCGATATCCGTGGCGACAAAATCTATCTCTCAGACCGACCCGGCCTCGGAATCGAACTCGACAAGGACTATATGCGAGCCAACGCAATAGACGGATATCGAGATTAACATAGTCGCCAAATGGGTGCCGGTAGGCCTTATAGGAAATCTTTCTGTGATACCCGAAATAACGTATGAAACCGTAACCGCAATAAACGGCGGTCTAACAATATTTTTCGAAGATAATGGGCGCGATTAAATGGAGTTAGAGAAATAATGACCGATTGTATTCTTGGTTCGAACGACAACAGACACAACTTCTCGGTTGTACCCGTCGATGTTAGTGCAAACGCGACATTAATATTCAAAACATGCAGCCACTGCGGCATCTCATATCGATACGTCGATCAAATATGGGAAGAAATCGCTACAGAAGAAATAGATCATAGTGCTAGCGACTAAATATTCACATGCACCTTGATCGAGCCTGAAGTCTTGTCGCCTGCAAGGTCGAAACCTTCTTGAATGTTTTCAAGTTCAACCTGATGCGTAACAATGTCGCGATAAGGGATATCGCCTGATTCCAACAAATCGATTGCGACTTCAAAATCGTGATGCCCATCAATAACGCCATAGCAAATCACCGACTGCATTCGGATTTCACGAAGCATCGGCTCAAGCAAATCTACCGGCATGGGAGATCTGATAGCCGCCAAATACAACATAGTGCCTTGATTTCGTGTCGCTTTTATCGCCTGTGTGAATGAAACCGTTTGATTGCCACCAACCGATTCGGCAACAAAATCGGCACCAAGACCATCCGTAGCATCTAAACATGCTGCTTCAAACGCCCCCGCTTCCGATCCAACAACGATATCCGCACCCATCTTCCTCGCAGCTTCAGCCTGATGCTGGTAACGAGCAGATACGATTACTTTTCGTGCTCCGTACGCCTTTGCAACTGCGATTGCAGATAGACCAATCGTTCCCGCACCAACAACTCCAACAACATCGCCTGGCTGCATTCGGCCGTAGCGAAATCCGTGGACACTTACAGCCATCGGCTCGACAACACCACCATCTACCCAATCCATCGAGTCAGGCAGCTTGAAAATTCCAGCTGTTTTACGAGTCATGTACTGAGCGAAGCCGCCACCCGTGTCAGGGGCAAGATCCAAACAATGCTTCCACTGGCCATATCGGCAAAAGTGGCAATTCAAGCAAGCTCGACCGGCACCAATCATCTCGACAGCGACATGATCACCAACTTTGAGTTTGGTTTCGCCTTTTGGAAGTTCGAGGATTTCTCCAGCAACCTCGTGACCCGAAGCCATTTCTTGTGCTTCTGTCCTGTCGGCGGTCATATGCAAGTCAGAACCGCAAATACCCGTCTGGCGAATTCGAATCATAGCCGAACCGTCGTACATATCGGGCATCGGCACGTCCTGAACTACGTACTGACCAGTTCCATCATCCAGTGCTGCTCGCATTGTCTCTGCCATCGGTATTCCTCATCTACGTTGTGCCAGCGAGTAAATTGCTGACGATCTCAACTAATCGAAGCATCTTACCCCACGATCCTAGGGTGTATTCTTCCATCGTTACAATCCAAACCTTAGCTTGCAATAAACCATCAATGACCACTTCAACTCAATTCCGCGGCGTTTACGCCATTCCAGTCACCCCATTCAACGAAGATCTTTCCGTCGATTGGGAATCTCTTCAAAAGTGCATCGCCTTCAGTGTTGAAACCGGGGCACATGGAATCGTCCTTCCAGTGAACGCATCAGAAGGTCCATTTCTCACCGACGCAGAACGAAAAGAAGTTCTCAAGACTGGAATCGAAGTCGTAAACGGCGCCGTTCCGGTAATTGCTGGCGTCAGCGGGGCATCCACAGCCGTATCTGTTGAACTAACCAAAAACGCCGCCGAATTAGGTGCCGATGCTGTAATGGCAATGCCACCAAATGGTGCTGCCGGACAGGTAGTTTGGGATCACTACGTAGCCATCGCCGAAATGGGACAACTTCCAGTTTGGATCCAGAACAACAAGCCACCTGCCGGACCTGTTGTGCCGACAAATATGATGGTCAAAATGCTGAACGAGGTCGAACACGTCGACTACGTTAAGGAAGAAAGCAACCTACCCGGCCAGATCATGACGGAATTGCTCGAAAAAGCCGGTGGGGCAGTCAAAGGTTTGATGGGCGGAATGGGCGGACGCTATCTTGTCGACGAATACCGTCGAGGATCAGCAGGAACAATGCCAGCTGGTCACATCACCGATGCCCACGTGAAGCTCTGGAACGCTCTCGACGCCGGCGGTGTAGATAGCGGTGGTCTCCAGATCGTTACAGATGAAGCACGAAACATCTGGGAACGAATGATTCCTTCTCTCAACTTCGAATTTATGTTCGGCGCAAACGCTTACAAAGCAGCTTACTACCGACGTGGAATCATCAAGACTCCGCTCACACGAAACCCGGCAAACAAATACCTCGACAAGCTCGACTACGAAGAACTCGACACTATCCTCGACCGAATGGGCGACCTGCTCAATTGGAAGAAGTAGGTTATTTAGCAACAGAAATCTTTCTCGACTGTGAGAAAGTCGAGCTAACCAAGAATTCAATCATGCAAGAACATCTCCAAGATGAAACACGAGACGAACTTACCGATCACCTCAACACCATCGGTGTAAGTTCTGTGCTTGCTGAACGCGATCGAACTGAAGAACTGGCTGGCAATCGCAAGTTCCTCCGTTCACTCGGAATAATCGATATCGACGGTGGCACGATCTACTGGGCGAACGTCGTAAAGAAAGACCCCAGCAAAGATTCTCCTGAACGCTGGTTCATCCAATTTGGAGTTCCCGACGAACGTGCTATTCCGAAAGAACAGTCGGTAAAAATCAAAACTAAACGTAAGAAAGCGTTTCCGGCTTTCGGCAAAGTCGCAGAAGTAAAATGGGAAGGTCAAGATCGAGGTCTTGGGTTAGTCAAAGGCCTCACGGCAAACAAAGAAATTAGCCAAATGGCTACCGATCTTGGGAATATAGAAGTACGCAGCCTTCACGACGGTTTTCAAGGCTGGCACATCCAATTCGATCGTAAAATTGAACCAACAATCGATCACTGGGAAGCCCTCGAAGAACTCGCTGAAATTCTTTTAAGCTCAATTCGACGTTTCTAGCATCATGACAAATGCGAGACGTTAGTCTCTATCCAATGCGGTGCGCCGTCGCCAAACCAACACCATCACCACGACCGGAAACAGGACGATTAACGCGCCCAGAATCAACATCATTACGCCTGGCGAAAGACCTAGCAGATGATCGATTTTGGTACTTAACCACTCCCATAGATCCGGATCTATTGGCTCTGAGTGATGTAACAGCGTGCCGAATGGATTCGCCATATCAAGCCGGATTTTTCACTGCTAATTCCTGATCTACAGAAGCACCCGCAGGCACCTGCATGTACCTAACGGAGTCCTGCTTCTCTTTGATCATGAACGACACGACCCCAGCCGCAAACAACGTTACCGCGCCAATCGCAAATGGAACATCATACGATCCCCACGTTGTGAACGCCCAGCCAAATAACATCACAGCGGCAGCTCCACCAATTTGGTGTGCCATATTTGCAAACCCAAACAATGTGCCCAGATTTCGAACCCCGTACACATCTGCTGTCAATGATGCCGTCAACGGTACAGTTGCCAGCCACGACATACCACCTATAACGGCAAAGGCCCATATCGCAATCGGCCCCGGCAATACAAACAGTGAAATAAAAGCAATGCCCCGAACGATGTAAACCACGCCAAGAAGGTTCTTCCGCTGCCATCGATCCGATAACAGTCCGATCGCCAGCACACCGCATGCGTTGACCCCGCTCAGCACCCCAAAAGCCAGAGCCGCAGTCCCCGTTGATATATCTTCGCTTATCGCCCATCGAACGAAATGAACAGATATAGAAGCGGTTGTGATACCGCAGACAAAATAGGTAATCGAAAGCTGCCAAATCGGTCGAGAACTAAGGGCGTCCTTCCATTTCTCGGCAAACTTAGGCCCAACTGGACGAACTGTCACTTCAGCATACGGAGAGTCCGCATGCCCCTCATCGTCAATCTCAAGACCCATGTCTGACGGATTGCTCCGTACGACAATCAGCAGCAGCGGAACTCCGAATGCCAGCGCCAATCCACCGATCATCAGCCACGCAGTTTGCCAGCCAAATTCGATCAGAACATAGCTCAAAAACGGCACAACTATCATGCCGCCTATCGACCCACCTGAAATCAATACCGCCATTGCGACGCCGCGCTTTTTCTCGAACCATCTGGCGACAACCACACCGGTTGTTGCCGGAGAAATTCCGCCCGCCGCAAAGGAAATAACGAAGCCGTAAAGAGCGATCAGACCGTAAATATTCGTGACGGTCGCAATCCCCATTGTGGCGAGAGCCATAACAAGCAACGACCACACCACGACACGCCGACCACCGTAGACATCGGTCAGTCGACCTACAAACGGCTGTGAGAATCCATTCACTAACCACCCAGTCGAAGCGGCAATCGAGATAGTAGCGGTAGTTACACCCCAATCCTGCTCCCATGTCTTGACGAATACGCCAAATCCCTGCCTAGCACCAATCGCAATAAAAGTTGCGAAAAACAGCGCGGCAATTACGTACCAGCCGTAAAACACTTGTTTTTTACGAGCATGCCATATCCAACCCAGAACACTACTCATCAACCTCTCGGATCTTTGTCGCCCAATCCTTGCCTTCATCGATTCTGCCTTGCGCATACCCAGCTTTTCGACCCATGAAGTATATGGTCGATCCAACTACGAGCACAAAGACGAGTATGAACAGGAATTGCATAAATAACTCTTAACAATTAATCGACGCGCAATATCTCAACGGCATCACGATTTATAATCCCCTCGATGTCCTCTGAAGGGATTTGTGGCAGGTGATGATCCTTAGCGAATTTCTCTAATCCGCGAAGGTGGTCGATGTTGTCCTGCGGACGTGTCACTGGCCAGTCAGATGCAAACAAAATCTTATCCGTCACACCCCATTCGTAGAACAACCGCATGCCCTGCCAGAACGAGTAAGGACGGTAGTATTGCGCTGAAACATCGGCCCACACGTTTGGATGCTTACGAACGACCGCCATACAGTCATTCTGCCAAGGGTGTCCCAAATGTGCCAAAACCATCGTCAGATTCGGAAACGCCATGGCGATCTTGTCCGATGTTAGAGGATGAGCGTAAGTAAGCGGAGCTTCGGTCATTGGCGAAGTTCCCTGATGAAAAATAATCGGGATACCGTCAGATTCGAGGCGGGCAAATAACTCAAACGCCTCAGGGCTCGTCGGATCGAAGTCTTGGTAGTTCGGGCCAAGCTTGATTCCCTTGCAGCCAAGATCATCAACACAGCGGTCGTACTCGTCTTTCCAGTTCGGATCAAGTGGGTGAAGCGACATGAAAGGAACGATTTTGTCAGGAGCGTGCTTTGCAGTTTCCGCAGCCACATCATTGTGGTTAATTCCACCCCAGTCAGAAATTTCAAGAACCTGCTCATCAGGTCGCCACGGACGCTCCGCTATTCCAAAAATAAAAGCCTTGTCGACCGGCCCCATGTCTCGCAAATAATCGTCGATAGAATTGGTCAGTTGAACACTCTCGCCCGACCTCATCGTCGTCTCGATCTTCATTTGGTCCTGTGGCACAGTCTCACGATGGCTGGGTAGGTGAGTGTGGACATCAACGATCATATTGTGGTTCTCCAGAAAGCTGCGATCAACGCCACATTAGCAAGTGGCGACGATCGCAAATAGTACGCCACAATCAACGTACAAGGCACTCTTCGGCAGCGGTGATTCAACCCCATATCATTCTAAAATCGATTCCGGATCACGATTTCAATCTAACGATCACTCAACCTAAGCAGCATCGATCGAACTGAATAATCGACGCGTATTGCCACAGCGAACCTCACACATGTGTACCCTGCTCCGGTGACCGCACACAACGACACAATCCAGCCTGAATTCCACCAATGGCGAAACCGCGTGCTATTCAGTTATGCCGGCTTCTATCTGTTCGTATACATGGGTAGGTTCAACCACTGGCCAGCTGGACCCGTAATGCGAGAGCAGCTCGACTTCACCCACATCGAGCTTGGAATAATAAACGCCTGCCTGCTCTGGGGCTTCGCACTCGGAGGTATGACACACGGCAGAATCGCGGAGGCATACGGATACCGTTTTTGGCTAGTAACCGGCACACTCGCATCGGTAGCACTCAACTGGGTCACCAGCTTCGGCACGAATCTTTGGACGATCGCCATCCCGTGGGGATTTAACGGCTATGTAAACGCCACAGTCTGGGCGCCAGGAATTGGAATGCTCGCCCAATGGTGGCATCGATCTCACCGTGGCCGAGTGATGGGACTCATCGGAGTTTCCGCCGGATCAGCCATGCTCGTTATGTGGCTCGTAACCGGCTGGACAGTCGCCGAATTCGGCTGGCGAGCGGCATTTAGATACCCGCCGTTATTGATGTTACCCGCAGCAATCGCTCTATTCTTCCTCGTTCGCGACAGGCCGTCGGACATAGGACTGGACGATCTCGATCAATCCGGAACAATTCCACGTCTCGAAGTCGTACCGGACCACCCTTCTACTCACACTGCATTCACCGCCTATAGGATTCTCTACACAAACTGGCGATTCGTAGCCACCTCGCATGTAAAAGGACTCGAAAACGTAGTCCGCTACGGACTAACAACGTGGGCACCGCTCTATTACTTCGAAGAAGCCGGACTCTCCATTGAAACCACGGCCATTGTGACTGTCGCACTGCCTCTCGGCTATCTAACCGCACCGATGGTCTCAGGCTGGATTTCCGATGTGGTCCTTGGTGGACGACGTAGCCCGATGATCGCCACATCCGCACTGATATCCGCCGCAGCCCTCATTGGTCTCGCCGTAATTCCCGCTGAAAACATATACGCAGGTGCAGCACTACTCTTCATCGGAGCCTTCGCAATGAGCCTATCGATGACATCGACGTTAGTGGTCGATATGGCAGGACCCAAATACGCAGCCACCGCCTCAGGCATTCTCGACGGACACGGCTACGTCTATGCCGGAGCCCAAGCCATCATCTTCGCCCTCGTACTCGACACCACAGGCGCACCATGGCACCTCGTCTTCCTAGGAATGGCAGCCGCCCGAATCATCTCCGCCCTAATCGCCTGGCGAGTAAAGCTGTAGGAGTGACTCGACCATGATAAATACTTCACAATAATCTAATCCCGCAACACCCGGAATCCGATCTCGGAACCCAAGCTCTTCTTCATCGAGAGCTTGATCATCAGCAGGCAGAGAGGCTCCAACAGGCGAGAAATCTCCAGCTTGCCAGCGTCTATAACATCGAATCCAAGTTCGCCAATCAACTCACCAACAACACGTTTAGCGTCCTTGTCGTCACCGCATATCGGAATCGAAATCTCTCGGTCGTCCAGCTTCGTGCCGTTTAACAACCGAGCATCAACGATATTCAATGCCTTAATGACATGAGCACCAGTCGCCCATCGAGCCACTTGCTCTCCGCCTGAATCGTCGTGACCAATCCCGAGATTCAGCCCACCAACAAACGGGTTTGTGGCATCGATAATCATCCGCCTCGAAAGATCACCTAGCGCCGCCAAAGAAACTTCAGCCGCACCCCATGGAACCGCCAATACAATCACATCTGCATCAGCTACCGATTCAGCCAATCCAGCTGCAGAAACATCGTTCCCTAGCGAAGCAACCAACCCAACAACACGATCCGACTCCGGAGAACGCGAACCAATCACAACCGAATGCCTTAAACCTGACCACGCTTTAGCCAGTCCAGTCCCAACGCTCCCGCTTCCAATAACTGCGATTCGCATTAGTTCTCAATATCAAGGTGTGACTGCGGAACCCAACCAAGCAGCGTCTTCGCCTTGGTCAAGTTGTGCTCTTTCTCGTTCTCGTCACCAGCAATAAACACCGCATCGAACCGACCGTGCCCGATCTGAACGTTCTCCAATGCAGCTAGATACGCACGAGCAAGATCAGCTTCATCAGTAACGAACAACGGATTTGCAGGCGGAGGCGGAATAACTGGCCGTGCTCGTTGTTCCAAATATGCTTCGCGACTACGTGGTCCGGTAATTCGCAAAGCGGTAATGTTCATGTCGAACCACGAGGCAAAGTACGAACAAATCCCCTCGCCAAATCCCTTGCTCAATCCGTAGGCACTTGGCGTATCGAGCGGAAGTTCATCTTCGTTCTTGTAGTAATCACGATTACGGTGATGAACGCTCATCGAACTTGTGTATACGCCGCAATTCAATCCGGCACCCTGCGCTAGCCAAAGAAAAGTATGAAGTCCGAGACAGTTGACCTC
>CAWVYJ010000032.1:0-20827 GCA_963934365.1 uncultured Dehalococcoidales bacterium | reverse complement strand
GGCGACGCAGCACTAGATCAATGCGTTCATTGCGACCAGCGAATTCTGTTCGACCAGTCATCGAGCACAACCTTCGCCAGTGGATACATACCCGTAGTGTTGCCGTTTTCGTCCTATGCCCACAAAGTGTGTGGAGACATCACAAAGTTCATCGTGCAGAACAACAGAATCAAGGCCAGTAGTGTGGCGTTGTGCAATTCGAATATTAGATTCATCGTTAGTGTTCATATGCAATAAATTAGCGCGTGGAATACGCTTCGGTAGAGTAACCGCTGCTTGGGTCGAATGCCTAATGAAATAGACACCTATGCAAAGTTTGATCGGACAATCACGCAGCATTGCTATGAAAATGGCGCCCCCGGCGAGACTCGAACTCACGCTCCCGGCTTCGGAGGCCGGTACTCTATCCAACTGAGCTACGGGGGCATAGGGTCAATTCTAGTTCAAACCAGCAATGTTAATTGATTTACAAACCTCAAAATTCGGGCTTCGTGAACGTCCCAAACTCGGCAAACCGATTACGCAAACAACCACGACTATCCGAAGTCTGTAATCGTTGCCTCGATGAAGCGTTCTCCGTCAGGGTCATCATTGACGTAGTAGGCGGTTACCAACTTGCCGTCGGATCTAACCACTGAGCGCGTGTATCCGATGTCGTGATTACCGAAACTCTCTCGCAAAACAATGGGGTCAGACCACGAACCCCCATAGTCTTCCGAAATCACAGCAAAAATTCCATAGGGAATCTTGCGTGAGCCATATGTAATCACCAAACGTCTGTCGCTCAACGCGACCAAGCTACCCGGATTACCACCATCACCCGTTTCTGGAACCGGTCTACCTAAATACTCCCACGTTTTTGCACCGTCCGTTGACTTATACAGATCGATCCAACAATCGTCGTGTCTACTACCTTGGCATCGAACTGTTGTAAGAATTGAGCCATCGTCGAGCTGTACTGACGACGGCATAATCTCGTAACCCTTGGGTGCACTGTTGATCCAAGAAAGGAACCTAAACTTCCTCCCTCCGTCCTCTGTACGACACGCAAAGACTCGCCCCTCATCACCATTTGGTTTCGTAGCGGTCAGAAGCAACGTGGCGGATTCAGGTCTTTCGTATATCCAGTCAGTTCGCGCCGCTATTCCCAACTGATCGAACATCGGTATTTCGAAGGGACCACTCCAGATTCGACAACGGTCTACTGATGTGTAGAACCAAGATTTCGATCCCGCTGTCAGTCCCGTTTTGCCGCACATCACTGCGAGATTCGGATCGTTAAAGTCAGTATCTGATGAAGATTCGAATTTCACTGCGTCGAGAGATTCAACAATCTCCTGATTCATATGTTCGTGAGTGCCGAGGCCTGTCCCAAATCGCAGCGGCGCTTCCGTAACTGACCACGATTCCCCACCGTCAGTGCTTCTTGCCTGCATTGTGATCAGCGGACGATTTCGATCTCGAGCATGAAACCCACCGTTCGGGTCGGGATAGCCTGAGGTGAATAGCAAAACTATTTCGTTGCCCCAAACCCACATGCCGTAATTTGCAGGCCAACCTGCGTATCGGTCCGTATGGCGGTAGATCGCGTGGCGGGTATTAATGACCGAGAATTGCATTTGGAGATGTTACCAACGATTGATCATACTGTTGGATATTCGATCCTAAACTGTTTAATCGCGGTCCGAGTCCGCCCCTCGTCAACATATACAATCGTGGTTCACCACCAATCTATTAGCGTGCCCGAGTCGTCAGCAAGAAAATGTCCATTCACCATAGAGTTGAATCAATTCCGACAACTCCTTTTGGCAAAATCGACTTCCCGCGTCTAACGATGGGTATTCATCCCTTCGATGGTGTGTCGTACCAAAGCGTTGAACGAGACGCCGAAAATCTCAAGCTTTTTGGCGAAGTAAATCACGTAGCCGACATTATTACTCACGCCGTGCAGAACTTCGGATTTACGGTCGCGCAGGTCGACCACATGAACCCTGAGTTGAACAGGTTGCACTTGCAGGCGATTTGGGAGACTGAACGACGACTACAAACCGAAATCGGCCGTCTTGCATATATCCTCATCCCAATCACACTAAACGGAGAAATCATCGCTTACTCCGAACGGGCGCACTCGACTTTGTTTGGATACGATCTAGCTGACGTCGGCGAAGAGGCATACCTCGCGCAAATTCGCCAGGACAAAATTCTCGAATATACAGTTGGCGGGACTCTCGATAATCTGGTGACTCCGAAAACGGTCGAGCCCTACAGCCAAGTCGACGCAGAGAAATTCGAGATCGATTACGCCACGCTCGAGCAGTATTTGGGATTTTTTGCTGGATGCAAAATCTTCGTCGCAGATCCCGGAGCCGAGATTGATCTTCTCGCTGCGGTTGGACGTTTCGATCTTATTCAGGAATATCTCGATTTCTTGCGCATCCGTTTTGACACGGTAATTTCAAGCGTTCATCACGGTGGAATCACAATTCCGTTGATCGAAGAACAGGGCATAGATTTTGACGGTTACATCGTGCCTGTCAACGAACCAGGAATGTACATGTTCCCTACCCAAGATCGAGTGGTCGATGCAGTCCGCAACACCAGCAAGCCTGTGATCGCTATCAAACCGATGGCTGGTGGACGATATCTTGGCGAGAAGGCGTTCGAATACGCATTTAACGACGTTGGGGTCGAATCTGTTATGTTCGGAATGGGAACAATTGAACAGGTAACGGAAACCGCAACCGCTGCCCGATCCGTACTTGGTCTTAGGAGCTAAAAAATATGAATTTCTTCAGAACTAAGCCAGAAGGCGTGATCGCACCAGAAGACGCGCTGTTGGGTCGAGATACTCCGATCAAGATCAGTGGCAAGCACTTTGTGAATGGCACTTCAATGCTGCCGCCCTTCCCTACCCAAATGGAAACGATCATTTTTGGAATGGGCTGCTTTTGGGGTGCAGAACGACTCTTCTGGGAAGTACCAGGAGTGTTCACGACTGCTGCGGGATACAGCGGTGGCACGACGCCAAACCCGACATACCCGGAGACGTGCACTTCTCGCACAGGTCACACCGAGGCAGTGATAGTCGTTTTCGATCCCGCTGAGGTTGATCTAGGCACTCTATTCAAGGTGTTTTGGGAGAACCACGACCCGACGCAGCACATGGGGCAAGGCAACGACCACGGAAGCCAGTACCGCACTGCAATATACGGAACAAACGAAATACAGCTGGTTGCAGCGCAAGCGAGTGTTGAGAAATACCAATCGGAACTTATTTCATCGGGATTTGGCAAGATCACAACTGAGATAGCCGAAGCCGGGGAGTTCTACTACGCCGAAGAAGAGCACCAGCAATATTTGGCGAAGAATCCGTATGGCTACTGCAATCACGGCTTCTGCCAAGTTGCGTACAGCTAGACTGCTAGGCCCAGATCCAAGATCAGTAAACTTTGGTTTCGTACGCTTCGTCGATCCACTTTTGAATTTCTTCAGGAGGTTCATCTATATTCGAATGAGAAACCAAAATTTCTCCCAATGTCGGAATACCGTCGACGCTGCCCCAGCTTTCAGGCTTCCAAAGTCCGGAACGGATAACGCATTTCGCGCAGTGGAAAAACGCCTTTTCTACTGAGATCACCAAAGCGAGAGTCGGTACTTTTCCTTGTACCGACATCGATTCCAGCAACGCCGTATCACGAACGATCTGTGCAGTACCGCTCACTCGCAAAGTTTCTCGGTATCCTGGCGCTAAGAAATACAGCCCGACTTTGGGATTCTGTAGGACATTAGAAAACGTATCGCCTCGACGATTTCCGAGTCGGTCGGGAATCACGAGGGTTTTCTCATCGAGCACTTTCACAAAGCCCTCGGGATCGCCTTTCGGCGACATATCCATATTGCCATCGCTATCGGCCGATGAAATTACCAAGAACGGCGAATGAGCGATCAACGCCGCACAATGCTCATCAATGTGATCGATCACCTTGTCGGCGGCACGCTGGCTGGGATGTCCAAGAATCTCCCTGATTTCATCCTCAGATGTTATTACTTGCTCGAAATTATGGACAGACATGTGACATCTCCGAACTACGCATTTTCAGGCTGTTTTGCGACCGTACGGTCAGAATCATACACATGCGTAAAAGACGTGGAGCGGTCTTACTCTTCGGTCTCTGTTTCATGATTTTCAGGGTTCTTCAGTCCGCTTCCACCCTTGAACGCAGGGATGAGGAAAACTGGGGCTAGAACCGTTGTGACCACGGTCATAACAATTGCAACACCAAATACGTCCTGTCCAATAACGCCGGATGTCAGACCGATTCCAGCAACGATCAATGCGACTTCACCCCGAGGCAGCATTCCGAGAGCCACTCGAATCGCGCCGATTCGGTTGAACCCTACAAACAATGCTGGCACACCAGATCCCACAATTTTGCTAATGACTGCGAACAACGTGAGCACGACCGCGAATAGGATCGCTGAACCAAGCGACGTATCTCCGGCTCCGAACGCGGTAAAGTCGACCTGCATACCGATGACGACAAAGAAGATCGGTACTAGGAAGTTGTTCACCGATCGCATCGAATCTTCCACCTGGTGCTTCAGCTCGGTTCCCGATAGAGCCAGTCCCATTGTGTATGCACCGATAATCATGGCTAGCCCAAAGTAAATTTCAGCGACCGCCGAGGCGATGAACGCCAAAGCCAGAGCCAGAACTAGCGCTGCGCCTGCACTCTTGAACCAAAGCACAAAGTTCGAAATGTACTTCGACACGATCGATCCAATGATCATCAGCCCTAGCCAAAAACCGACTGCCTTTAGGAAGATGACGCCGATCGAACCGGCCGTAACAGTTCCTTCTTCGGAGATGCCGATAACGATCGCAAGAATGATAATTCCGAGTACATCATCGACTACTGCTCCTGCCATAACAGTTACGCCTTCAGGAGAATCTAATCGCCGAATATCGGCAAGAACTCTCGCTGTAATACCGACCGATGTGGCGGTCATGATGGCTCCTACGAACAGAGCTGGCAACATACCCTCTATCGAGTCTATGTCAGCGAATCCGAGCATCACAGTCGCTGCAAATCCCATGAAAAACGGCAGAATCACTCCACCCGCTGCCACCGCAGTTGCGGGACGAACGTACTTCATGAACTGATCACGGTTGGTTTCAAGTCCTGCTTCAAACAACAGTACGACTGCCGCCAACTGAGCAACGAAAAACAACTGAGGTTCGACCGGTAATCCGCTGCCATCGTGGGCTAGTTCAAATATTGCACCGCCACCAAACCAGTGAATTCCGCCAAGTAGAAAAGGGGAGATTAGAATGCCTGCGCCTAGTTCACCAAGAACTGGCGGAATTTTCAGATATCGCTCGGAAACTTCGCCACCGATTTTTGCGGCGACGAGAATTACGGCGAGAAGAAGGATGAGTTCGGCTACTACTGCCAATGGACTATCGTGCAATTTGGATTCTCTTGGACTGGAAACCCGAGTTAGGATTCACTTGCTTGTAGGGACGACGTTACAAATAGTTTCACTTACATATTCGGCGTTCGACTATAGCAAGCAAAAGTTTATGCATGTCCCATGAATTTGTTACGAGTGCGTTTCTGGTTTAAATCGGCATTAGAACTTTCTCGGGCCGCCATCCGAGTTTTTCAGGCTCGAATATCAGTATCGCTAGTAACTCGCCATCTGGAGCATATGCGCGAATCCGGTCGCCCGATTCAAAGTCGCCGGCCTTGCCAATATCGTAAACCGCTATCTGCCGACCGTACCCGACCATTTCAACCTGCGCCGAAGTAAGAGTCGCTTGGCGCATATGCTGCAACGTTGTGTCAATCGGCATTGCGACGTCACGCCAATCACCCGAGTCAGCAGCGGCAATCACTTGCTCGATCGTTACGGTATTTTCCAAATTGAAAACACCTGCATGCGTTCGGACGAGACCTGTCATATGTGCATGTGTGACGAGTTTTTCGCCTATGTCGTGAACCAGTGTTCGAGCGTAGAAACCATGACCACACTCAACATCAAGAATCACTTCTGGAGCATTGAATTCGACCAGTTCAAGACTCATCGTCTCAACCGGTCGGGCCGGCCGTTCGACTTCGATTCCCTTACGAGCCAGTTCGTACAGTCGTTGACCGTTGTGGTGTAGCGCCGAAAACATCGGTGGTACTTGGTCGAACTTGCCACGAAAATCTTTCAATGATTCGACGACTTGTTTTCGTGTAATGGAAGACCAATCTGCCTCTGCCGTTGTGTCGCCTTCCGAATCGTAGGTATTAGTAGACGATCCAAGCGTCATTGTGATTCGATACGACTTAGTGCCTAAAAGCACCGTGTCGGCAAAACGAGTTGCCGAGCCAACACATATCGGAAGCACCCCGGTTGCCAAAGGATCAAGTGTTCCACCGTGGCCAATCTTCTTGGCACGTGTAACACCTTTTAACTTGCGAACCACGTCAGTCGAAGTCCAACCTTGCGGCTTATTGATGTTCAGATAGCCACCAGCGGCAAGCCCTACACGTTGCGTTTCTGGATATGCATTACGCTCGTCGGTCAACTGCCGTCCCGGTCGGCGAAGCGGCGACTGTCTTCGCTCATCACACGATCAATGATCTGGTCCATGTCTGCACCTGTTTGCATCGTCGAGTCGACAAAGAAGGAAAGTCGGGGCATTCGGCGAATGACAATTCGATGTGAAATTTCCATACGAAGCCGAGTGGCCGCGGAACGAAGCGCTTCAAGAGTGTCTTCACGTTCTTGATCAGTGCCAAGAACACTGATATGAACCTTGGCCATCGATAGATCACGGTCCACTTCAACGCCGGTAACAGATGTCATTGGAGACAAGCGAGGATCGCTCAACTCTTCAATACACGTACCTAGCTCGCGCTGAATCGTGTGATTAACGCGTCCGCCACGTCTTTCGTCGGTCACTTACTTAACTCCTGTCGTCTTAACCTTCGAATCAATCGAGTGAAAGGAAGATTATTCCAATCAAAACGGTCGATTATCGTCGGGTGACCTGAATCTCGTAACATTCCATCACATCGTCGGTCTGATACTCGTGGAAACCATCGATCTTCACGCCACCTTCGAAGTTGTTGGCCAACTCTCGGACGCTCTCTTTGAGGTGACGCATCGAAGTGATAGCACCATCGAAGATCTCCTCGCCACTTCGAATAACGCGCATTCGACCAGATCGCTTGAACATACCGTCGGTAACTCTTACACCAGCGATTTGTTCACGCTTACCGTGTGTGAACACTTCGAGAACGCTTGCATGACCAAGAACAACAGTCTTACGTTCTGGCTCAAGCAAACTACGTGCTGCATCTTCAACTTCGTCAACGAGATTGTAGATGATGTCGTAGGTTCGGATCGTGATGCCTTCGGCGTCGGCCTGACGCCGAGCGCCAGATTCGACCGATGTCTCAAATCCCATGACCATAGCGTTTGAAGCAGATGCGAGAAGAATGTCAGATTCGTTGATAGCTCCAGATGCAGCACTAAGTACTCTCACCTGAACTTCATCATTCGATATTTGCTCGACTGCACGTTGCACAGCATCTATCGATCCGTGGTTGCCAGTCTTAATAACGACCAACAGTTCCTTTGAATCCGACTGCTGAACCCGACGCATAACTTCAGCCATCGTTGTTGCTGCTCGAGTCTCCTTGCGCTTAGAAGCTTGACGCTCCCGCGCTGCAACAAGATCACGGCCTACTCGGTCAGTTGCGACTACGTCAAATTGGTCACCAGCTGCAGGCGTACCATTCAGACCAAGAACTTCGACCGGTGTCGAAGGTCCGGCTTCTTTTACGACATTACCGAAACCATCAACCATAGATTTAATGCGTCCCCGGAACATACCGGCAGCAATGTTGTCACCGTTTCTTACAGTTCCCGATTTGATGAGGACTGATGCGACTGCGCCACGGGATCGATCCATGTGAGATTCGATTACCACGCCAATACCAGCTCGGTCGGGGTTGGCTTTTAGTTCTTGAATTTCAGCGATCAGAAGAAGAGATTCGAGAAGTTCGTCAATTCCTTCGCCTTTAAGAGCGGAAACAGGAACAGCAACAGTGTCACCACCGTACGACTCAACGATAATTTCGTGCTCGGCAAGCTGAGCATTGGCACGATCGAGGTCAGCACCTGGAGCATCCATCTTGTTGATAGCAACAATGATCGGAACGTTCGCAGCCCGTGCGTGGTCGATAGCTTCGAGCGACTGCGGCATAACACCGTCGTCGGCAGCAATAACCAACACTGCGATGTCGGTCACCTGTGCTCCACTAGCTCGCATCTGCGTAAACGCAGCGTGACCAGGAGTGTCTATAAATGTGAGCAATTGGCCATCTTTGTTGACCTGGTAAGCACCGATGCTCTGTGTAATACCACCGGCTTCAGAATCAACCACTTTTGCCCCTCGAATGGCATCAAGTAATGTGGTCTTACCATGGTCTACGTGACCAAGAACCGTGATGACCGGTGGACGGATGACAGAGTTCTCATCCGTCATCTCTTCGTCGACACCGACCTTTACAGCGGCAGTACTTTCTTCCCGGTCTTTCGGTTTGAGTACACCAATTTCAAATGAAGCAGCAACTTTGGCGGCGATCTCAAACTCGACTGTTTCGTTGACAGTCGCCATGATGCCAAGTCGCATCAGAGCCTTGATCGTGTCGACATTAGTCATCTCAAGGATGTCTGAGAGTTCTCCCACGGTGGACTGAGCTGGCAGGGCAACCGGGGAGCGCGGGGTGCTATCTACAACCACGCGTGTAGCTCCGCCGGGACCGCCGGGACCGCCGGGACCGCCTGAGCGTCTGCCCCTATTAGATCGGTTACCAGATTGTCCGTTACGTTGTGCCATTTACCAGTTAGTTCCCTTGTTGGATCAATTACTCATTGTTTGGCAATTCCATTGCCTCATTGAGCGATCTCAGTGTCGAATCATCAATTGCCGCTTTGAGCGAGTTCCTAAGTCTACCTCTATCAATGCCCTCACCCCAGTGATCGGCATCCGCACAAATGTAAGCTCCACGACCATCCATTCGTCCAGTGCTATCAAACAGAATCTGCCCCTCAGGTGTTTTAACTAACCTGAGAAGCTCATCGCGCTGCCGTTTTGTCCGGCAGACCACACAGGTTCGAGTAGCGATGTGCCGTTTCTGTTGACTCATCTAAACCAGACCTGCGCTATCAATTACTAACGGCGCCTACGGTTACGAGCGCTGCTTCCACCACGTTTACCGCCACGACGACCTGCATCGGTCTCTCGGAATCCTGCAATATCCTCTGCAAATCGAATTCCACCGACTTCCTTGGCAGGAGCAGATTTAGATCCGCCATCAACTTGCCAGAGATCGTCGGATGAAACGTCAAGAACTTCAGACTCCTTCGCAGCCTTGCGTTCTTCTTCTTCTCGTTCGAGAACGGCAAGTTCTTCTTCAAGTGCTGCAAGTTCAGCATCGGCGGCGGCCTTAGCGGCTCCGTCGTCGACTGCAGGTTCTACAGCAACTTCCGATTTGGCTTCAGCAGTTGGAACTTCAGTGGCTTCCGAAAGAGGTCCGGCCTCAATTATTTCTGCTGCAGCCACGGCTACTTCAGGTTCAGCAGCAGGAACTGCGGCCTCTATTTTTTCAACGGCATCGGTTGCGGCTTGAACAACCGCTGCAGGTTCTGGCGCAGCCGGTTCTTCTTCAACAACCTGGCTAGTGCCCTGAATATCAATTCGCCAGTTAGTTAGCTTTGCGGCAAGTCGAGCGTTTTGTCCCTCACGACCGATTGCCAACGAAAGCTGACGATCAGGAACCAATACTGTTGCTGACTCATCTTCAGCGTTGAGGTCGACGCGGTCGGCTACAGCTGGGCTAAGGGAGTTTGAAATGAACTTGACTGGGTCTTCATCCCACTCAATAACGTCAATTTTCTCGCCAAGAAGTTCGTTGACGACATTCTGAATACGAATTCCACGTAGACCAACACAAGCGCCAACAGCGTCGACACCCTCTTGGTTCGATGTAACAGCGACTTTAGAACGTGCACCAGGCTCTCGAGCGATTGCCTTGATTTCGATTACACCGCTGAAAATTTCAGGAACTTCAACTTCGAATAGTCGACGAAGAAGATCTGGGTGAGTTCGAGAAACAACGATTTCGGGTCCACGGATGGTTCGACCAACCTGAACAACGAAGAATTTCAGCTGCTGACCAGGCCTATATCGCTCAAACGGCGACTGCTCGGCAGGCGGCATAACAGCCTCAGCCTTACCAAGGTCGATAGTTACCCAGCGTGACTCAACTCGCTGAATAGTGGCCGTAAGTACTTCACCCTCTTTATCGATAAACTCTTCAAATACTATGTCGCGCTCAGCCTCACGAAGTCGCTGCATAACGACCTGCTTAGCAGTTTGAGCTGCGATTCGACCTGGGTTGTACTCCAACTGTCCGGTTTCAATAATGTCGCCAACTACAGCGCCTTCTTGAAGCTCTTGTGCATCGTCGGCAGTCAGTTCCATCAGAGGATCTTCAACTTCTTCGACAACGTGACGAACTGTGCGAACGGTTACATCACCGTCGCTTGGGTCCATCTCCACAATTACGTCCTGCCCTTGAGCAGCAGGATCACGCTTGTAAGCAGCCGCGAGCGCAGCCTCCACAGCCTTAACGACGACAGGCTGAGGCAGATTTCGCTCTGCAGCGAGTTGGGTAACCGCTATTCGCAGATCACTCTTCAACTCATTCCTCCGGTTCACACTATTGAAAGACACAAAAAAAGCGGGCGTTGCCCACTTCTCGATGTCAAGCTCTTGAAATGTCTGAGCCTTACTTTGTTAACCTTACCACGTATATTCGTTTATTACCCGCTTGCGCAAGTACCGATAATCACTATTTTCGGTACTCCTAAATTGATCTCAAATATGAGATACACATTTGATTAACCAAAGTTAAAGAAGAAATGGATGCTACCCGAAGGCAACATCCATTTCTTGCTTCACATAATTGCAGTTGTTGTAACTACAGTGAATGGCTTACCAGCGTTCTCGTCGACCGCCGCCGCCGCCGCCGTTACCGCCGCCGCCGCCGCCGCCGCGGTATCCACCGCCGCCGGAGCGAGGAGCCTGCTCTTTAGCTTCGTTTACTACGATCGGACGTCCGTCCAAGTCAGCGCCGTTCATTTCTGAAATGGCCTGCTGTGTTGAACTTTCGTCAACGAAGGTTACAAATCCGAAACCACGTGACCGTCCGGTCTCGCGATCGCTGATGACTGTAGCTTCTTCGATTTCGCCGAAACGGCTAAATGCTGCCTGAAGACCAGACGAGTCAGTCGCCCATGCCAGACTACCAATAAATAACTTCTTACCCATAAATCAAGCCTCGTTAGTGGGAATCCCATCGAATGTTCAAAGTTGAACATATCCATTGCCGTACGTACGGTTATCGTCCCACATTCTTATTTTCGCGCCCAAATAATTCATCAAATATTCACCGAAATCTCGGCGAGCAATAGGCAGAATTACTGAAGCACGTGCTCGATTGTACCTGCTAATGGCAAGTTAGGGCTATACCAATTAGTATTCAATCAGACACAGATGACTAACAACTGCCTATTTATCCGACTATTCGAACAGAGATTTAACACTTTCGAGTACGTCCGATTCATAGACGATTTCCGAATCTTTACTGGTTCTAGACTTCACTTCAACACCACCGTTTTCGAGGCTGCGCGTGCTAATTACAACGCGAGCAGGAATTCCCAGTAAGTCGGCGTCTTTAAACTTCACTCCCGGAGGAATGTCTCGATCATCGAAGAGCACTTCGTAACCAGCATCTTGCAACGCTTCGTAGATCATCTCGGCCTTATAGGCAATATCTGGATCGTTGAGATTTAGCCCAGCAAGGTAGATTTCATACGGTGCGATAGCCCTTGGCAGAAGCATGCCGTAATCATCGTGGTTAGCTTCAACAGCTGCAGCCAGTAGCCGCCCAACTCCTATGCCATAGCAACCCATGAGAATTTCGTTCTGCTCGCCATCTTCATTGGTGTAGTTGGCACCCATTTTCGATGAGTAGACGTTGCCAAGTTTGAACACGTGACCAATTTCGATTCCACGCTTAGCAACGAGCTTCCCTTTGCCGTCGGGCGATAAGTAGCCCTTCTTAGCTTCGGCAATATCAGCAATAATATCGGCTTTGAAATCTCGCTCGAAGTTAACGTTACGCAGGTGAAAGCCATCTTTATTAGCCCCAGCAAGATAGTTCGATCCCATAGTGATCGAATCGTCCACAACGCTCTTCATACCTATTAGTCCGACAGCTGATGCCGACCCTGAGACCAACCCCGCTGCTTTTACTTCTTCAGCTGTAGCGAGTTTAGGCTCGGCGCCATCGAGTAGGTTCCGAAGCTTGGTTTCGTTAACTTCGTAGTCACCACGAATGGTCACGACGACTATCTCACCGTCGACGCTGTAAAACACAGCCTTAGCAGTTTTCGATTTAGAAACACCCTCGGCTTTCGCCAATTCTTCGATCGTCTTGATGCCTGGTGTTGCAAATTCTTCAACTGCACCAAGTTCATCGATCGGAAACGCCTTCTTAATGAACGAGGCTTTTTCAACGTTGGCGGCATAGTCGCTTTCGTTAGACACAAGAATCGTGTCTTCGCCACTATCGGTTAGCAGCACGAACTCGTTCGAGTCCTTACCACCAATTCCGCCAGAGTCAGCATCGACCATAATCACATCGAGACCACAGCGCTTGAAAATACGCTTGTAAGCAGCAACCATTGCTTGGAAGCTACGGTCCATTCCCTCGTCATCGGCGTCAAACGAATATGCGTCCTTCATTTCGAATTCACGTACACGAAGTAATCCGCCTCGTGGACGAGTTTCATCACGGAACTTCGTCTGAATTTGATAGATCGTAAAAGGCAAGTCTCGGTAGCTGGTTACCCCCGCACGAGCCATTGCTGTGGCAGTTTCTTCATGAGTAGGCGCAATAACCATGTCGCGCTCTCGACGATCTTCAAACCTTGCGAGAGGGGGGGCAAACGTGTCTGCCCTGCCCGACTCTACCCAAAGATCACGAGGCTGAACTACCGGCATATTGATCTCTTGACCACCAGCGCTATCCATCTCGTCGCGGATGATGTTTCTGATCTTAGTGATCGATCGATTACCCAGCGGCTGAAGGCTAAATATCCCTGCTGCGATCTGCTGAATAAAGCCAGCGCGTGTAAGCAGCTTGTGACTGATGGTTTCTGCATCGCCAGGAGCCTGTCGAAGGGTTTTGCCGAATAGTTGGGAGCTTCTCATTTGGTAGTTCGTTCTTCACTTTGTTTTCGCCGAACCCATTGCTCGACGAGACTATGTCTTATCGACAGTGAATGCTGCCGGAATGACGAGGATTCAGACTACATCTGAATTCCACACGTGTAACGCCAAGATAGTGCTACTTAATGGTTAGTGAGAGGTGCAGTGGAGATGAGGTCTATAAGTATTGCAGTTTCCTCTCTTGCTTCTGAACATAGCCCTAAAGCGTAGGAATTAGGAGTGACAAAAAATGTGGCTCTCTTGTCTACGCATCGAATTCATTTCTAAAAAGACTAAAAGATCGATATTCCGTGACGGCGCTCCGTATTTTGTAATTGGGTGACAAACCCTATTGATTTTTAGAACATTTGTTCTATTATTGATGTCCCAGTCGGTACAACATTCTGGTAAATCACTAAATAATTCATCAACCGGATTAATAAGCGAACCCGATTCGTCTCGCACCCAGCGACATTTTTATGACGCTAATTGATTCTCTTAAGGTCTAATTTCGGCGACCAATTTCAGGTCGCATATACCATCACGCAACGCGCCATATAACTATCTAAATGAGACGTCTTCCCCCACAAGTTAAATCACTCACAGCGCAGCCAAACACGCGGCGACTATTACCGCATCACACCATTACCCAGAGTGCAATCAATCACGCGCAGAAGAGCCATTCATCAACCCAGTCAAAAACTCACAATCTCTCGGAAAACTCATCAAAGATGCTTGCTTGTTTGCGGATTCCTAACTTCCCCTGGCAGGTTGAAGTTGCAAGAAAGCCAGAACTGCACAATCGATCAGCAATCATCGCTGGCAAAGCGCTCGACCTTGACGAAGAACTCACCAACATATCCGGCGGCCTCGGCACAAAAGCAAGCTCGCTATCTTCATCTAAAGCCAGCAACTCGCTTTCAGCACGCGTCGTCCTCGCAGCATCGCCCAACCTCACCGACGTCATGCCTCGAATGCCGCTTATCGAGGCAACATCACGCCACCACGGCATACTAATCATCGAAGCAGACACTCCGCTTTATACTTTGGTATTCGACGAGATCATCGAAAATCTCGAACAGTTGGTACCCGATATTGAAGCTGTTACTCCGGGTCTCGCATATGTTGGAATTTGGGGGCTCGAAAGTCTGTACGGGGACGACGCAAATGTCGTCAGGCTGCTTGCAGGGGCGGTCGGTGGCTTCGATCTGCGCATCGGAGTTGGTGGCAACAAATGGCTTGCTTACGCAGCCTCGCTGCTGAGTAGATCGAACAGCGGCAGGAAAGTAACTGGCAAACCAGGCAGATTCCTCGATCAATTCCCAGTCGACTCGCTTCAACTCCCCTATCAGCTCATTAAGAGGCTTCACGCTTTTGGACTAACGACGATGGGCCGTATTGCCGATATTCCGCGTGGAGCAATGGAGGCGCAATTCGGTCAGGTTGGCGGTATAGCGTGGGATTTGGCAAACGGCATCGACCATCGACCACTCATGCCAAAACGAAGCGTACTGGTCGTATCAGAACATCTGGATTTTCCTGACCCAACAGCAAGTATGGCAACCATCGTTCCGGCTATCGAAAGTCTATTGAATCGTGCATATGGACGATCGCAACTTTCACGCCGCTTTGCCCGACAGGCGAGCATTCAATCGCAGGTTTTCCAACACGCTCCGTGGACGATGAGTGTGGCGTTCAAAGATCCGGCTGGTAACAAAAACCAAGCACTATTTGCAATTAAGTCGAAGCTCGACATGGCTAACATTCCGGGGCCACTCGAAGACATGCGCATAACCCTTTCGGGCATTACTGGTGAGGCAGGCAGGCAGGAGTCGATGTGGAAAGAAGTAAAGCGTGATACCGATCTGCAAGAAACGATTAGCCAGCTTCGATCCCGCCTCAGAATTACACCACCTATCTACCAAGTGAGAGAACTCGAACCGTGGTCGAGAATCCCAGAGCGGCGATACGCACTGGTCCAAATGAACAGCTCTGGCGGCGAGGATGAGTAGGCAACGAAAGTTGGATAACACACACACCATCAATCCTATTTACCCTGGCGGAATCAAGCCCCTAAATGCTCCGCGTACTATTCACGTTCGTACCGATTCAGCGGGTAATCCGGCTTCGATCCAAGTTCCACCTGCTACCGGCTCACCTCGCTCTCGACGAAAGCATGGCAACAACTCGCGCTCTACGAGGGAAAAGGAACAACGCCCTACACAGACAACGCTGCTTCCCGACGGCAAGTGGATGCTAGTCGTAGAGATAGACGATATCTGGAAGGTGAACGATGAGTGGTGGCGCGGGCCAAATGAGGAGATTGCCCGACTCTACTATGTACTCCGACTCGAAAGTGGGCAAAAGCTAACCATTTACCTCAACCTATCGACCAACATCTGGTATCGACAGGCAGGTTAATACCAACTAAATAATCTGAGAATTGAGTTCGATAACGGCCTTGACCAGACGGTCTACACCCCCTGATCCAATGACCAATCTACAAATGAGAAGCGGTTGTGAATAGATCCCCAGAAACAAACACCAAACCAAACAACCAGTTGCACAGAAATCACGAGTTGGTAACCCACAGCAATTTCACAGAGCGCAATACAACCGCCTACGCTGAACTCCATGCACACAGCAACTATTCGTTCCAAGAAGGCGCATCAGAATCATGGGATTTACTACTCACTGCCAAGCAGTTAGGACTGCACGCCCTCGCTATTACCGATCACAACAACGTAAGCGGAGTCATGGAATTTGCGCAGGCAGCAAAAGAACTCGGCATCAAGCCAATCATCGGCATCGAACTCACTCTCGCACGTGGACTCGGTGAGCCGGACGACACCGAGTACGAGCCAGCCAGTCGCCCGCACATAACCCTAATTGCGGAAACCGCCACGGGCTACAAAAATATATCGTTACTAACCACCCGTGCTCACATCGACACCGAAGAGCGAAACGACCCGCATCTCGATCCGTCACTCCTTGCTGATCATGTTGAAGGAGTTATCTGTCTTTCCGGGTGTCGAAGGGGCGAGATATCCAAGCTCGTGTCCAACGGCGATATCGCCTCCGCCGAACATGCCGCCAGAAAATATATCGAGATTTACGGCAAGGAAAACTTTTTTCTTGAGCTACAGCAAAACCTCGTCATGGGAGATGTCCAACGAAACCGAAGTATGGCAGCAATTGCGCGGGAATTAGGAATTGGGGTCATCGCCACAAATAACGCCCACTACCACGTTCGCGATCGACATAGATTAAACGACGCACTGGTTGCAATCAAACATAATAAATCCCTCGAAGCGAGCCATCGGGAACGCCGACCCAACGATCAGTTTTTCCTGAAGTCACCAACCGAAATGGGCGTGCTATTCAGTGAGCACCCTGAAGCCATAACGAACACGGTAAAAATCGCCAACCGTTGCAAATTCGATATTACTTCCGACAACATCTACGACTTCCCTTCTTACGATTTCCTCCCTCCAGGACATACAGAATCGAGTTACCTAAGAAAGATTTGCGAAGAGGCGGCTGTGCGTCGATACGGCAGCGTGATACCAGAGGTTATCGCCCGACTCGACAGAGAATTTGAGCTTCTCGAAATGCACGGACTTACTGGGTTCCTCCTGCAGTACTACGACATCATCCGCATCGCTCGCGAAGTGCAAGAAGATCTGGGGCTCGTCGAATCAGGACTCCCTATCGAAGAAAACCCTCCAGGTAGAGGTAGAGGTTCGTCAGTAGCGCTCCTAATCGGTTACCTCACTGGGCTATCGCATATCGATCCGCTTAAATTCGGGCTCAGGCTTGATCGATTTCTTCCAGAAACTGTCAAGGGTGAAAAACTGTCTCCACCCGATATCGATCTCGACTTCCCTCGCGAAATTCGTGCCGAGTTGATACTCCGCATTCACGAACGTTGGGGCTACGAGCGCGCCGTACTCACAGGAATGATTTCGACATACAAAATCCGTGGAGCTGTGCGTGATTTGGGTAAGGTTTTGGGCATTGCTGATGACGATCTTGGTCGACTCAACAAGCGACTCGACGGTCACAGTTCAATTCCAGCTTTAGCTAAAGAAATGGCTGATCTTCCAGAGTTCAGAGATAGAGTCGACGCGCCCGTTTGGCAAATGCTTATCGAACTCTCCCTGCAGTTAAATCACTTCCCGAAATACCTCGCACAACACCCCGGAGGAATGATCCTCTCGGCACGTCCGCTCTCCGAAACAGTACCCCTTCAGCGTAGCGCTATCGACGGTCGGTACATCTGCCAATGGGACAAAAACGCATCTGAAGACGCCGGATTCGTGAAGATCGACTTCCTAGCCCTTGGGGCGTTGTCGCAACTTTCTGAAGCGCTAGAACTCATCAGAAAACAGACTGAAGAAAAAGTCGATATATCTCGGATCGACTTCGAAGATCACTCTGTTTACACCGACATTCACAACGCCGACACCATCGGAGTATTCCAAATCGAATCGGCGGCTCAGATGCAGATGGTCACTCGCCTACGCCCGCGTAACCTCACCGAAATGGCGTGGGAAGTCGGCGCAGTTCGTCCCGGCGTTGGAGTGAACGACGGTGTGAAGCTGCTAATACGACGTCATATGGGCAAAGACTCCGACTGGAAGTTCGATCATCCGTTTGAAGAGCCGGCATTAGGTCGAACGTATGGAGTGCCGCTTTATCAGGATCAACTAGGCGAATTAGCGGTGCATGTCGGCGGCATGACTGCAGTCGAGGGTGATCAAATGCGCCGGGCGTTCACTCGTCGAAACAACGAACGCCATATCGCCCATTGGAAGGACAAGTTCATTACCGGTGCGCTCGCAAAAGGTGTTCCACCCGAAGCCGCCGAAAAAGTATTCGGCAAATTCCACGGCATGTACCAGTTTCCAGAAGCACATGCCTTCGCTTTTGGCGTAACGGCATACCAAATGTCGTGGCTAAAACACTACTGGCCACTCGAGTTTTTCGTGGGCCTGTTCAACAACCAACCAATGGGCTTCTACAATCTCGAAACGCTGAAAGAAGATGCTGTTAGGCATGGGATCAAAGTGCTTAGCCCCGACGTTAATTTCAGTGACAAAAAATCCGTTATTGAAGATGGCGCTCTGCGGATGGGATTAATCCATGTGGCGAAGCTAAACACAGCTACAGCCGTTCCCATTATTGAAGAACGTGAGACAGGTGGCGAGTTTGTTTCGCTGGCGAATTTCATGTCTAGAACCCGGGTACAACAGGAAGTTCTTGATCTTCTATCGGCAGCAGGTGCACTTGATCGTTTCGACAATATTGCCGATCCCGAACGCATTCCTCCGACTATCGCCGATCGACGTCATCTCCGTTGGGAATCTGGCTTGCGTTATCGACCTCGTGGCGAGAAGAAAGATGGCTCACGACAACTGGCGTTCGAAATGCCGGTCGAGCAGGACATGATTGCGTTACCTGACGAGTCGAACTGGGACCGGATGATCGGCGAGTACTCGGCTACAGGTGTCTACCCGCAGGGTCACATGATGGAGAAGATCAGACCTCACCTACCTTCAACGGTGATTCGTAGCGAAGAGATTCGAAACTACGCCAATGGGGATCGAATTTCAGTGGCGGGTCTTGTGATAAGACGTCAGAAACCTAACGGCAAGACCGTGTTCATCACACTGGAAGACGAGTTTGGTCACTCGCCGTTGATCATATGGCCAACGATATATCAACGCTTCAAGCAGCAGGTCAAAGAGTCGTTACTACTAGCGACTGGAACAGTCTCCCGACGCGAAGGAACAATGAATATCGTCATCGAAAACATCACCCCTATTGAAAAATCAATCACACAGTTACCCTCAAGAGATTGGGGTTGACCTGAACCCGATAGCGATACCACTTATTATCTCGGGTTTACGACCAACTGAAGCCTGGGCATCCCATGAGGATCCGAGGAGAAGTTTCCAATTGGATAAATTACAGCGGCGGTAGTTTACTTTTCCAACAGCTTGGTTAGCTCTGGATACTTACTCAACCGACCAACCATCAGCGGCGTCTTGCCATCGATGTCAGCTAGATCGACATTTGCTCCTGCATTCAGCAGAAGCGTCACGGCATCACCCTGACCGCTTCGAATGGCTATATTGAGCGGTATTCGACCTGTTCCGGTTGCACGATTCGGATCGGCTCCCGATTCCAGTAAAAGCGCTATTACTTCAGAAACTTCGCGCACCAACGCCCAGTGAAGACCTGTCCAACCTTTGAAATCGAATTCGTCGATGTCATTGGAATCAGCAATTCTCTGACGAATCTCGTCAACAGCCGCGCCATTGCAAACCAAGTTTGGGAGAGTCGGTTCCGATCGATCGTTCAGCGAAGTCATTGTGCGAACGCAATCACTTGATCAAACGAAGCTTGGTGTACCGTCCGCCAATTAACCATTCGCTCACATAGATGTTCCCGTCGTTGTCGGAAGTTATCCCGTGAGGACTGTTGAACAACCCTTCCACCAACCGAGAAGTTCGGTGGGGAATATCGTTCAAGTCAGGCTCGTTCGGCCAGGCAGGCTCTTCGGATACAGGCGTGTTGTCGCCGATGTACCCGACCAACTCATCGTTGGGTCCAACCACAGTCAAGCGGGCGTTCAGCTCACCTACCAGCAGATTGTCACCGTAGTTCGCAAATACCGTTGGCCGATCGAGATAATCTGAACCGATCGCTCGAACGTACTCGCCTTCCATATCGAAGACTTGCACCCGCCCGTTCGCCCTATCGGCAACAAGAAGCTCAGCCGAGCCCGAACGAGTGTCGATCCACAGTGAGTGCGGACAGTTGAAGCGCCCCGAGCCTCTGATGCCGTCAATAGACAGAAGATATTCACCGTTCGAGTTGTATCGATGAACGAGGCTCTTTCCGTAACCATCGGCGACCCAAATATCGCCGTTACCGCCTAGGTGTTCATCGAAAGCAATGACGCTCGTCGGTGAAAAAGCTTCGCCGGTCAGACCAGCATTCATCGGCTCAAAAAGTTCCATCTCGACCAGACCAGACATAGAAACCCGCACTACTTTGCCTTGTAATGGGTCGGGCATATAGTCGTAATCCTGGTCGGGATCACGCTTGCGACCATTGTCGGCAATCCATATGGATTGATTGAGACCGATAGTGCTCAATGTTAGTCCATGAGCCTCGATTACCGGAATCTCAAATGACCTAACAAGTTCTCCATTGGTCGTAAGAATTACGACGAGCGACTCAGCAGGATGAAACGTTACGATCTGGCCTTCGCTGGAAAACGCCATTCCGTGGTGCGACCAGCCACGCTCAACTGTACCGTTGGCCGGAAGTTCAGCCCAATCACCAAGCCACTCGTACTCTAAATCACCAACTGACACGTTCATAGACAGCACCTCGCATTTCAGTCAAATACGTTGCTAACCGATCTCGTCTCTACTACTAGCGGACGATCAGGTAGGTTTTACTTCCTCGAAGTGA